>NZ_JAMYPO010000015.1:0-138443 GCF_040320365.1 Mesorhizobium sp. M0701
CCACGGCATCAACACCTCCGGCCAAAAGCCAAAAGTGTTACCCATGTGTCCGGTACAAAACGTCACCTATGTCTCAGGCCGCGCACAATTCAGAAGTCGAGATCTGCACCGGCTGGCCATTCCAGCCCTCGGGCTCGATTTTGACACGGCGCTCGACGAGACGGTCGCCGACCGTCGCGAGAACCTGGCCACGTATTGTTTCCTTGAGCTCAGCGCCATTCAGCGAAATTCTGACTTGTCTCGTGCGTCCTTGCTCCATTTCCCGGCGGATGATCCTCTCAGCGTCTGCGGCGAGAATTAAAGCGATGGCGCTCGCTACATCATCGAGAAGGCCCCAAACCTGTGATCGCACTCGAAGGAGTTGAAGCGCTTCAAAGCTCGCGATGAGCTGCACCTCGTCACCGACTATTATCTCGCGGCAGAGGACAAGGCTGAGGCCGCCCCACCAGCTTTGTTTGAAAATCGCAACTTTGGCGCGGCCATCAAGTCCGACGTGCTGAAGTCTCTTCGGCGTCCATTCGATTTTGAACAGGCAATGACCGTCTCCGACGACTCTCAAACCTTCTGGGTAGCTAGCGAAGAGTCCATGCGCAGCGTCATTCCAACTCCCGAAAATGTGATAAGGACTGATCGTGCCCCACGGCTGGTGATTTGCGGCCCATCGGCCGTCCATCGGTCGCAAGGGTGCGGGCGCGAGATCAGGGAGTGGGCGTGGAGGATCGATTTCCTTGCTTCTTCCTGGCGAATTCGGATGACGAGCCAAGATATTATCATCGACACGCCCTCCACGTTCACGATCGAAAATCAGGCGGCACGGCACCCCGAGCTGCTGCAGGTCAGAAATGCCGACACGCACGCCGGCGAAAAGGGGGTGCCGGCGTTTGCCGAACAACGCTCGTTCGATCAGCCAATTTTCTTCATTCCACAAGACCCGGGGCACGTCCTTGTGAGCTAAGAGAAGGCGCTTGACGTGTGCCTTCATGGCATTCCAGTCTGCGTCAAAGGGTGGTCGCCTACTGGTAGTAAGAGCTATGTCAATGTCCCCGACAGTTTCCTCAGCCCGCATCGTGCTGCCGAAAAGCCAGACTTGATCGATGAAGCTCGCGCCATTGGTATCTGCATTTAGCGCTGCCGCGCGATCAAGCAGTTCGTCGATAAGCTTCAGTGCACGCGAAAGGGCCGCTCGCTTCGTTGCCTTAGCGTCGGCAATTGCTTCGCCCGCTGCGGACAGTTCGTACCGACTTTCCTTTTCCACGATCAGGCCACGATCAAGGCACTCCTCGAAAACGACGGCTCCGTTGCGGGAATTACCAAAGAGGCTCTTCAACTCCACAAAACTGTTCGGCGAGCGAGTTCGGCGGAAAGCACGGAGAGCCTCCTTGAAAAGGGTAACTCGATACCCCGCAATTTTCAGCCCTTGTGGTAGTGTAACGCCCATAGCGTACGACAGTAGACATCGATAGACATCAAGTCACCACTCTGCTGGTTCATTCTTCATCTTCCCGTTCTCCAGGCGAAGTCAGCGGTGTCGGATGACAATCAGAACGAAAAACAATCCCATGGAATTCCCCGTTCCGCCGGGCGCTAAGATGGTCATGCATTTGTCTATCAGGTCCGGTGGCCGTTTCGTAATGTGGCGAAGATGCCCGATTCGGGGCGCATCATGCTCTAGCTCGTGACGTAGAACGAACGAAAAGCAATCACGAAAGGCGGGACAATCCCAGCGAACAGTTGACCTCACCTCAATAAATGATTCCATGAGTTACTACTATGATCCGAATCGCGAGCGGAGAGAAAGAATGACGGACATCTCCTACGCAGAAGCAGCCGAAAGCGAAGCCGCCCTCGCAACAACAAGGATTGACGTTAAATCGGTTTCGATTGCACTCAAGCCATTGCTTATCGATAGCCTCGCTCTTGCCAAAGCCTACAAGACACGCAGATCCCCTATTGTAAAAAAGACAGTACACATCGCGGACACTGACGACGCGGAGGCCAAGGGCTGGAAAGTTCTCAGACGTCAGAAGCGTGTGACGGTCGTCCAAAAGGCTAAATCCATAGCCGCAAGTTTGGAGGACCGTGTCTGGTGTCTGTGCAGAGATATGGGTTACTCCGTCCTGAACGGTGGAGCTTTCAAAATCTCGTATTCGCGAACCGACGGCTCGACGGGTACCAAACAGATTGACGTTTTCGCGAAAGATTCCGAGACGGCGCTTGTCTTTGAATGCAAGTCGAAGGAGGTCCGTGGCAGGAAGTCACTGCAGAAGGACCTGCATGAGACCGCGTTCTTAAAAAAGTCCGTCGCAAATGCCATTCGGTCCCATTTTGGCGAAGGGTATAATCCAAAAATTGTATGGATCTATGTCACTGACAATATAGTGTGGACAGAGCCGGACGTCGCGCGAGCTTCTGGAGAAGGAATACGCATAATAACCGAAAACGAGCTTCAGTATTTTGAAGCTTTTATTAAGCACGTCGGCTCTGCAGGAAAATATCAGTTCTTGGCCGAGTTCCTCAAGGGCCAAGAGATTCCTGCCTTAAGCGGATACAAGGTCCCCGCCGTCAAGGGACGACTTGGAACAGAAAACTTTTACTCGTTTACTATTCCAGCTGGCCATCTTCTTAAGATCGCATTTGTCAACCATCATGCTTTAAACAACCCCGACGGCACTCCCGCTTACCAGCGCATGGTTGAAAAGAAGCGACTTCAAAGCATCGGAAAATTTATCACTGACGGTGGTTATTTTCCTACAAACATCCTTATTAACTTCACCGATCCATGTGTTTTTGAGCCTCTCTCTAAATCCGACAACACAATAGAGGGCCTAAAATTTGGCCATTTGGTTCTGCCAAACAAGTTCAAAAGCGCTTGGGTAATTGATGGTCAGCACCGGCTGCTTGGATTCACAAACCTGCCGGAAGAATATTTGAAACAACCGCTTTTTGTTGTCGCGTTCGAGCAAATGGCCACCGTAAAGGAGGCTGAACTTTTCATAACGATAAACCACAAGCAGAAAAGCGTCCCGGCGAGCCTTTTAGTGGCCCTGCAGGCCGACCTTCAAATGGGCAGTGACGATCCCGATGAAGCGCTGTCAGCGATATCATCGTTTCTCATTCGGAAGTTGGCGCTAGATTCAACGAGCCCTTTCTATGGTCGTTTCCAAACTCCGGGTGTGCCAGCGTCTGATGCGCAAGTGCTGACGGTGCCTGAGATTCAGAAGGGTTTGAAGCGATCCCAACTCCTAGGTCGCGTCGTTAAGAAGGTTCGTCTTGGTGGATATCTTTCGGATGCCACCGATTCCAGCACTCTCGATCGGGCGAGACGAGCAATAAATAGCTATTTTAGAAGGATTGAAGATGCTGTTCCCGAAAAATGGGCGGCAGGGCGTACCGCGCATATCGTTACAAACCCTGGGATACGAGCGCATCTTTTGCTGCTTAATGAAGTACTGAGATTCCAGCATGCTGCAGGAAAGATCGATCCTGTTCTTGCATCACTCGATGAGATTGACGCCTGCGTAGCCAAATTTTGTAAGCCACTGATCGATTGGCTCAAGACCGCCGATGCGGTAGACATTGAAGCTCGATTTGCTAAGCAATACGGCGAGGGTGGCGTTCGTGACTACTTCTTTCACCTCTGCGATTTGATCACATCTGAGACGCCAACATTTGGACCCGACGAATTTCGCGATTATAAAGCAAAGTCAAACGACGAGAGGCGCGCTCAAGCAAAACTCGACGTCGAAGACATGACGAAGCTTATTTCTGGCGTCGTAGTTGAAAAATTGAAGGACATCTATGGGAAAGACGAACTTCCTTCTGGGGAGAAGAAGTACTGGGAGCTCGGAATCGCTGATAGCAAGATAAAACAAGCGGCCTATAACGCCCAGCAACAAGTTAGACCGGAAAAGCGAGCTCCGAAGGAGGCGTACTTACACCTAATAGATTTCGAGACGATTATAAAACAGAAAGGAAATTGGGAGTACTTTAAGACAATCTTCAGCATTCCACTGGTTAGCATTAATCCAAAATCAAAGGAATACCACGTTGACTGGATAAAAGAGTTCAATGACATTAGGAATGTTGCCTCACACAGTTCAATATACAGGCAACTGACGGATGACGATCTAAATTTTCTTGTTTGGTTAAAGGGCGTCCTTTACGAGCGCTGCGAAGCGGCGGAAATCCCTATCGATGAATTTTAGTGAGAATCAATCTTCGGATCGTGGGGACAAGGTAAGCCGAATGAGCTGGACATTCCAAACGGACGAAATTGTTGTCCCGTTTCTAAAATGGGCCGGCGGGAAGAGGTGGTTTTGCGAAAATCATCTTCATTTTGTCCCGGAATTTAAGGGGCGCTATATCGAGCCATTTCTCGGCAGCGCTGCTGTTTTCTTCGCGTTGCGTCCCCAGAAAGCTTTCTTAAGCGATCTGAATTTGGATTTGATAACTACCTATAGCGCGATCCGTGATGCACCTTTAGAGGTTGGCCGATTGCTGCGATACCATCACGCTCGACATAGTGACAGTCACTACTACGCTACACGGGCGGTGAAGCCGAAGCCGTCGATTGAGCTGGCAGCATGGTTCATTTACTTGAACCGAACTTGCTGGAACGGCCTATACCGGGTTAATTTGCGCAATCAGTTTAACGTTCCAATTGGTACAAAGACTGACGTAATCATGCAGACAGACGATTTTGAAAAGACGTCCGTTTCTTTGCAATCGGCCACGTTGTCTGTGACCGATTTCGAGAGCACCATTGACATGGCAGAGGCAGACGATTTCGTATTTGTTGATCCTCCATATACGGTAAAGCATAACTACAATGGGTTCATAAAATACAACGACAAGATCTTCTCTTGGGCTGATCAGATTCGGCTTCGCGACGCTGTAGTCAGGGCCGCTGGGCGCGGTGCCTCGATAATGGTGCTAAATGCCAACCACGAGTCAGTTCGCGATCTGTATTCCGGAGTTGGTGAGCAAACCACGCTGGCACGAGCAAGTGTGATAGCGGCCAGCGCCGCGAGTAGATCATCCGTGGAAGAATTGATGATATGCGCAGGCGGGCGCTAACATGTTGTGGCTTTCCAACGAGACCGGGCTCGCTCCGGTGAAATGGTAAGCGAATCTGCGGGCTAGCGTTGGGCGATTCGCACCGCAGCTCAGCAGCGTTCCCCTCCGAAGGCAGAGGTCACAGGTTCGAATCCTGTCGGGTGCGCTAAACTTGCGATTTGCCGATTTCTATTTCGGCTATTCGTAAGCCAAAGGTCGAATCCAGCCCTGCCCCCTCACGACGGTCATCTTCGATCCCGCCGATCGCCTTGGAACTCAATCGGCCTCGAACGACTTCTTCGTGAGATAGATCGAAGGAGCGCCCCGTGCCCGCACCACCCGAAATGGATTTCGTCCTCGAAAAGCTGCCTTTGAGGATCGGCGCCTATATCCCCGACGACTTGCTGGAGGACTGGTTTGCGCCGGGAACCGGCATGAACCCGGTCAGCAAGGAAGCACTTGCCGCCGCCAAGACTTACGGCTGGCGCTTCGAATGCGAGTTCAAGCACTACCCCAACCGCAAGGAAGGCGTGTTCTGGAAGTGGGTGCCGGCGATCTGACCGGCGCTGGACGGTTCATCGTTCCGCGGAAACGCAGAACCGGTCTATCTTATTGTTTGACGCAAATACCGGACGGAAAACCGCTTCACACTTTTCCTGGAATTGCTCAGCCTCCGCCTATCGGCGTCGTCACCTTGCCGGTTCCGCCGCATTCGGGGCAGGTGCGGCCGTCGATCATGCCTGACCCTGCACAGCGGCGGCAAATATTCTCGCCAGCGCCTGGAGTGCCTGCGGGGACTTCGTCCGTGTTGGTCTGACCGGCTTGCCGGGGCTTGCCCTGCAGCTTGTTTCTCAGCCGGGCGACCCAGCCTTCGTCGACCTCGAGCGGCCTGCTGCTGTCGTCCGGCAGGCCTTCGCCGGATTGGCCGATGGTTTCATTGCGCGGCCGGTCGTTCGCGCCTGTCGTGATCTTCTGAGCCATTGCGTTTGCCTTTACGCCTTGCAATTTTCGAACGCCTCAGCTCCGCAGAGGTTCCGGTTCGACCGGCAGCCTTTCAGCCGGGTTTTCGCCGCACATTATCTATCCTGAACCCGGATTTCGGCCGCGCCGGCATGCGGGCAAGCGAGACGGTCATATCCTGATCAGGCACCTGGTAGGCCATCGACCGCGTCAGCAGGCGAACCGCTTCCATGATCAGCGCGACGGTGACGGCTTCTCCGGGGCAGCGATGGGTAGTCGCCCGATCTCCGCCGCCATGCGGGATGAAGTCGAAGCCGTGGGTTTTCCAGCTCAAGCCGCGCTCCGGGATAAATCGGGCCGGCTCCACAAACAGGCGGCGATCGTGGTTGGTGCCGTGCAGGTCGAGCAGAACCCAGTCGCCTTTGCCGAAGCGGTAGCCCTTCCATTCGAAGGGGTGGCGGGCGCGGCCGCCGATGAACGGGAAGAACGGATAGAGCCGGCGAACCTCCTCGGCGAAGGCTTCCAGCCCGTCGTCATCGCCGGCGGCGAACTTATCGCACCATTGGCGGTGCTGGTGAAGCGCCAGCGCCGCAAACATGATGAAGCGGCCGATGGCGACAACCGGCCGGATGATGTTGATGATCTCGACCGCGGCACTGGCAAGATCGAGCGGCATTCCCTCGGCATCGACATATTCGCTGACCAGGCGGACCGGGCTGTTTGCCGGCAAATCAAGCGCACCGCTTCGAACGCGCCGTACAAGCTCGCCGATAGTGCGTTCGGTCCGGCGGCGCCGCCACAGCGCCAGCATGGTCGACGGCCCGATGCCGCCGCCGGCGTTCTCGACCATGCCGCTGAGCTCGCGGCAGAGTTCGGCGCGATCCTTGTCGGCGGGGATGCCGGCCCAATCCGCTGCCGCCTGGGTCAGGACGAGGTTTGCGGCGTCGAGCAGGATGATCTC
This sequence comes from Mesorhizobium sp. M0701, assembly GCF_040320365.1. Classification (NCBI taxonomy): domain Bacteria; kingdom Pseudomonadati; phylum Pseudomonadota; class Alphaproteobacteria; order Hyphomicrobiales; family Phyllobacteriaceae; genus Mesorhizobium; species Mesorhizobium sp. M0701. The sequence continues at coordinate 6,977 of NZ_JAMYPO010000015.1, forward strand.
GTCACGCCGCTGCCAGTCTTCCAGTCGGTCGAGCCAGGCGCGACGGAAGGTTGCGCGGAGCCGCTCGATCTGGTCACCATCCAACAGGATCGACAGGAAAAGCGCCTTGCGGTGGCGGTGAGCGGCGCCGTCGAGCGCCTGGACGCTGCCCTTGTCCTGCAGCAGACGCAGCGTGGTCTGCGGCATCGCGCCAATTCGGGTAAAATGGTCGCCGCCATAAAACATCTCGGCAGCCTCGGCACCGCGGACGCAGATTGCCGGCCGCAGCATCAGGCGCGTGGCAAAGATGTCGGTGTTCATGCGCCGGCAGCGGGCCGAAATGAAGTCATAGCCTTCGCGCAGCAGGGCCAAGGTGCTATCGAACGCGGCGCGCGGAATGGGTTTTGCGGCATGATTGCCGCCGTCGGCATCGATCAGTTCACGTCTGTTCATGGCGTGCTCCCTGGCGTTGAAATTCCTCAACGCACGGCCGGCACTTTCGATCACTCGACTTTTTGACGGCTTTGCCGCGCCGCCCTTCGGCCGCGGCCGGCAAGGATGGTGGTCAGCGTGACCGGACGAAAATCCCAGCTGTCGACGCCGACGTCATACTGGCGCGTGACCGGGGTCAGCCTGCCGTGGGAATGGCCATGCAGGTCGATCGATTTCCTGCCGATCTGGTTCCAGGTGCGAAAAGGGTAGTGGCAAAGGATCAGCAGACTGCCGTCGAGCGCCAGCTCCTTGTAGTGTTGCGTGCTCGCCCAACCTGTGGCCTCGATGGTGGCCGCAGCATCGTTGTTGCCGATGATCAAATGCTTGCTGCCATGAAGACACGCCAGAAGTGACGACACGAACGCGGCCGATCCCCTGGCAAAATCGCCGAGATGCCAGACCTCGTCGTCCGGCCCGACAGTCTCGTTCCAGAACGCAATGAGCGACCGGTCATGTTCCGCCAGCGAGCCGAACGGGCGGCGGTCGATGCGCAAAATGCGCGGGTCGCTGAAATGCGTGTCGGCGGTGAAGTAGATCATGCGCTGGAGCCTGTTTCGAACTGCCGATCTGGGCGCGTGGCGCACCAAGTCCATGTTGCTCTCCCGATGCTTGCTCAACCAGCTCGATCGCCGGTTGTTCCTGTAAGCAGGCCTAGGCGGTTCCCGCTCGTTGGCACTTTGAAACGGGGGAACTTTGAAACGGGGGAACTTTGAAATGAGACGCAGGTTAGAATGCTTGACGCCGATGCTCTGAAAGGACCTCGACGATGACCGACGCAGAACCTCTTGGGCGAAGCCCGGCGCAAGCGCGGGGCGACATCGACGCCGGGCGCGAAGGGGACAAGACCCCGGGCATCGATCCGGCTGCGGCTCCCATGGAAACGGACGCTGAATCAGCCGGCAACGCCCCGCCGAAGAGCCCTGCCGCGCGCCATGAAACGCCGAAGTTTACCAACCAGGCGAGCTATGCCAATGCGATGCGCCCGCTGAAGGATGAGCCCGACGTCCAACCGAGCAGATATTGGCCGGTCCTGGTGATTGCCGCCATCGTCGTGCTGGCCGCTGCAGTTTTCATCGGCGCGGCCATGCTGCGCTGAATACCGCTGCCCCAGGTTCGGCGGCGCGATGGCTGGACATTTTGTTTCCGGTCCGGGACCTTGCTGACGCGCCAGGTTCAGGCGCGATCGAGTCTGCTGCATAATGACCACCACCCATCAATTCTTTGCCCGTGACGCCACCACCGTGGCGCGCGACATGATCGGCGCCACACTGCTTGTGCACGGCGTTGGCGGCGTCATCGTCGAGACCGAGGCCTATCGCCCGGATGACCCGGCTTCGCATGCTTTCGGTGGCAGGACCGTGCGCAACGGCGCAATGTTCGGTGCCCCGGGCAGCGCGTATGTCTATCGCTCCTATGGCCTGCACTGGTGTCTCAATGCCGTGTGCCTGCCCGGCAGTGCCGTGCTTATCCGCGCAATCGAACTGCGATTAGGGCTGGAGGTGATGCGGGCCAATCGCGGCGTCGACGACCCCCGGCTGCTTTGCTCGGGACCGGGCCGCCTTTGCCAGGCGCTGGCAATCGACAAATCCCATGACGGGCTGCCGCTGGACGTGCCGCCATTCGAATTCAGGCAGCCGGGCGAAGCCGGCGCCGTTCTGACAGGCCGCCGGATCGGCATTTCCAAGGCTGTCGATGCCGAGTGGCGGTTCGGACTGCGCGGCTCGGACTATTTGAGCCGCAGGTTCTGACGCCCGCGGCAGCGGCAGAGCAGCTGCCTGGCATCACTCGTCGGGTTTACCGAGATGCATGGGTGTCGCCTGCTGGCGGGCTTCCCTGGTCACCTCGTCGGCTCCGGCAGGTGAAATCCCTCGCAATGCCTTCGCAGCTACGGTCAGGCGCCCGCGATCATTGCCGAAGCTCTTGATCAGCTGGCGGACCTGGTCGGCCGTGACGCCGTTCTGTTGGGCAAAATACTCGACTTCACGGTCGTCTTCCGCAGCAACGCGGTCGCGCTCGCGGAAATCTCGCTTGCTCTTATCGTCGGCCATTTTTTCCTCCTGGTGGAGCGTCGCATCCATCCATGGCAACGTGGACAACGAGCTTTCGTTGCCGCGATCGGGCGGACTTTTCCGCCGTTGTGCCGACTGCCCAGGAACCATGAGGCGAGCAGCCGGTTTGGCTTGGATGCAGACATATTCGGCCACAATTCATACCGATGGAGAATACGATGACGCTCGCAAGCAAAACCACCGTAATTGCCGCGGCGCTGGCCATGTTGGCCGCGCCGGCATTCGGCCAGACGAGCCCACCTGCGCCCGCCGCGGCGGCACCGGATCGTGGCGCCGAACAGTCGCCCGCAATGAGCGGGCAGAGCCAGGATGCCATGCGCGATATGATGCGCCAGATGATGACCGAGATGCTGGAGGAGAGAATGCAGGAAGATCGCGCGCCCCGGGAGGAACGGCGAGGTCCCGACCGCTGGCATCGCGGCTACAGGATGGGCCCGCCTGACCGAGGTTGGGAGATGGGAGGCCGCGCTGGCATTGCACGCGGGATGCATGGCGCGAAGATGCGAATGATGTTCGCCATAGTAGATGCGGACGGCGATGGCGCGCTCTCTCAGAGCGAAGTCCAGGATTTCGTCGGGCGGATATTCAACGCCGTCGATGAGGACGGTGACGGCAGCGTCGACATGCAGGAAATCCGGTCCTTCTTCCACGGAGGCGGCGCCGAGGATCAGGAGTAAGTCTCCTACCGGTCGGCAGGAGGCCTGTCTGGGGCAGCGCGAGCTCGTCGGCCGGGGAGGATAAAAAGTCGCCGGCAACTGGATACCAGGCTGCCAGCCGGGGAGATGCGTTCCTTGGCTGGCCTTGCCGAACGCCGCGGACCAAGCAGACCAGCAGGAATTCATTGGCCATGACAGAGAAAGCTACGGAGAAAACGCCGACCATCGCTCGTATCTGGCGCGGCAGAACCGCGCCTGAAAAGGCAGATGCCTACGAGAGTTACAATTACGAGGCCGGCATCAAGCCGCTGATCGAGAAGGCCCTGGGCGTGCAGACCTTTCGCGAGGACACGCCGACCCATTCGGAATTCGTGACGATCTCCTATTGGGAAAACGTCGAGGCGATGGCGGCGTTCACCGGCGGCGATCCGACGAAAATCCACCATCTGGAGCGGGACGAAGAGTTCCTGATCGAGCTGCCGTTGCGGGTGCAGGTGTTGCGCATCCGCTCCAGTCACGGCCGCCTGCAATAGCCCTGAGGAACGCCGCCCGGTTCGGCCCGATCTAGGAAATCGCCTTCAAATCGATCTCGGTGATGTGCCAGCGGCCGAGATTTGCGGTGTAGAGCTTGTCGCCCTTGAAGGCGATGTTGGTTGGATGAGCGAGCGTCGTTGCCGCCGGATCCTCGATCAGCACCTCGAGCCCGCTGTGTTTTCGCCAACGATAGATGCGGCTCGGCTCGTAGCACGAGATGAACAGCGACCCGTCCGGCGCCAAGGCGACGCCATCGGGAACGTTGCTCACGCCCTCCACAACGAGCTGGCGAGACCCTGCCGTGCCGTCGGCAAGGATCGGCACATAGCTGACGCAGGCCGCATGGCTTTCCACGACGTAAAGCCCATCGCCACCCGGCGCCATCGCCATGCCGTTGGCGAAGGCCATGGTCTCGCTGCACCACAGGCCGCCTTCGCCGGTCTTCAAATCGTAGCGAAAAATGCCGGAGCGGTTGTCTTCGCCTACGCTGTCGGAAGCGTAGAGCCAGCCGCGTGTCTCGTCGACGATCGGATAGTTCGGCACGCGGATGCCGGCCGAGGCGAAGCGCTGCATACCAGCCGTCGCGGCATCCCAGCGAAAGATCGCCGAATGTCTCAAATCGCACGCAAAACAGTTTCCCGCGCTATCGAAGGCGATGCCGAGCAAAAAGCCCTCCGTACCGCCCATGCGTTCGACCGAGCTGCCATCGGCGGCCAAGCGCAGCAGGTCGCCGGTTTCGGTGCCGCACCAGATCGAGCCGTCGCGATGGATGGCCACGCCTTCCGGATGGGCGACGCGCGGGCTGGTGAAGATGCCATCGAAGAAGACCCTCGCGGCCGACATTTCGAGCAACGGCTTTGCCATGCGCCGCCCTCTTCAATCCGGTGCAGTATGCGACCGCTGTGCGGCGATGCAGCGCTCGACCATCCGCCGGTCGGTGGCCAGGATCTCGGCGGTCAGGGCGCTGCGCTCCCTGGCGCTGACGAATTCGAGGCGGCGCAGGCCGAGCGGGTCGATGCGGTTTCGCAGGATGTCGAGCGTCTCGTTCGACGGTAGCGCAACTTGGCGGCAATCGGCATCGAATGTCAGGGCAAAGCCGGTGGCATCCTGGAGCTGCTGGCGCGTCACGCCCGGCATGGTCTCGATGACGGCCAATTGCCGGCTCTCGCAGTCGAGCCGAAACACGCAAAGGTCGGTGAACACCAATGCCGCGCCGGTCCGATAGCCCATCGGCTCGCGTTCGGCCTCAGTCAACAGGCCGCGCGCCGAGCTGGCAATCTCGACCGTCTCGACCAGCGACTGCACGGAATGGCGGGGGACGTAGAGCAGATAATCGCGATGCATGTTGGCGACGTCGGCCATGCCGCCTTGCCCCGGCAGCCGGATAAGGCTGCCGTCACGCTTGCGCAGCGCAATGGTGTTGACGCGCCCACGGCGGTCGACCTGCGCGGCACCGACGATCTCATGCGTCACCGCGCCGGCCTGGTAGTAGGTCGAATAGGTGTCGTCGCCGCCGGCATGCGCCACCGCCGTCTCGCAATCGAGGCTTTCGATCAGCGACAGGATCATCGGGCTCGGTGCTATGTCGAGATGGCCGCAACTCATGGTGGCGATGATCATGTCCGGCGCGTGCGTCGCTTTGGCCAGCCGGTAGGCGACATTGGCGAGCGGCGACACCGCGCCGGCACTGGCAAAGCTCTCATTGTCGAGCTCAGCGGCAATGCGGGCGGCGATGATCTCGTCGATGGACGCCTCCTTGTTGCCGTGCACGAGCCTGGGCATTGCGAGGACTGTTTCAGCGCGGACTTTTGCAGCGTCTTGAACCCGCTCCGGCACGCCTTCCGAAGGCATGCTCAGGCTGTCCGACAAAGGTATTTCCTTGGCCGCGAACGCCCCCGCCAACGCTTGATAATCCGTCACATAGAATGGCAGGCAGGAGGCGGGATAGGCGCCGCCTGGTGCCAGCGCGATCGCCGACACCTGGTTGCGGGTCAAAATGCTCTGCCGACCATCATGCCGCAGCGCTCCGACCGGGACGATCTCCTCGACCGTCACCAGCACCTCGCGCGCCGCGCCGGCCATGGCGAAATCCAGCGCCCGTGGTCCGATGATCTGGACATTGCCGCTCTCGTCGGCACGCTGGGCATGGACGACGAACGTATCGAGCCGCAAGGCCGGGATGATCCCGGTCGTGATTCCCGCGATCGGATCGGGCGCGGCGATCGCACCCGGCACGCGCGCCAGCATGTCCGAACCCTCCGGAAGCTGAAACGGCATCAACGGCAGGTTCTGCTGCCCCGCCCGCAGCGCCTGGATCATGGCCAGCGCCGTCCAGTCGCGGACCGGCACGGCATTGGTCTCGGCAGCCGCGCGGAAGCGCGGCGGCAAGCCAAAAATATCGAGGCTGGAAAAGCAGATATCGACCTCCGCCACGGCATTCGCTTCGAGAAGCAGTTCGAGCGGCAGGCCGCCGGCCCAGCAGACATAGCGAAGATCCTTGACGCCCAAGCGGGCGATGGCCCGCAACAAGGCGATCGGCAGCCGGGCAAAATGATGGCCACCGACACCGAAGACGTCGCCGCCGCCGACCATCGCGGCCAGGCCCTCGACATCGGTGAAGCGCGGCCGGTTTTGCTTGACCAGGGACGTCATTTCGCAGCCTTCGGCCGCGGCGCGCTCTTTTCAGCAAATTCCTTGACGCGCCGCTGGCCGGTCTCGCTGCGGTACAGGCCACCCAGGACATCGCGCTCCATGGCAATGCCGTCGGCCAGATCGCCCGAAACGGCATGCGCGGTCAGCGCTTTCAGCCCTTCGATCGCTGCGGCCGGTTCGGCGGCGATCATCTCGGCAAGGTCCAGCACCCGCGGCATCAGCCTTTCGGCATCGACGATTTCGTTGACCAGACCGGCGCCGACGAACTCGGAAGCCGGCACGATGGCGCCGGTCATCAGCAGAAAATTGGCGCGGTTGCGGCCGAGCTTCTGGACGCTGCGCTGGGTGCCGCCGCCGCCGGGGACCAGCCCGAGCTTGATCTCGGGCAGGCCGAGCTTCGCGAACTGGTTGGCGATGACGATGTCGCAGCACAGCACCAGCTCCATGCCGCCGCCGAGCGCAAAGCCGTTGACCGCGGCGATGACCGGCTTGCCGTTGTTCTCGACCGCCGCATACATACGCGTGCCGGCGGCCTGGAAGGCGTCGAACTCGATAGCTGTCTGGGCAGCGTATTCCTTGATGTCGGCGCCGGCCATGAAGCCGCGCCCCTCGCCTGTCACCACGATCGCGCCGACGCTGTCATCCTGCGACAGCGCCTCGAAAACCTCGGTGATGTCGCTTTGCATCAGCCGGTTCATGGCGTTGAGCTGATCGGCGCGCCGGAAGGTGACGACCGCGACGCGCCCGAACATTTCCAAGGTGAGTGTCTGGTAAACGCTCATCGTCAGGCAGCATCCACGGTCATGTCGCCGGACGCCTCAAGCGCTGCAATCTCGTCGCTGGAGAGGCCGAACTCGGCCAGTATCTCGCGGCCATGCTGGCCGACCAGCGGCGCCGGCCGTTCTATGGTAGCCGGCGTCTCGCTCATCTTGACCGCCGGCGCGACCACCCTGACCTTGCCGCCGCGCGGATGATCGTAGCTGGTGATCATGCCCAGGTGCTTGACCTGCGGGTCCTCGGCTGCGCGCCTTATGTCCTTCACCTCGGCACACCAGATGTCGGCTGCCAGTAGCCGCGCCAGCAGGTCCTGTGTGGCAAACTTCCTGGTTTCGGCGTTGACCTTGTCGAACACCTCGTCGCGCCTGTCGAACAGCGTCTTCAGATCGTCGTAGACGGCAAGCTGCGGCGCCTCCAGCACTTCATACAGCGTCTTGAACGGGCTCATGGCGATCGACACATAGCCGCCGTCCTTCGCTTCATAGACGCCGAACGGCGCCTGCATGCCGGGGTGGCCGATGCCGGACTTCGGGCGCACGAAATCCTCGCCGAGATTGAGCACGGCGACATATTCCTGATTGAGATGCGCCAGCATGCCGGCGAGCAGATTGACCTCGATCTTCTGGCCCTTGCCGGTCTTCTCGCGATAGTAGAGCGCCGACAGGATGCCGTAGACCATGTTCATGGCGCCGATCTGGTCGGCCAGGCCGGCACCGGCCGGAACAGGAGCCTGATCGCCGCGGCCGGTGTTGGAGATCAGCCCGGACAATCCCTGGATCAGCATGTCCTGGCCGGGGCGCTCGACGTAGGGGCCCTCCTCGCCATAGCCGGAACCCGAGCAATAGATGATGGCGGGATTGACCGCCCTGAAATCCTCGTAGCCATAGCCGAGCCTGGCGAGCACGCCGGGGCGGAAATTCTGCACCACCACATCGGCCTTCTCAGCCATGTCCATGATGATGGCATGCACCTTGCGACTTTTCAGGTTGAGCGCGATGGAGCGCTTGTTGCGGTTCCAGGCGAGGAAATTCGGGCTTTCGGAGCCGCCGACCCATTTGGCGAAGAAGGTCATGCCGCGGAACATGTCGCCGGCGCCGGCACGCTCGATCTTGATGATGTCGGCGCCCATGTCGCCGAGCAGCTGCGTGGCGAACGGCCCTTGCAGCAGATGGCTGAAATCGAGAATGCGGACGCCTTCGAGGGCTTTGTTCATTTCATGTCTCGTTGGTTGTCAAAGCAGGTCGGGTACGTAGCGGGGTGCCGCGGTGAGGCCGCCGTCGACGCGCAGGTCGGTACCGGTGGTGAAGCCGGCGGCGTCGGAGGCCAGATAGACGGCGGCTTCGGCCACCTCGGACGGTTTGCCGATGCGGCCGAGCGGATGCATCTTGACCCAGGCCTTGGCGAGATTGCCGCCGATCTCCTTGACCAATTTGTCGTTCATCGGCGTGTTGATGGTGCCGGGCGAGATCGAGTTGACGCGGATGTTGAGCGGGCCGAACTCGACCGCCATCTGGCGCGTCATCGCCATCACCGCACCCTTGGCGCCGGCATAGGCGGTCCAGCCGTCGAGCCCGATATGCCCTTGCGCCGAGGCCATGTTGATGATCGAGCCCGATTTCTGCGCGATCATATGTGGCAGCGCATATTTGCAGCCGCGGAACACGCTGGTGAGGTTGACCGCGATCAGCCGGTGCCACTGCTCGTCGCTCATTTCGTGAACCGGCATGCCGCCGATGGCGATGGCGGCATTGTTGACGAGAATATCGAGATGGCCGGTCTTGCCGACGGCTGCGTCGATCAGGGCGGCGATGTCGGCCTCCTCCGCCACGTCGCAATGGATGTAGTCGGCGCGGTGGCCGGCGGCGCGCAGCTCGGCTGCGAATTTTTCACCCTTCTCGTCGGCGATGTCGCCGAGGAAGACGTGCGCGCCTTCCCTTGCCATCGCCTCGCTGATCGCGTGGCCGATGCCGTCGGCGGCGCCAGTGACGATTGCGGTTTTCCCTTTGAGACGATCCATATCAGCCTCCAATGGCGCGCCGGCGCTTTGCTTCGTCGAAGGCGACGGCGGCAATGATGATCATGCCGGTGATGACCAGTTGCCACTCGGTCGGCAGGCCGAGACCGCGCAGCCCGTTGGACAGGAACTGCAGGATCAGCACGCCGAGCGCCATGCCGGTCAGGCTGCCTATGCCGCCGGCAAGGCTCACCCCGCCGAGCACGGTGGCGGCAACGACCTGGAACTCGAAATTCAGCCCGGCGGTATGCTGCGCCGAACCGACGCGGGCTGCCAGGATGATGCCGGCAACCGTTGCCAGCAGCGCGCTGATGATGAAGCAGGTGAACTTGACGCGGCGCACGTCGTAACCCGCCAGCCGTGCCACTTCCGGATTGCCGCCGACGGCATAGATCTGCCGCCCGAACGGCCGGTGCTGCATCACGTAGGCGAAGACGGCGAGCAGGACGATGGCGATGACAGCCGAATAGGGAACGACGTTGAACAGGCGGCCGTCCGACAGCGCGATGAAGCTGTCGAGCGCGGCATCGTCTGGAATAGCGCGCTGGCCGGTATAGAGATAAACGCCGCCGCGCATGATGAACATCGTGCCCAGGGTCACGATCAGCGAGTTGATGCCGGCGTAGGCCGTCAGATAGCCATTCACGACGCCGATGATCAGCCCGAACAGCAGCGCGCCACTGATGCCGAGCAGCAGAGAATTCGTGTCATTCATGATGATGATCAGCGGCAGGGCGATGGTCGCCAGCAGCGAGCCGATCGAGATGTCGACCTCGCCTGATATGAAGACGATGGCGCAGCCGATGCCGGCTGTCAGCGCCAGCGAAGCCTGACCGAGCACATTGGTGATGTTGCGCACGGAGAAGAAATTCTCGGCGGTGAAGGAAAAGAACGCGATCACCAGGATGAGGCAGAGGAGCAATGCCAATTCCTGGCGCGCGACGAGCCGCGCCAGCATGGACGGCCCAGCTTTCATGGTGTCGGTTCTTGCCAGGCTCATCGCTTGGTCCCTTTGCGAAGCGTCATCGCCTTAGCCGATTGCCGCATTGAGGATGTTCTCCTGCGTGGCCTCGTCGCGAGGCATGATCGCGGTGAGGCGGCCTTCGCACATCACCGCGATGCGGTCGGCAAGCCCCAGCAGCTCGGGCATTTCGGACGTCATCATGACGACCGCCAGGCCCTCGCCGGCGAGCCGGTCGATGAGCGCAAAAATCTCCGACTTGGCGCCGACGTCGATGCCGCGGGTCGGCTCGTCGACGACGATCACCTTCAGGCCTCGCATCAGCCAGCGCGCGATCAGCACCTTTTGCTGATTGCCGCCGGACAGGTTCTTGACCTGCTGGAACAGGCTGGGCGTCCGGATGCGGAAACGGTCGACATAGTCCTGCACCGCCTTGCGTTCCCTGGCCTTGTCGACAATGCCCATTTTGGCGAAACCGCCGAGCGAAGCGAGGCTGGCATTCTGGTAGACCGGCAACTCGCCCATCAGCCCCTCGCTCTTGCGGTCCTCGGTGAGCAGGCCGATGCCGAGCCGGACGCCGGTGTGCGTTTCGTGCGGCAGCAGCCGGCTGCCATCGACCGAAATGACGCCGGAAGTGATCGGGTCGTAGCCGACGATGGCCTTGGCGAGCTCGGTCCGGCCGGCCCCCATCAGGCCGAAGAAGCCGAGGACTTCGCCGGCATGCGCCTCGAACGACACATCCTTCAGCTTCTTGGCGGTGCTGAGCCCTTCAACGGAAAGCGCGACCTTGCTGCCCGGCGCGCCGCGCTTGCGAGGGAACAGGTTTTCGATGCGCCGGCCGATCATGTCCTGGATCAGCGTGTCGTTGGTGTGCTCGCCGATCGGCCTGGTCGAGACGTGGCGGCCATCGCGCAGCACGGTCACGGTGTCGGCGATCTCGAAGACCTCGTCGAGCTTGTGGCTGACATAGAGCACCGCGATGCCGAGCGCGGCCAGCCGGCGGATGACGGTGAACAGCAGCGAGACCTCGTTCGGCGTCAGCGAGGAGGTCGGCTCGTCCATCACCACGACGCGGGCCTCATGGGCGAGTGCGCGGGCGATCTCGACCATCTGCTGCTGGCTGACCGGCAGCGATCCCGTGCGCGCCGCCGGGTCGACATTGAAGCCGATACGCTTGAACAGAGCGGCCGCATCGGCACGGATCTTCTTCCAGTCGATCGAGCCGCCTTTGCCGGTCGGATAGCCTTCGAGGAAGATGTTTTCGGCGACGCTGAATTCGGCGATCAGCGCGATCTCCTGGAACACCACCTTGATGCCCTCTTTCAGGCTATCGCGCGGCGACTTGATGTCGGCCTCGCGGCCGCGCAGGCGGATGGTGCCGGCATCCTTGCCGTAGACCCCGGCCATGATCTTGATCAGCGTCGACTTGCCGGCGCCGTTCTCGCCCATCAGGGCATGGATTTTGCCGGGTTCCAAGGTCAGATCGACATTGTCCAGCGCCATCACGCCGGGAAAACGCTTGCCGATACCGCGCATCTCCAGCGCCGGCACGCTTTTGTCGACAGCCACGGTTTCGCCGGGGTGAAGGAAATCAACCGACATTGGCTCTGTTCCGCACGATGTCGAGATAGGTCGCCAGGATGATGACGATTCCGGGCACCACCATCTGCAGATCCTGGTTCCAGCCGAGGATGATGATGCCGTTGTCGATGACCTTCAGCACGAGCACTCCAAGCAATGTGCCGAGCAGCGAGCCGCGACCGCCAAGTAGGCTGGTGCCGCCGAGGATGACGGCGGCAATCACCGTCAGCTCGAAGCCGCGGCCGGCGGTCGGCTGGCCGGCATTCATCAGCGACGACAGGATCATGCCGGCGACGCCGACGCACAGGCCGGTGACGACGAAGGCGAACAGTTTCAGCCGTTGCGAGCGCACGCCGGAGAGACGAACCGCGCGCTCGTTGGCGCCGACAGCGTAGAGATAACGGCCGAGCGTGGTGAAGCGCAGCGTTGCCGCGGCCAGCGCGAAAATCACCGCGGCAACGACCACGGGCAGCGGGATCGCGCCGATATAGCCAGCGCCGAGATCGGTGAAGCCGGCAAGCCGGTGGTGGTTCTGCACCGCCTCGCGGGTGAACAGGTAAACGCCGCCCTGCAGCATCATCATGGTGCCGATGGTGGCGATCAGCGAGTTCACCTTGAGCCTGGTGACGACCAGCCCGTTGAACAGGCCGACGGCACCGGCAAAGGCGAGCGCCGCCAGCAGGCCGAGCGTCAGGCTGTGCGTTGAATTCAGCACGGCCATGCCGATGCAGCCGACAAAAGCCAGCGATGCACCGACCGACAGGTCGACTTCCGCGGTGATGATCAGCATCGTCATGCCGGAGGCGACGATCAGCACCAGCGCGCATTGGCGCAGGATGGCGATGATGTTGGCCTCGGAATAGAATTGCGGCGCGGCAATCGAGATGGCCATGCAGAGCACGGCCAGGATCACGCCGAGCACCAGCTGGCTGCTTCCCAGCAGCTGGCCGCCGATGAAACGCCTTGGCGCGGAGGATTGCGTAAGCTCGCTCATGTCCATTTCATTTCCGGGCCATCGGGTGCCGTCGCCGTCTGGAAACTGCCGGCCAAAACAGGGCGGTTGACCTGTTTTGCCGTCGGCATCCGATCCGATGCCCTTCCCGCCGTGCGGGAAGGGCTAGCCGGAATCCTTACTTCTTCAGATCGGCGGAAGTTTTCATGCATTTTTCCGGTGGCTGAAGCGCATTGACGGCATCCCATTTGATTTTGCGTGTGGTGCCATCGTAGTCGTAGAACTTGTTCCAGTCGTCGCCGTTCATCGGCGCGGTCGGGCTGACGATGTGTTCCGGCACCTCTTCGCCGTTGAAAAGCCTAACCGCTGCATCGATGGCGGTGTAGCCTTCCTTTTCCGGGAACATCGCCGCCTCGATGCGGTAGGACGGCTCGTTCTGCATCGCATTGATGAAGGCAAGGCCTTCGCCGCCGGTGCCGACCGTCAACAGGCCATCCTGCGACTTGCCGGCCGCTTTCCAGGCCTGAAGGCCGCCGAGCGAGGAGGAATCGTTGATGCCGTAGATGATGTTGATGTCGGCGTTCTTGGCAAGTGCCGCCGAAGAGACCTCGAGCGCGCGGTCCGGATTGCCACCGCCGTCGAGGTCGTGGACCATGACCGCGTCGGGGACGATGGTCTTGAGGCCATCCATGAAACCCTGCGACCGCAGCACCGTGGCGGACAGCAGCGGCAGGCCGACATTCATCACCTTGGCTTTGCCTTCGAGCTTTTCCTTGGCGTATTTGCCGGCTTCGACGCCGGCGGTGTAGCCGGTGTCGTAGTCGCAGATCGCGACCATGGTGGTCATGCCCTTGACCGGATTGCCTTCGAGCACGACCGGAACATTGTTGGATTTCGCCTGGCGCAGCAGCGGCACGACGCCTTCCTCGTTGACGGGCGTGATGATCAGGACGTCGACGCCCTTGGCCATGAAATCTTCGGCGGCGGAGACCTCCTTGGCAACGTCCAGATTGGCGTCCTGCACCTCGAGCTCGATACCGAGTTCCTTGGCGCGGGACTGCATGCCCTTGATGACGTTCTGATACCACTCATGCGTGGCGTAGTTGGTGACGTAGCCGATGCGCTTCGGCATGTTTTCGGCGTGTGCCGCGGCGGCGCTCAGAGCAAGCACCGCCGCCGAGGCAAACAGCATCGATTTGGACCAGTTCATGTTTCTTCTCCCTGTATTTCTTGTCAGTTGCTGAACGGATAGTCCCGCCGTTCCGGGTCGGCACGTGAAGAGGCGGCAGCTTCGCCCGCGCCCAGCGCCGCCGATATCGTCTCGGCCGCCGCCTTCGTCCGCTCGAAGACGGTGCTGCGATCGAAGCGGGCGGCCTTTTGCGGCAGGAAGGGGACGGTGAGCGCGGCAATGACGGCGCCGGTATGGTCGCGCACCGGCATCGAGATGTTGGTGCAGCCCTCGACAGCCAGCGAGGCGCGCATTTCATAGCCGAGCCTTGCGACCTCGTTCAGCCGCGCTTCGATTTCCGCCCGGCTGCCTTGGCCTTCGCCTGCGGCGACGATCCGTTCGACGATGCGGTCAAGCTCGGCGCGGCTCGAATGCGCCAGCAGCACCGCGCCGGAGCTCGTTTCGAGGATCGGGAAATGCGAGCCAAGGGCAACCGAATAACGCATCGGCAAAGGCGAATCGATCTGCAGCACGACCAGTGCGCTCTCGCCTTCGCGCACGACGAGATGGCAGCTCTGGTCGGCATTGGCGGCCAGGCCGCGCATCACCGGCAGCGCGCATTCGACCAGGCGGTTCACCGGCGGATGCATATGCGCCAGTTCGAACAGCTTCAGCGACAGGCGGAAGCGGTCCGATTGCGTCCGGAAAATGTAGCCGCGCTTCTCCAGCAACAGCAGGATGCGGTAGATCTCGTGAATGGAGCGCCCCATTCCGGTGGCGATCTCGGTTTGGGTCAGCGGTTCGCCGCTGGCAGCCATGAATTCCAGTATGTCGAGCGCCTTCTCCACCGCCGGCACCCGATAGCCGTTGCGGCCGCTTTCGCCTTCGTCGACGATCTGGGCAATATCGGCGGCCATTACGCGACGCTCCGTTGCGGCTGGCCATCCCTGGTCTCGCGATAGAGCCGGTTCAGCCGGTCCGCGAGCTCGGCCGCCTGCAATTCGCCGGCGATCGCCGCCGCGGCATGAGGGGCGCATTGCCGGAAGAAGCTGATGAAGCCCGGATGGGTCGGGCGCAGATAGGAGGCTTGGATCGTCGCCAGCGTCGAGGCGAAGAAGCCGCCCGAGAGAGCGTTGACCACGGTATCCTGCCACGCCGCCAGCGACCCCGGCTGTCCGCCGGATTTCACATAGTCGCCTCGCTGATAGCCGGGCGAGCACAGAAACAGCGCGTAGTCGATGGCGGCTTGCTTGTGTTGCGATTGGGCGCTGACGCCGATGCCGGCGCCGCCGAGCAAGGCGCCGGCGGATCGCGGCGTCGGCACGTCGGCGAAGCGCAGATGCGGCCTGTCTGCCTTAGAGGCGTAGTTCACATAGCCGAAGGCGAACGGCACGTAGACCACGTCGTCATGCGCGATCATGTGATCGTAGCAACGGATCGGGTTCCATTTCGGCGAGTTCGGATGCGACAGCGCCGCAAGCTGGCGCAATTGCCCGACGGCCCGCTCGATTTTTTCCCCGGCGATGAACTCGTCGCGGTCTTCCCGGGGCTCACCCAGCGTCAAAAGCAGGCACATGGCGTCAGTCGGCACCAACGGCAGCCCAAGCCATTTGCCGTCCTTCAAGGCGCGCCGGCCGAGCTCCAGCACCTCGTCATGGCTGCGCGGCAGCGGTCCGTAGCGCTCCAGGAGATCGGGGCGATACGAGGCAACCTGACAGGCAGCATCGATCGGCAACGCCCATTGAAGCCCGTCCCTTGCGTAGGATTGCCAGGATGCGCCAACCGAATCCCGTTCGAAGCCGCGGCGCTGCTCGGCCGACAAATCGAACGGCACCATCAGCCCGCCTTCGGCAATATCGCCGATGAACGGATGGTCGAACACGACAAGATCATAGGCGCCGAGCACCGGACCAAGCGCGCCCTCGCCGAACTCATAGAGGCTGCGGCGGTCCCATTCGATCTCAAGACCGGGATTGGCGGCACAATACGGCCCGATGCTGGCGTCGAGCGGACCCCAGCAGCGTCGGTGATCCCACGCGAGGCCGCGCAGTCTTGTCATGCCGAAATTCCTCCCAGAGGCGGCCATGCGCCGGCCCAGCCGATTAGTAGCAATTATTTTCACCTAGACAAGTAGTTTTTACATACGCAAAGCCAGTCCTCGCTTCCGCTTGGCGAGAAAGCCGCCCAACCATCCCTGGTGCGCATCGCGTTGCCGCCGGCCTGCAACCAAAGGCTGCGACGGATCTGGCTTTTTGGAACTTTCGCGACGAACATTCGTTCGGTTGGCGCAACCATCTTGAGCAGCATCATTGGAATCAGCAGCCACGTCGCAGGGAGCGGACTAAATGGACCAACCGTGGGCGGGGCCATGAACCGGTTTACCGCCTTGGCATTCGCCACGTTTCTGGCGATAACTTCGATCTGGGCACTGTTTCTGATTTCTTAGGATTTGGCTCTGGTTGCTTGGGATTTGCCGCTGGTTTTTAGGATTTGGAGGGTTCTCGACAGGTTGACCGCTTAACGATGACGTCCGCCGCGTGTGGTTCTGCCAGCCGGAGCCCCGTGCGTGAAGAAACTGTCGCCAGGAGCACACCGGCGCGCACATTCGGGGGTTGGCAGCCACGCTGCCTGCAACGTTCCATCGGTTTTCAGGAAACGGCGAGATGTCATGCTGCTGAGGGCGATCGTTCGAAATTGTGCCGCCATCCGTGTTGGCCGCGTCGGCGCGACGATGCTTGTTGCCGCGCTGCTTGCCGGCTGCCAGGGCGGCGTGCTCGATCCGCAAGGGCCGGTGGGGGCGGCGCAGCGGACGATCCTGCTCAATTCGGTCGCTATCATGCTGGCCATCGTCATCCCGACGATCGTGGCGACGCTCGGCTTTGCCTGGTGGTTCCGGGAAACCAACACAAGAGCGCGGTACCTGCCGGAATGGGCCTATTCCGGACGCATCGAACTGGTAGTCTGGTCGATCCCCATCCTCGTCATCCTGTTTCTGAGCGGCATCATCTGGATCGGATCGCATGACCTCGACCCAATGAAGCCGTTGGATTCCCAGCAAAGGCCGTTTGAGGTGCAGGTCGTCTCGCTCGACTGGAAATGGCTGTTCATCTACCCCGAGCAGAATGTCGCGAGCATCAACCAGCTTGTGGTGCCGGCGGGCAGGCCGGTGCATTTCTCGCTTACCTCGGCAAGCGTCATGAATGCGTTCTTCGTGCCTCAGCTCGGCGGCATGATCTACACGATGAACGGCATGACGACGCAGCTTCACCTGCAGGCGGATCAGCCGGGCGAATTCTATGGGCGGTCGGCCCATTTCAGCGGTGACGGTTTTCCAGGCATGCAATTCGTGCTGCATGCCGTCGCGGCCGATGCCTTCGAGGCGTTCGTCAATTCGGCGCGAAGCCAGGGACAGGCACTCGACAAGGCCAGCTACCAGGAACTGGCCAGACAGAGCATCGACGCGCCGCCTTCGACCTATCGCTCGGTCGAGCCGGACCTTTTCCACGAAATCGCGACGCAGGGCGTTCCACCCGCGCCCGGCCCCCAGGCCGGTCGCCCCGGGCCGAGCGTATCGCCCAAGGCAGGAGGCTGACAATGCTCGGAAAATTGAGCTGGGACGTCATTCCGTTCGATCAGCCTCTGCCGATGATCGCCTCGGCGGTCGTCGCCCTGGCAATCCTCGGCGTGCTGGCCTGGGTCTTCCTGGCCGGCCATTTCCCCTATCTCTGGCGCGAATGGATCACCAGTGTCGATCACAAGCGGATTGGCGTCATGTACACGCTGCTGGCGCTGCTGATGCTGCTGCGCGGCTTCAGCGACGCCGTCATGATGCGGTCGCAGCAGGCCCTCGCCTTCCAGGCGCCCGGCTATCTGCCGCCCGACCACTTCAACCAGGTCTTTTCCGCCCACGGCACCATCATGATCTTTTTCGGGGCGATGCCGTTCGTCATCGGCCTGATGAACCTGGTCGTGCCGCTGCAGCTCGGCGTCCGAGACGTTGCCTTTCCGACGCTCAACTCGGTGAGTTTCTGGCTCACCGCCACCGGTGCGCTGCTGGTCAACATCTCGCTGGTGATCGGTGAATTCGCGCGTACCGGATGGCTGCCCTATCCGCCGCTCAGCGAGACCGCCTATTCGCCGGGCGTCGGCGTCGACTATTATCTGTGGGCCGTGCAGATAGCGGGCGTCGGAACGCTGCTCACCGGGATCAATTTCGTCACCACGATCCTGAAGATGCGGTCGCCCGGCATGAGTTACCTCAGGATGTCGATGTTCTGCTGGACCTCACTTGCCGCCAGCCTGCTCATCGTCGCCGCCTTCCCGATCCTCACCGCCACGCTCGCGATGCTGACGCTCGACCGCTATTTCGGCTTTCATTTCTTCACCAATGAAGCTGGCGGCAACATGCTGATGTTCGTGAACCTGATCTGGGCCTGGGGCCATCCCGAGGTCTACATCCTCGTCCTGCCGGCGTTCGGCATCTTCTCGGAGGTCATCTCCACCTTCTCCAGCAAGCCGCTGTTCGGCTACCGCTCGATGGTGGCCGCGACGCTCTTCATCTGCATCGTCTCCTTCATGGTGTGGCTGCACCACTTCTTCACGATGGGCGCCGGCGCCGACGTCAACGCCGCGTTCGGCATCGCCACCAGCATCATCGCTGTCGGTACCGGCGTGAAGATCTATAACTGGATGTTCACCATGTATGGCGGCCGCATCCGCTTCGCGACGCCAATGCTGTGGTCGCTGGGCTTTATGGTGACATTCGTCATCGGCGGCATGACCGGTGTGTTGCTGGCGGTGCCGCCGGCCGATTTCCTGCTCCACAACAGCCTGTTCCTGGTGGCGCATTTCCACAACGTCATCATCGGCGGCGTGCTGTTCGGCGCCTTCGCGGGATATACCTACTGGTTTCCCAAGGCATTCGGTTTCCGGCTGCACGAGGGCTGGGGCAAGCTGGCCTTCTGGCTGACGCTGATCGGGTTCTACGCCACCTTCGTACCGCTCTACGCTGTCGGCCTGCTCGGCATGACCCGCCGCATGCAGCATTTCGACGTGCCGGCATGGCATCCGTGGGTGCTGGTTGCCGGCGTCGGCATGTTGATCACCACCGCCGGCGTGGTCGCGCAGATCGTACAGCTCGTCGTCAGCATCCGGCAGCGCGCGGCGCTTCGCGACGCCACCGGAGATCCCTGGGACGGCCGCTCGCTGGAATGGGCCACGCCCTCGCCGCCGCCGGTCTTCAACTTCGCCGCGCTTCCGCATGTCGAGGGCGAAGAGCCCTACTGGAGCATCAAGCAGCGGGCACGCGAGCAAAACCGGCTGCGCGACGAGCCTGACTACGAGCCGATCGAGATGCCCCGCAACAGTCCCACCGGGTTCATCTGCGCCTTCTTTGCGACCGTGATGGGCTTTGCTCTCATCTGGCACATCTGGTGGATGGTGGCGCTCGGCGCGCTCGGTGCTTTGGCCACCTTCGTCGTATTCGCGTGGCGCGACATCCCCGAATACGTCATTCCTGCCGCCGAAGTCGCCCGGATCGACCGCGCCAACCGAAGTGCGCGCCGCGAGGCGCTGGCCACTTACACGGGGCCAAGGCCATGACCGCGATCGACGTTCGAGAGCGTGACCCCTACCGCCTCCATGGCGGGCACGGCCATGCACCCGGCCACGGCGACGGCGGCCCGGCACCGATCCGGATCGTCGTGGGCTACGGCTTCTGGATCTTCCTTCTGAGCGACATCGTGATGTTCTCGGCCTTCTTCGCGGCCTATGCCGTGCTGGCGGGCAAGACGGCGGGCGGGCCGAGCGGGGCCGAGCTGTTCGACCTGCGCAACGTCGCGATCGAGACGGCCGCTTTGCTTTTGTCGAGCTTTACCTGCGGTCTCGCCAGCCTTGCCGTGACAGCGCGGCGAAGCTCCTGGTTCTATGTCGCGATGACTGTCACCTTCGTGCTCGGCGCCAGCTTCATCCTGCTCGAGTTGCGCGAGTTCGCGCATATGGTTGCCACCGGTGCCGGACCGACGCGCAGCGCTTTCCTGTCGGCGTTCTTCACGCTGGTGGGATGCCATGGCCTTCACGTGACGGCGGGGCTGCTGTGGCTGCTCACGATGATGGCGCAGATCTTCGCCAAGGGATTCCGCGACGATATTCTTCGGCGTTTCATGTGCTTCAGCCTGTTCTGGCACGCCCTCGACATCATCTGGGTCGCCCTGTTCACGGTGGTCTATCTCCTGGGAGCAAGTCGATGAGCAATGCGGACGATCGCCACGCGCAACGGCGCGACACCGATGGCCTGGAGCGCTACGACATCGATACGGCGCCGGGTGACGAATACCTCGGCGACACCGAGGTCGGATCCGGGCTACGCGGCTATGTGATCGGCCTCGGGCTGGCAACGCTGCTGACCATCGCCTCGTTCTGGTTGCCCGGAACCAACCTGATATGGGCACCCGGCATTCCGGTGGCGCTGGTCGTGCTGGCGATCGCCCAGATGGGCGTGCATCTCGTCTTCTTCCTGCACATCACGACGGGACCGGACAACACCAACAACGCCCTGGCGCTTGCCTTCGGCGTGCTGATCGTAGTTCTGGTGATCGGCGGCTCGATCTGGATCATGGCCAATCTCGACCACAATTTGATGCCGATGAATGCGATCATGAACATGAACCGCTAGCGATTTGAGGCGCAGCGCAGTGCCTCCAGGCCGGCCTTGCCCGCCGCTTCAGACGCGTTGCCGGATGACGGACCGGTATCAGCTGCGCTGGCTGGAGTTTTGATTTTTGCGATCCTGCGGCGATATCGCGCCTTTCGAGGCCTTTGAGCCGCCGCCCCACTCCTGGGCTTTCCGTGCCTGATCGCCTGCTTCCTTCGATGCCTCGGCCTTGTCGCTGCCGCTGGCTTTCTTGCCGGATATGGGTTGGT
The DNA here is from genome assembly GCF_040320365.1 of Mesorhizobium sp. M0701. Lineage (NCBI taxonomy): Bacteria > Pseudomonadati > Pseudomonadota > Alphaproteobacteria > Hyphomicrobiales > Phyllobacteriaceae > Mesorhizobium > Mesorhizobium sp. M0701. The sequence goes on from NZ_JAMYPO010000015.1 coordinate 27,733, forward strand.
CGACAGGGTTTGATTTGTTGTCCATCATGCTTCTCCGTTTGTGCCGAACCAGGCGACGGGGTGGCGTGGCGTCCTCAAGCCCGTTCGAACGTGCCGACGAGCTCGGCCTCTCCCACGACGTGCGGCTCGGCCTGTTTCAGCACGTCTTCGACGGCAGCCTTCTCGCCGAGATGAAGCGTCTCGGCGTCGAGTGCAAGAAGCCGGAAATGGTAATGGTGGAGCCCATGCCCAGGCGGCGGCTGGGGGCCGTCATAATGAGGATTGCCGAAATCGTTGACGCCGTGTCCGAGGCTCTCGGTCTTGGCGCCGGCGGTCGTGCCTTCGGGAAGAAAGTTGCGCTGTGCGTCGATGTCGTAGACCGCCCAATGACGGAACATGCCTGAAGGAGCGTCGGGGTCCTCGACGGCCAGGACGAAGCTTTTGGTTCGTTGCGGCGCGTCCGTCCACTCCAATGGCGGCGAGACGTTGCCGCCGTCGCGGGAATAGCGCGGCGGTATTTTTTCGCCATCGGCAAAGGCAGAGCTTTTGAGAGTGAAAGCCATGGTCTCCATCTCCCTGTCTGAGATTCCCTCATAAACAGCTACGAGCCGCCGATGTTCCGGTCGCCGCCCCGGTCAAACCACGGTCAAACCGGATTGCCGGCCGTTGGCCGGAACATTCGCCGAGGAAGCGGGTTTTTCGGTTCGGACGCATCGCCGCGGAATGGCGGCAAGAGGCTCGGCAATGGACGAAGGGCGCGACATGACCGGGCTAAGCGGTATGCAATCAAGCGGGGCAAAAGGTGTTGTGATCGCGTTCTCCGTGCCGGGCGGCGAGACAATCTATACCCACGAGCGGGAAACCGTCGCTGCCGTTGCGCGTACGATTGCGGCGTTGAAGGGCTTTGCCTTCCGCCAGGGCCTGCGTGGCAGCGGCGGTGACAGTGGCCGACTGTATTTCGTGCCGGACGACAGCCTGCTTGCCGTCGATGCGCTCCAACTGGGCATAAACGGGCCGGACGACCTCTTCGGCGGTGTGGTGCCCTGGCGCCTCGCAACCACCAAGGCCATAACCCACGAGCTGGTGGACGGGTCGGCGGCACGGCCAAAAGAATGGCCAGCCGGCTTCGGCAGAGCCGTCGGCGCGGCCGTACTGCCCGGCTATACCGCATTTTCACGCGATGACGCGCTGCGCGCAGCGGAACGTCTGCTGCAGCTCGGGCTGGTCCGGTTCAAGCCACCGCGCGCTTCGCGGGGCCGCGACCAGCACACCGCCGCGACCGTCGCCGATATCGAAAGGCTGCTGGATCGATATCCATCCTCCGACCTGAGGGAATACGGCCTTGTTCTCGAAACGGAGCTTCGCGACATCGTCACGCTGAGCATTGGCAGAACGGCGATCGACGGAACATCGGTCGCCTATTACGGCGTGCAGCGGATGACGGCCGACAATGCCGGACAGCCCGTTTACGGCGGATCCGATCTGGTCGTCGTGCGCGGCGGATGGGAGGCGCTCGACAGGCTGCAGCTTTCTCCGGCGCTAAGTTTGGCTGTGGCGCAGGCGAGGACCTACGACGCGGCGATGGATGACTATCCCGGATTTTTCGCCTCACGGCGCAACTACGACATCGGCCAAGGTGTCGATTCCTCGGGCATCTGGCGATCGGGTGTGCTGGAAGCCAGCTGGCGGATCGGCGGCAGCAGCACGGCCGAGCTTGCGGCAATGGAGGCCATGACGCGTGACCCCGACGTGCAGATCGTGCATGTCTCCGCCGTCAAGCAGTTCGGCAACACCGCGCAGCTGCCGCTGAATGCAGTAATCCACTTCGACGGAGAGGACCCTGAGGAGGGCCAAATCAGGCGTTACACCGTCGTCACCCAGGCGATCCGAGGGCCGATCGGGGAAGCCGGCCGATCGTCATTTTAGGTCGAAGTGAAACACGCCTTTGGCAGGGAACATCCGCGAATGGCCCGAGTTTGTTTCAGGCAGCCAGCCAGTCAGAAACCGGAGGAAAAAATGATCGAGATGATTTCCGCTCCCCAGAACGTCGCCGCCTTTCGTGTCACCGGCACTGTGACGGCGGACGACTACGACAGAGTCATCCCGGCAATCGAAGCGAAACTGAGCGACCATAAGGACATCGGCGTCCTGACCGATCTTACTGATTTCGAGGACATGACGGCTGGCGCCTTGCGGCGCGACCTGCAGTATGGGCTGAGCAAACTTGGCGAGCTCCACCGCTTCAAACGTGCCGCCGTGATTTCCGACAAGCAATGGATCAAGGCAGCTACGGAAATGACAGACGCGCTGTTTCCGCAAATCGAGGCGCGGGTGTTCCCGGAGGACGAAAAAGCCCAGGCCCTGAAATGGGTGGCAGGCGTACAATAGCGGTGTTGGGGAGTGCCATGCCGTTCGACAAACGACAGGATTCAGAAGGCCTCTGGGAGGTCTATGACAGCGAGAGCGGCGAAGCCGTCGTGGTCGGCGGGTTGCCGCTTTCCGGTCTCGACGAAAGCGAAGCCGATGAAGCGATCGAAAAGCTCAATCGGGGCGATCTGACGTCGGACAACATCCCCGAGACGGTTCGGTCAGGGTGGCCTCCGACCAAGGACGGTTTGTGATGACAGCCTGACGGACGTCACCGAGGACCGGTCGCGGATCTACGACGAGGCCTTGACCCCGAGCTTGCGGGCTTTGTCCTCAAAGTCGTCGCGAATATCCTCGATCGTCGGCAGATGCAGGCGCCGCAGTTGGGCGTGCAACTTTTTGGCGGCATCTGAGCTCAGGTCGCGCTTGAAATTGGTCGCGACCTCCTCGGCCGAGCCGTAATGGCGATAGCGCTCGATCTCGGTCTTCGTGGCTTGCTGGACGTGCTCGAGCGTCTTGCGCTCGGCATCGGATTTTCCGTCCGGTTTGGCCCGCATGACCGGATTGAAGGCTTTGCTGATAACGAATTCGACGAGTTCCTGCTGGGCGTGAGCCATGATTGTTCTCCCTCGAAGCTGTCCGAGCCTAGAACGGTTCATCGGGGGAAACGCTGAACCGATCTCTCTTGTTTTGACGCAATTCCGAACGGAAAACCGTTTCACACTTTTCCCGGAATTGCTCTAACCGCGGCGGCAATTGAAGGTTCCGTGGCTTCGGATTTCGTTATCGCTACAGGTCCAAGGCGGTTCCTCGAAGGTCACAGCCGCGCCTTGGTGGTGCGCGGCGTTGCCAGGAGCAGGCTTGTTTCGCTGCCGGTAATTCCGGGGATCAGGCGGATACGTCTCAGCACCGCGTCGAACTCGCTCAGGGTCTGGGTTCCGAGTTCTATCACCAGGTCCCACCGGCCATTGGTGGTGTGGATGGTCGAGACCTCGGAGAAGCCGCCCAGCGCCCGAATGACGCGATCGGCGGCGTGGCCTTCGATCTCGATCATCATGATGCCACGCACGCGCTGATCGACCGCGTCGGCGCGCAGAATGACGGTGTAGCCGACGATGACGCCGTCTCTTTCAAGCCGCTCGATCCGGGACCTTACCGTTGCCCGGGAGACACCCAGGCTAACGGCAAGGTCGGAAATGCTGCGCCGGGCGTCGTGCCGCAAAGAGGTGATGATCTGCTCGTCGAGGCGGTCCATGATTGCTCACAACGGAAGTAGATGCTGCCGCTATGGTAAGGCACTTCGACAAATTTGCCAATTTGACATGTTCATTCTGCCAGCGATGCCGGCTTCAATAAAGGCATCGTAATTGGCGGGGTATGACAAATGCATTGCACGATCGTTGGGGCGCCGATCCAGGCCGGCTCAGGCCGCATGGGCTGCGAGATGGGGCCGAGTGCGCTGCGCACGGCCGGCCTGGCCGGCGCACTGACCGAGCTCGGCCATACGTTGACCGACCTCGGCACGATCGTCCCTGCCGACATGCGTCCTGTCGTACACGGCAACGCGGCGGTGAAGGCGCTGCCGGAAATTGCGGCCTGGACGGCGGCAATCAGCGAAACGGCCTATGCCGCGAGCGCCGATGCGATGCCGATCTTTCTCGGCGGCGACCACAGCATTTCGGCCGGCACGCTCGCCGGCATTGCCCGCCGGGCGGCGAATGCCGGCCGGCCGCTCTTCGTGCTGTGGCTCGATGCGCACCCCGATTTTCATACGCTCGACACGACGACCAGCGGCAATTTGCATGGTGTGCCGCTCGCCTATGCCAGCGGGCAGCCCGGCTTCGAGGGCTATTTCCCCCGCCTTGCAGCGCAGGTGGAGCCGGCTCGCATATGCGCGCTGGGGATCCGCAGCGTGGACCTGGCGGAAAGGGATGCATTGCGCAGAGCCGGCGTGACGGTCCACGACATGCGTTCGATCGACGAGCACGGCATCGCGCAACTGCTTCGCGCCTTTCTCGAACGGGTGAGCGCCGCCAACGGCATGCTCCATGTCAGTCTCGACGTCGATTTTCTCGACCCGTCGATCGCCCCGGCGGTGGGCACCACCGTTCCCGGCGGCGCCACCTTCCGCGAGGCGCATCTGGCGATGGAAATGCTGCATGACAGCGGCCTCGTCAGCAGTCTCGACCTGGTCGAGCTCAACCCTTTTCTTGACGAGCGCGGCCGCACCGCCACGCTTTTGGTCGACCTGACCGCAAGCCTGATGGGCCGGCGGATCATGGATCGCCCGACGAGGGGGTTCTAAGCCATGACCGTCAATTTGAACATCGTTCCATTCGTCAGCGTCGACCGCATGATGAAGCTGGTGCTTGCCATCGGCATCGAGCGTTTTCTGGTCGAACTCGCCGCCTATATCGAAGAGGATTTCAGGCGTTGGGAGCTGTTCGACAAGACGCCGCGCGTCGCCTCGCACAGCATTGACGGCGTCATCGAGCTGATGCCGACCAGCGACGGGCAGCTTTACGGCTTCAAATATGTCAACGGGCATCCGAAGAACACGCGTGACGGCCGTCAGACCGTGACCGCTTTCGGCGTGCTTGCCGATGTAGGCAACGGCTATCCGATGCTGCTTTCGGAAATGACCATCCTGACCGCCCTGCGAACGGCGGCCAGCTCGGCGGTTGCCGCGAAATACCTCGCTCCCAAGGCCGCCCGGTGCATGGCGATCATCGGCAATGGCGCGCAATCGGAATTCCAGGCGATTGCGTTCAAGGCGCTGCTTGGCGTCGACAGGCTGCGCCTCTACGATATCGACCCGGCGGCCTCGACCAAATGCATGAAGAACCTTGCCGGCATGGGTTTCGACATCAAGCTCTGCGCGTCGGCGCAGGAGGCCGTCGAAGGTGCAGAGATCATCACCACGGTGACCGCCGACAAGCGGTCGGCAACAATCCTGACCGACAACATGGTCGGGTCCGGCGTGCACATCAACGCGGTCGGCGGCGACTGCCCGGGCAAGACCGAGCTGCATCGCGACATTCTGCTGCGCTCGAATATTTTCGTCGAGTATCCGCCGCAGACGCGCATCGAAGGCGAGAGCCAGCAGCTCGATGCGGACCATCCGATCACCGAATTGTGGCAGGTGATGACAGGAAAGGCAGCAGGCCGGACGGACGCCGGACAGATCACGCTGTTTGATTCCGTCGGCTTTGCGATCGAGGATTTTTCCGCGCTGCGCTACGTCCGCGATCAGCTTCAGCGGACCGGCCTTTACGAGGAACTAGACCTTCTGGCCGATCCCGATGAACCGCGTGACCTGTTCGGCATGCTGCTGCGCGCCGAAAAAGTGGCCGGGCTGGCGGTTGCCGGCAGCTGAGCTGCGATCCTGTCGGTCAGTCCTTCTTTTCCTGGTACAGGCGCTCGGTGGCGCGGTCGCTTTCCCTGCGCTCCGCCGGGCTGCGACGACGCTGGGTGAGCAGGGCGTAGGCGATCAGGATTGCCAGCAGCAGTGGACCGCCTGCAACAACGAGCAACCACAAACTAGTCTCAAACATCGAACCGTCTCCTTTCCTTCACAACCGGGAAGGACCAGAACCGTTCCTCCGTCTTATCGGAGGTCGCCCGCACGGCGTGGCGCGATTCAGGATTTAATGCTTCGAGCGGGGCGTTCCACGCCTTGTCTGCACTCAGGATGCCCTTATCTAGAGTCTTATCATTCGGTCACAGGCACTCTCTGCAAAGTGAAGGGAACCACAAGGGCTTTCCGACATTTGGTTGTTCAAGAGACAAACGTGCAGCCACACCGGCTCCGGGGCTAGGAATACCATGCGTGAGAATCAATCCGACGTCTTCGATCTGTTTTCCGAGGTTTACAAGAATGCGGCGCAGGAGGAGATAAGCCTCCAGCAATATCTGCTTGCCTGCCGCGAGGACAAGTCGATGTACGCCTCGGCGCCCGAGCGGATGGTCGAGGCGATTGGCGAGCCGACCTTTGTCGATACCAGCAAGGACGAGCGGCTTGGCCGTATTTTTTCGAACCGGACGATCAAGATCTATCCGACCTTCGCCGACTTTTACGGTATGGAGGATACGATCGAGCGTATCGCCGGTTATTTCCGCTATGCCTCGCAAGGGCTCGAGGAACGCAAGCAGATACTCTATCTCCTCGGCCCGGTCGGCGGCGGCAAGTCCTCGCTTGCGGAGCAGCTGAAAAGGCTGATGGAGCAGCGTCCGATCTATACGCTGAAGGTCGGCGGCCAGGTCAGCCCAGTGTTCGAATCGCCGCTCGGGCTGTTCGACCCCGATCGCATGGGCGACCTTTTGGAGGACAAATACGGCATCGCCCGGCGGCGACTGAACGGCCTGATCTCGCCCTGGGCGGCCAAGCGCCTCGACGAATTGTCCGGCGACATCTCCAAATTCAGCGTCGTCAAGCTGATGCCGTCCAGGCTTCGCCAGATCGGCATCGCCAAGACCGAGCCGGGCGATGAGAACAACCAGGACGTTTCGGCCCTGGTCGGCAAGGTCGACATCAGGCAGCTGGAAAACTTCAGCCAGTCCGATCCGGATGCCTATTCCTATAGCGGCGGGCTGAACCGGACCACGCAAGGACTGCTCGAATTCGTCGAGATGTTCAAGGCGCCGATCAAGGTGCTGCATCCGCTGCTGACCGCGACCCAGGAAGGCAGCTACAACGGCACCGAGAATTTCGGCGCTTTCCCCTATCAGGGCATCATCGTTGCCCATTCCAACGAATCGGAATGGCTGCAGTTCAAGAACAACAAGAACAACGAGGCGTTCCTCGACCGTATCCTGGTGGTCAAGGTGCCGTATTGCCTGCGGGTCACCGAAGAGCGGCAGATCTACGAGAAGCTGTTGCGCGAAAGCGAATTGGCTAACAGCCCCTGCGCTCCGGAAGTGCTCGATATCCTCAGCCGGTTCACCGTTTCGACCCGCCTGGCCGAACACGACAATTCGCCGCTCTACACCAAGATGCGCGTCTATGACGGCGAGAACCTCAAGGAAACCGATCCCAAGGCGAAGTCGGTCCAGGAGTACCGAAACGCGGCCGGTGTCGATGAAGGCATGACCGGCGTCAGCACCCGCTTCGCCTTCAAGATCCTGTCGCAGACCTTCAACTACGACACCGAAGAGGTGGCCGCCGATCCGGTGCATCTGATGTACATCCTGGAAGAGGCGATCAAGCGCGAGCAGTTCCCGAAGGAAACAGAGGCGGACTATCTCGATTTCATAAAGTCCGAGCTGGCGACCCGTTATGCCGAGTTCATCGGCCATGAGATCCAGAAGGCTTATCTGGAATCCTATAGCGAATACGGCCAGAACCTGTTCGACCGCTACATCGCCTATGCCGATGCCTGGATCGAGGATCAGGACTACAAGGATACCGATACCGGCCAGATCCTCAATCGCGAGGTTCTGGACAACGAACTGTCGCAGGTCGAAAAGCCGGCCGGCATCGCCAATCCCAAGGACTTCCGCAACGAAGTGGTGAAGTTCACGCTGCGCGCGCGGGCCAGAAACCACGGCCGCAACCCATCATGGACAAGCTACGAAAAGCTGCGCGAAGTCATCGAGAAGCGGATGTTCGGGCAGGTCGAAGATCTGCTGCCGGTGATCAGCTTCGGCTCCAAGCAGGACAGCGTGACGGAGAAGCGGCATACCGAATTCGTGCAGCGGATGATCCAGCGCGGCTACACCGAGCGCCAGGTCCGCCGGCTGGTGGACTGGTACATGCGGGTGAACAAGGCGGGTTGAAGCCAGCCCGGGGTAACATATGCCGATCTTCATCGATCGCCGACTGAACCCGAAGGACAAAAGCCTCGGCAACCGGCAGCGTTTCCTGCGGCGGGCGCGCGAAGAGTTGAAGCGCACCATCCGCGATCAGATCCGCACCGGCAAGATCGCCGACGTGGACGCCGAGCATGCCGTTTCGATGCCGGCGCGAGGCACCGGCGAGCCGAGCTTCAAGGATGCCCGGAACAGCGGCAGCCGCCAGCACGTCCTGCCCGGCAACAAGCATTTTGCCCCAGGCGACCGGCTGCCTAAACCCGGCCAGGGCGGCGGCATGGGATCCGCCCCGGGGAGAACCGAATCGGAGGACGATTTCCGTTTCGTGCTGTCGCGCGAGGAGGTGCTCGACCTCTTTTTCGAAGACCTCGAACTGCCTGATATGGTCAAGCTCAACCTCAAGGAGATCCTCGCCTTCAAGCCGCGCCGGGCCGGCTTCGCCGCGACCGGCTCGCCGACCAACATCAATGTCGGACGCACGATGCGCAACAGCCATGGCCGCCGCATAGCGCTCAGGCGCCCCAAGCAGGAGGCGGTCGACGCTGTCGCGCAGGAGATCGCGACGCTGGAGGCGAAGCCGCAAAACGCCGAGATGCGGCAGCGCATCGTGGCGCTGCAGGAAGAGCTTGAGCGGCTGGAGCGCCGCCGCAAGCGGATCGCCTTTGTCGATCCGGTCGATATCCGCTTCAACCGCTTCGACGCCCAGCCGGTGCCGAACGCCAATGCGGTGATGTTCTGCCTGATGGACGTGTCCGGTTCGATGGGCGAACGCGAGAAAGATCTGGCCAAGCGCTTTTTCGTGCTGCTGCACCTGTTCCTGAAACGGCGCTATGACCGCACCGAGGTGGTCTTCATTCGCCACACGCACGAGGCGCAGGAGGTGGACGAGGAAACCTTCTTCTACAACACTCAGAGCGGCGGCACGGTGGTTTCCACGGCGCTCGAGGAGATGCACCGCATCGTCGAGCAACGCTATCCCAGCCGCGAATGGAACATCTATGTCGCCCAGGCCTCGGACGGCGACAATTTCGTCACCGATTCGGAGCGCTGCATCACCCTTCTCGACGAACAGATCATGCGGCTTTGCCAGTATTTCGCCTATGTCGAGATCCTCGACGAGCGTGAGAGCCACATCTTCGGCGCCACCGACAACGGCACGTCGCTGTGGCGTGCCTACAGTGCGGTCAAGCTGAGATGGTCGAACTTCCAGATGAGCCGCATCGCCACGGCGGCCGACATCTACCCGGTTTTCCGCCAGCTCTTCGCCAGACAGCCGGGTTATCAAAAGAGCGCTGAAAGAGGGGGCTGATGGCGAGCAAATCCGGGTTGCTGTTTTCCGGTTCCGACTGGGATTTCAGGACGCTGTCGCGTGCCTACGAGACCATCGAGGCGATCGCCACGGAAGAGCTCCACCTCGACGTCTATCCGGTGCAGATGGAGATCATCTCCTCAGAACAGATGCTCGACGCCTATTCCTCTGTCGGCATGCCGCTGATGTACCGGCACTGGTCGTTCGGCAAGCACTACCTCTACCAGGAATTGCTCTATCGCAAAGGCGGACGGGGGCTGGCCTATGAACTCGTCATCAATTCCAATCCCTGCATCGTCTATCTGATGGAGGAAAACACCATGGCTCTGCAGGCCCTGGTGACGGCGCACGCGGCACTCGGCCATAACCATTTCTTCAAGAACAATTATCTGTTCCAGCAGTGGACGGATGCCAGCGCCATCCTCAGCTATCTCGACTTCGCCAAGGGCTACATTGCCCGCTGCGAGGAGCGGCATGGCGTCGATGCGGTGGAAGAGATCCTCGATGCCGCACATGCGCTGATGGAACAGGGCGTGTTCAGATATCACCGGCCGCCGAAACTGTCGTCGGAAAAGCAGCGCGAGGGCGTTCGCGAGCGCCTAGAATACGAGGAGCGTTCCTACAATGACCTATGGCGCACGCTGCCGCCTTCGAAGGACGGCACCAAGCCCCGTGAGACGGATACAATGGCGGAGCGCAAGAAATCGCTCAAGCTGCCCGAGGAAAACCTGCTTTATTTCCTGGAGAAGAACAGCCTGATCCTGGAACCCTGGCAGCGTGAGGTCATCCGGATTGTCCGCGTCATCGCGCAGTATTTCTATCCGCAGCGCCAAACGCAGGTGATGAACGAGGGCTGCGCCACCTTCGTGCATTACACGCTGATGAACCTTTTGTTCGACCGCGGCCTGATCGGCGAAGGCGCCATGCTGGAAGTGCTGCGCAACCATTCGAACGTGATCTTCCAGCCGGGCTTCGACGATCCGCGCTTTTCCGGCATCAACCCTTACGCGCTGGGCCTCGACATGATGCAGGATATCCAGCGCATCTCGACCGCGCCGACCGCCGAGGACCGCGACTGGTTTCCCGATATCGCCGGCAATGGCGACTGGCGCCAGACCCTGCTGGACGCCTGGGCCAACCATCGCGACGAGTCCTTCATCCGCCAGTATCTGAGCCCTACCCTGATCCGGAAATGGCGGTTCTTTGTGCTTGCCGATGCGGCCAACGATCCGCACTACGAAGTCGCCTCGATACACAATGAGCGCGGCTACGAGAGCATCCGCGCCGCACTCGCCCACAGCTACGACATCGGCGCCAGCCGGCCGGACATCCAGGTGGTGGACGTGGACCTGCTCGGCGATCGGCATCTGCGCCTGCAGCATAAGGTCAAGGACGGCATAGTGCTGGAAGGCGGCAGCCGCGACGCCACGCTGCGCCATATCCGCAAGCTCTGGGGCTACGAGGTCAGCATGGCCGCGGTCGACGCGCAGACCGGCGCCACAGTCCACGAACGGTCGACCAGCCAGATCGGGGAATGACCGAACCGGACTTGCCGGCGAAGTCGGGTGTCGTTGCCTTTTCCGGATCACCAACGACCCTATCTACGCGCGCACCTTGACATGGTCGGGAGCAGGAGCATGCGCGCATTGATGATCGCCACCCTTCTTCTGGTCGCCGTCTCGATGGCGCTCTCGCTCGCGCACGCACTGGAATTGCCCGGCAAGTTGCGCCTCAAGGAGGCCACCTACAAATCAGTGCAGGCGATCTATTATCCCGGCTTCACGATCGGCGGCTTCGCCGAAATCGGCGGCATCATTGCCCTCGCCATCCTGCTCTACCTGACGCCTTATCCAAGCGCTCGATTCTGGTGGACCCTGGCGGCGCTTGCCTTCCTGGCGGAACATGCGACCTATTGGTTGATCACGCATCCCGTCAATAATTTCTGGGTGCAAGACGTTGCCATGCCGCAATCAGCCGCGACGTTTTTTTCAATGTTCTCTCGAAAGCAGACCGGCGACTGGAGAGACTTGCGCAACGTCTGGGAGGCTTCGCATGTCGCCAGGGCAGGCCTGGCGATGCTGAGCCTCGTCTCAATTGCTATCGCCGCGACATTTTTTGCCGAATAGCGCCGAGGAGATCAAGACGGCGCCCTCGTCCGCCAATTTGCGGCTACGAACGCTGCATCCGTCAGATCAGAGAACGGACCCGGCGGCCGTATTGTCTTAACGTCAAGCGATCCTGCCATTTCAGCGGTCGGCGCGATGCTTGTTGTGGGCGCTTTCCTGGTGCTCGCCGCGGATGATGTTGCGGTCGTCGGGATCGGCAATGTCCTTCGGGTCCGATCTGAGCTCGGCACCGCGCCGGAACGCCTCGCGCTCTTGCCTGGTCTTTTTCAAATCCGCTTCCGCGTCGAAATCCTTGCCGGCGTTTTTCGTGTTCTCGCGCTCTTCGATAATGCGCAATTGCTGCTCATGAGTCTTTTTTCCGGCCATCGGTGACCTCCTTCTTTTGATTTTCCGCTTTGCCAGGGTCCAAATTCGCTACAGCCCGAAAGGATAGGTCTCGGGAAGGCCTGTCCCAACATGTTCCGGCCCAAGCGGCGTCACGGCACTGGTTTCATCGAACCAGACGAAAGCATCGAACTGGCGGGCGAGCGAGGCGTCCGCATAATGGCTGTGGAGCTCGGTTTCGGGCCGGTAGATGACGCCGATAAAGCGTTCCAGCCGGCGCTCCAGAAGCCGTTCGCGCAGCGTGTCGTCGCGCTCGAAATCGAGCAGGAAAGGCGAGACGCCGCTGTCGTGGCAAAGCCGCTCATAGCTGTCGTTGTGGGAAGGCCGAACCGGTTTCACTTCCATGTCGCCGTCCCAGTCGGTGGCGGCGGCCACCGTCCCGGAATGCGTACTGAGCCCGATCGAGGCAACCTCGTCGCCAAAACGCTGGCGGCAGAGCTGGCCGATATTCAGTTCGTCCCTGACGATCCCCATTTCGGTATAGCGGGCATCGCCGATATGGGAATTATGTGCCCATACCACCGCCTTGGCATTCGGGCCGCGGGCCTGCAGCAGGTGCTCCAGCGTTTCGAACATGTGGGTGTCGCGCAGGTTCCAGGACTGCGCGCCACCATAATACATGGTGCGGTAATAACGCTCGGCGGAGGCGACCAGGCGGGCGTTCTGGGCGGCGTCGAGGAAATCGATACCGTACTGCTGCGCATAGTCGAGCTCTCTGGAAAGCAGTTCCCGGCATTGCTCGAGCACGGCCTTCTCGCATTTCTGGTAACCGGAAGTGAGTGCGACACGGCCATAGGTGGCCGGGTCGTTCTGCCACGGCGTCAGGCAGCCATAGCGTTCGCGCGCGATCCTCGCCGCCTGCGGATCGACCCGGTCGAGATATTGCAGGACCGCCGCAATCGATCCGCCCATATTGTAGATGTCCAGGCCATAGAATCCGGCCCGCCGGGAGGATTTGCTGATCCGCTCATTACGCACTCGCATCCAGTCGACGAACGCCGCGACGTCGGTGTTGCGCCACATCCAGGTGGGAAAGCGCTGGAACGGCGGCGCGGCGCCCGGCCGCGGCGGCCGATGGCGGACGTAACGGTCGATCGCCGCGGCATCGGGCCAGTCGGCCTCGACCGCGACGATGGTGAAGCCATGCTTCCCGATCAGCCTGCGAGTGATCGCGGCGCGCGCACGGTAGAACTCCGACGTGCCGTGGCTGGCTTCGCCGAGCAAGACGACGCGGCGGTCGGCAAACCGGTCGAACAGCGCACCGAAGGCCGGATCGTCGAAATCCGGAAGCGGCTCGGCGGCGGCCGCGATCATCTGCGGCAGGCTGCTCCTGCGCTGATGCCGGTGCGGAAGCTCGGCCGCTATCTGGCTGTCGCTGCCTGGCTCGCCCCAGCCTTGCTCGCCGATCAGCGGAACAAACCGCACGCCGCCGAAATCCTCCTCGGTGTAAGTTGCTGCGCCGGTCCGGGTGACCTTGAGCAGGCGCTGCGAGTCGAATTCGTCGCCGACCGGGATGACAAGCCGGCCGGCGACGTCGAGCTGTTCCTGCAGAGCGAGAGGTGCGCCGGGTCCGGCGGCCGCAACCAGGATCGCATCGAAGGGTGCCGCCTCTGGCCAGCCCTTGGTGCCATCGCCGGTGCGGACTTCGATATTATCGTAGCCGAGCTTTTTGAACCGTTGCCTCGCCGTTTCAGCTAACGCGGCGTGGCGCTCGATCGTGTAGACGCGTTCGACGATACGGCTCATCACGGCAGCCGCATAGCCTGATCCGGTGCCGACCTCGAGGACGTGGTCACCGGCTCCGACCTCCGCCATTTCGATCATGAACGCAACGATATAGGGCTGCGATATCGTCTGACCTTCGGCGATCGGCAGCGGCCCGTCCTCATAGGCGAATTCTTCGAAACCAGGCTCGACGAAAGCCTCGCGCGGGACCTCGCGCATCGCTAGAAGGACATTGCGGTCGCGAATGCCACGGCGGCTCAGGTGGATATCGACCATTTGGTTGCGGGCATGGGAGAGATCGAGCATCTTTCTGCTCCTCCTAGGGCTTCCGCTGCAATCGCCCAAGCTGCTCAACGGCACTTCGGCCGGCTCATATCTCAGGGCCTCGGCGGTCCCCTTGGATTCAAGCAATGCGGTGCATCTTCCTAACCGTTGGCAAGCCCCGAGGTTCCCCAAAAGACCGACCCGCTTTTGTCTGGCGAGGCGCGTTGCAGGATCGACAAGCGGGCGCCGGCCGCGCCGCCCAAACTTATTTCGAGGCAAATCCTTTCTCCGACGCGACGCCACTCCAGATAACGACGGACGAGGGTATTCCGGAGGCATTTCCATGAACGACGAGGCCCGCACCGCTGCGCATACGACCGGCCTTGACCAGATCGATCTGATGGACCGCTACTGGCGCGCCGCGAACTACATCTCGGTTGGCCAGATCTATCTGCTCGACAATCCGCTCTTGCGCGAGCCCTTGCGGCCCGAGCACATCAAGCCGCGGCTGCTCGGCCATTGGGGCACGACGCCCGGCCTCAATTTCATCTATGTGCATCTGAACCGGATCATCCGTGAACGTGGTCTCGATGTCCTGTTCATCTGCGGTCCGGGTCACGGCGGCCCGGCAATGGTCGCGAACACCTGGCTCGAGGGCACCTACAGCGAAATCTATCCCGAGGTCGGCGGGGACGAAGACGGCCTGCGAAAGCTGTTCCGGCAGTTCTCGTTTCCCGGCGGAGTGCCGAGCCACGCCGCTCCGGAGACGCCCGGCTCGATCCACGAAGGCGGAGAACTCGGCTATGCGCTGGTCCATGCCTTCGGCGCCGCCTTCGACAATCCGAACCTTGTCGTTGCCTGCGTCGTCGGCGACGGCGAGGCCGAGACCGGCCCGCTCGCCGCGGCCTGGCATTCCAACAAGTTCCTGAACCCGGCATCCGATGGTGCCGTCCTGCCGATCCTGCATCTCAACGGCTACAAGATCGCCAGCCCGACGATCCTCGGCCGCATGGAAGACGAGGCGTTGCGCAGCCTGTTCCTCGGCCATGGCTACGAAACCTTTTTTGTCGAAGGTCATGAACCTGCCGCGATGCATCGCGAGATGGCCCGCACGCTCGATACGGTGCTCGACCGGATCCACTCCATCCAGGAGCCGGCACGAGCCGCGGGCTGGAAGGGAGAGCGGCCGCTGTGGCCGATGATCGTGCTGCGCAGCCCAAAGGGCTGGACCGGGCCGAAAGAGGTCGACGGCAGACGAGTCGAGGATTTCTGGCGTTCGCACCAGGTGCCGGTGTCGAATGCACGCGGCGATGCGGCGCACCGCCAGATCCTGGAAGACTGGATGCGCAGTTACGAGCCGGAAAAACTGTTCGACAAAGGCGGCCATCTCCTGGCGGAGCTCGCTGCGCTTGCGCCAACAGGACCAAGACGAATGGGCGCAATCCCCTACGCCAATGGCGGCCTGCTGAAACAAGACCTGGTGCTTCCCGACTGGAAAGGCCTGGCGCTCGACGTACAGCGTCCGGGCGGTGCTGTCGGAGAGGCGACGCGGACCGTCGGAAGCTATCTTCGCGATGTGATCCGCTTGAACGCCGATGCCAGGAATTTCCGGCTGATGGGACCCGACGAGACGTCCTCCAACCGCCTCGACGACGTGTTCGAGGTTACGGACCGGGTCTGGATGGAGCGGATCGAGCCCTACGACGTCCATCTTTCCCGTGACGGTCGCGTCATGGAAGTGCTCAGCGAGCATCTTTGCCAAGGCTGGCTGGAGGGCTATCTGCTGACCGGCCGCCATGGCCTGTTCTCGTGCTACGAGGCGTTCGTCCACATCGTCGATTCCATGGTCAACCAGCATGCCAAATGGCTGAAGACCTCCGGCGAGCTTGCCTGGCGCAAGCCGATCGCCTCACTCAACTACCTGCTGACCTCGCATGTCTGGCGGCAGGATCATAACGGCTTCAGCCATCAGGACCCGGGCTTTGCCGATTTCGTCGCCAACAAGAAGGCCGACACGGTCAGGCTCTATTTCCCGCCCGACGCCAACACGCTGCTGTGGATCACCGACCATTGCCTGAAAACCTACAACCGCATCAACGTCATCGTCGCCGGCAAGCAGCCGGCGCCGCAATGGCTGTCCGCCGAGGACGCGGAAGCGCACTGCCAGGCCGGCGCCGGCATCTGGGAATGGGCCGGGACGGTTGCCAAGGGCGAAGAACCGGATGTGGTCCTGGCTTGCGCCGGCGACGTGCCGACACTGGAGGCGCTTGCCGCAGCCGACATCCTGCGCTCGGGCATTCCGGACCTGAAGATCCGCGTCGTCAATGTCGTCGACCTGATGATCTTGCAGTCGAATTCCGAGCATCCGCATGGCTTTGCTGACGACAGATTCGACGCACTGTTCACCAGGGCCAAGCCGGTCATCTTCGCCTATCACGGCTACCCCTATCTCATTCACCGTCTGACCTACCGGCGCGCCAATCACGACAACATGCATGTGCACGGCTTTCGCGAGGAAGGCACGACGACGACGCCGTTCGACATGGTCGTGCTCAACCAGCTCGACCGCTATCATCTGGCGCTCGCTGCGATCGCGCGCGTGCCGGGGCTGGCCGAGCGGGCGAAGGAGCTTGCCGCGGCGCTGCATGGGAAATTGGCTGAGCATACGGCCTATGTCCGCGAACATGGCGAGGACATGCCCGAGATTCAGAAATGGTCCTGGCCGCAGGACGGCGCGACGAGGGCCGGCGATTGATGCGACGATCGATCCTTGCGTTGAATGCCGGCTCGTCCAGCATCAAGTTCGGACTTTACGACCTTGCAGCGTCCGCCGAGCCGGATCTTGCCTCGCGCGGTTCGCTGGATCTGGGCGATGCGCCAAGGCTGACCGCGAAAGCCGCCGATGGGGAGCTGCAGTGCGATCGGCCACTTACCGCGGACGCATCACGCGACATGGGCCTCGGCCAGATGCTGCAGTGGATCGAGAACGAACTTGGCGGAAGGAAGTTGATCGCCGCCGGCCATCGCATCGTCCATGGCGGACGCGAGTTCGTCGAACCTGTCCGCCTGACGCCGACAGTTATCGAGGCTCTCGACAGGCTGACCCCGCTTGCGCCATTGCACCAGCCACGCAGCCTCGCACCAATCCGGGCGCTTGCCGCGCTGCGGCCCGACCTGCCGCAGGTCGGATGCTTCGACACGGCCTTCCATCGGACCATCGAGCCTCTGGTCAGTCGTTTTGCGCTGCCGCGCCGCTACGAGGCGGACGGCATCCACCGCTACGGCTTTCACGGGCTTTCCTACGAATATGTTGCCGGCCGGCTCAAGCAGATATCGCCCGATCTGGCGGCGAAAAGAACCATCGTCGCCCATCTCGGCAACGGGGCGAGCCTGTGCGCCATGCGCGACGGGCGAAGCGTCGATACGACGATGGGCTTTTCGGCGCTTGATGGCCTGGTCATGGGCACACGCTGCGGCGCCATCGATCCGGGCGTGCTTTTGTACCTGCTGCTGGAAAGAGGCGTTTCGGGAGAGGCACTGCAGCACATGCTCTATGAGGAATCCGGGCTGCTCGGCGTGTCCGGTATTTCCGGCGACATGCGCTCGCTGGAAGCCAGCGACGACGGCCGGGCCCGCGAAGCGGTGGAGCTTTTCGCCTTCCGCGCCGCCAGGGAAGTTGCCGCCCTCGCCAACACGCTGGGCGGGCTGGAATGCCTGGTGTTCACCGCCGGCATCGGCGAGCACTCGGCCACGGCCCGTAAAGCGATTTGCGACAGGCTTGACTGGCTCGGCGTGGCGATCGACGAGGCCGCCAACAGCTCTCATGCCGCGCTGATGAGCCAGGCGGAGAGCAAGGTGGAAGTCCGCGTCGTGGCGACCGACGAAGAAGGTGTCATCGCCCGCCACACGCGCAAGGTGATGGAGGGGCCCGGCTGAGGCGGATGGCCTCGAATGGCGGCGCTTGCTCGACCGGCTACGTCGCGAGGGCGGCCGATCTGTTGAACACGATGGTCACCCGCGTTCCTTTGCCGGGGGCAGAATCCACCTCGAACCGGGCTTTGGCATTTTTCGGTCAGCGATTGAGCGATCAGTGCTCCGAGCTTGCCGGGTTTCGGCCAGGTCTCGCCTTCGCTCGGTTTTTTCGGCTCGGCGGACATTCCAAGCTTTCGATGTTTCGGGTGGGACCATGATCAATATCAGGTCGCTCGCCAACTGCGAAGGCCGCTCATTGCCACCACGCGGCCAGGCATGGCGGAGAGCCGAGATCGTGGTTGAGAAGCGGCTGAAGGCTCAGCTCGACTGGCTCTGCTCGACCAGATGGTATTTGTACCGGTCGCGAATATGCTCGTTGAAGAACCGGCCCTTTGACGAGGCTTTGCGGAATGCCGCGTGGACCTGCGGCGGCACGTCCTCGTAATCATAGCGGTTTCCGCTCGGGACGAACCATACGGAGAGGATCCTCGTCGCCGGTTGGTAATCGATGCTTCTGATCGCAGTTGAAGGCATCCTCGACAGGTCCAATCCACCCCGTCGTGTGAATAACCCTGCACGGAGAGCGAGGTTCCTTCCTGCCGAAGTAGCCTTGCCGCTACGGGCCGGCTTTACCAAATACGGTTGATGCCATCGCCCAAGACATCGGCTGCAGCCCGCCAGGGCGATCTCTTTGCCGCCGCCGACGATCTGCCGGAAGGATTCCGCTACCGGCCCGAACTGATCACGCCGGACGAAGAAGCAGCGTTGGCGAGCCAGCTCGCAAGCCTGCCTTTTCAGGCCTTCGACTTTCACGGCCATCTGGCAAACCGGCGGGTGGTCGGTTTTGGGCTGCGTTATGATTACGACCGGCGCGAAGTCGTCGAGGCACCGCCGATACCCGGCTTTCTGCTGCCGCTCAGGGAAAAGGTTGCAGCCTTCGCCCGCCTGCCCGCCGAGACCTTCGTGCAGGTGCTGATCAACGAGTACCGGCCGGGCGCCGGTATTGGCTGGCACCGCGACAAGCCTCATTTCGAGGCCGTCGCCGGTGTTTCCCTGCTGGCCGCCTGCAGCTTTCGCCTGCGGCGGAAAAACGGCACGCGATGGGACCGCAAGACGGTCACCGTCGAGCCAAGATCGGCCTATCTGATGACGGGCGCCGCGCGCAGCGAATGGGAGCACAGCATTCCGCCGGGGGCGGAGCATCGCTACTCGATCACGTTGCGCACGCTGCGGCCGCAACGCGCTTAAAGCAGAGCGGTGAGGAAGCCCGAGCACTGCCCTAAGAACTGGGCTGAAACAAATTCATCCGTCGCCATGCCGGCCGGCAAAGTCCGCCAGCATGGCGCGCTGGCCTTTCAGGATCTTGAGGTTGGCTTCAGGCAGGGAGAACCAGCCCGCTTTGTCGACTTCGGCAAATTCCTTCATCGAGCCGGACCTTGGCGGCCATTCCATGACAAAGGTGTTGCTGCTGATGGCGTCGCTGTCGAAATCCGCCTCGACGCACCATGCGATGACGAGCTTGCCGCCCGGCTGCCTGTAGCTGCCAAGGTGTTCGAAAACGCCATCGATGGCGACGCCTAGCTCCTCTTCGGCCTCGCGTTTTGCCGCCGCCAGCTCGTCCTCGTTCTCGTCGACCAAGCCCTTCGGGATCGACCATGCGCCGTCGTCCTTCGTCGCCCAGAATGGGCCGCCCGGATGCACCAGCAAGATCTGGAGATGTCCTTCCCTTCGGCGAAAGATGAGCAATCCTGCGCTGCGTTGGGCCATTCCGCTATTTCCCCTGACGAAAATGAAACGAACGTCCGGGCCGGCATATGGAACAGCCTGCCATGGCGGAACGATTTCCGCGCGCAGCCGTTCCGTCCGTTCGACAA
The DNA here is from genome assembly GCF_040320365.1 of Mesorhizobium sp. M0701. Classification (NCBI taxonomy): domain Bacteria; kingdom Pseudomonadati; phylum Pseudomonadota; class Alphaproteobacteria; order Hyphomicrobiales; family Phyllobacteriaceae; genus Mesorhizobium; species Mesorhizobium sp. M0701. The sequence goes on from NZ_JAMYPO010000015.1 coordinate 47,541, forward strand.
ATGAGTAATCGACATGGCGACGCCGCGAGCTGCCTGGAAGGGCTTTATGAAAGTCGGATCGGTTTCCTGTGGCGTCAAGATCATGGGTGCCGTCAGCGAGGCCGAGAAAGTGCATTTCAGGATCCTGAACCGCAAGGACGGTCTCCCGGTCAAGAGCGCCTATCTAGACGAGGAGACCGGCGACACGGTCGAGGCGGCCGAGCAGGTAAAAGGCTATGAGGTCGAAAAGGGTGAGTTCATCCATATAGAGCCGGACGAAATCAAGAAACTGAAGATGGTATCGCAGCATACGCTCGAAATCGGCGAGTTCGTGCCTGCCGCCGAAATCGACGCACGCTACCTCGAAAAACCCTACTATCTCGTTCCGGCCGACGCGCCCTCCACGGAGGCTTTCGCGGTGATCCGGGACGCCATGGCCAGGAAAAAGGTAGCAGCCCGCTCCTGCGTCGTGCTCTACCAGCGAGGCCGAGAGGTGCTGATCCAACCGCTGGGCAAGGGCATGGTAATGACGGAATTACGCAACCACAATGAAGTGGTCGCGGCGGACGCGGTGTTCGAAGGGCTGAAGGCTCGCAAGGTAGATCCCGAGATGCTGGAAATCGCGCAATTGCTGATCGACAAGAAGCCCGCCAAATTCGACCCGTCGAAGTTCGACGATACTTATGAAAAGGCGCTGGTTGCAATGATCGAGGCCAAGCGCAAGGGCAAGAAACCGCCCAAGCCGGCACCTGAGCCCAAGACGAACGTCATCAATCTCGCCGATGTTCTGCGCAAAAGCCTGGCGCAGGAAGGCGGCAAGGCTCCCAGCAAAAAGCCGAGAACGGCCCCGAAACGCAAATCAGCCTGAATGTCCGAAAGCGGATCGAACGGAACCGAAAATGCTCGCGCGCATTTAGATGACGTAGCAATCCGTCGGCAAGCCAAGCGGAGCGGGGGACTGGTGGACGTCGTTGAACTAAGGACTGGCGGGATCCCGCAAGTTTCCTCCGCCGATCTGATGCAGGCGTTGCCTGTGGCCGTCTACACTACCGACAAACAAGGCTACATCACCTTCTTCAACGAAGCCGCTGCCGATCTCTGGGGATATCGTCCGGTTATCGGCCAGGATCGCTGGTGCGGGTCATGGAAGCTTCGCCACCTCGACGGGCGACCGATGACGCATGACGAGTGTCCAATGGCCGTTGCCTTGCTCGAGGAGCGGGACGTTCGTGGGGGCCGAGCCATCGCCGAGCGGCCGGACGGCCAACTCATCCCGTTCAGTGCGCATCCGGTCCTGCTTCGCAATGAAGCCGGCGAGGTTGTCGGTGCCATCAACACCCTGCTCGACCTGCGCATGCAGACGCTGGCCGACGACGCCGGCATAAGGCTCGCCGCCATCGTCGAATCCTCGATGGACGCCATCGTGTCCAAAGACCTGAACGGCATTATCACCAGCTGGAACGACGCGGCACAACGCCTGTTCGGCTATACGCCCGCCGAGGCGATCGGGCGCCCGGTGACGATCCTCATCCCGCCCGACCACCTGGATGAGGAAGCCATGATCATCAGCCGCATTCGCGCCGGCGAACGGATTCCTTCATACGAGACTATCCGGCAGCGCAAGGACGGCACCCTGGTTCCGGTTTCGCTCACCATCTCGCCGATACGCGACGGCATCGGGCGTATCATCGGCGCCTCCAAGATCGCGCGCGACATCAGCCCCCACAAGGAAAGCGAACGGCGCATCCGCACACTCATGCGCGAAGTCAACCATCGCGTTAAAAACCAGTATTCGGTGATCGTCTCGATGATCCGCGAGACCAGCAAGCTGGCGGGTACGCCAGAGGCCTTCCTTTCACGGGTCCGGGAACGCATCATGGCGCTTTCGGAATCGCACGACCTCCTGGTCGATGCGGAATGGCGTGGCGCGACCATCGGCGAATTGATCCATGCCCAGACCAAGGCCTTCGCGACACAGGCCCGGCTGTCGATGAGCGGGCCGATGATCATGCTGCAGCCGAACGCCGTGCAATATCTCGGCATTGCCTTTCACGAGCTGGCCACCAATTCGGTAAAGCACGGAGCGCTGTCGCACCATGACGGACGGGTCGAGGTCGAATGGACCGTGACCCCAGCCGCCGATCGCAGCGATGGCTTCCGCCTTGTCTGGCGGGAGCTGGACGGACCATTGGTGGATGAAAACACGCGACGCGGTTTCGGAACGGTTGTGCTCAAACGCGTCACGCCGCAGGCGCTCAGCGGCACCGGCCGCCTGGAATTCGCCAGGCACGGCATCAGCTGGACGCTGGAAGCGCCGCTGCGCTTCGTTCAGATGTCGACGGCCGGCATCGCGGCTGATTGAAGGCCGCTGCCTCGGCCGCGGCTTGGCGGCCGTGTGTTAGCGCAATCCCTGTGGTAGCAATCAGGAGGAGCAGCGATGAGTTGGCTGGGCACCTGGCGGAATCAGTACGGGTCGGTGGTCGAACTGACCAGCGAAGAGGGCGGACGGATCAGCGGAACCTTCCGGACGGCGCTGGAGGACAGCGCCTTCTTCGGCATGACCGTGCCGCTGTTCGGAGCCTGCCGTGGAGACGTCATCGGCTTCACTTGCGCGGCCGAAGGGCGGGTCGGAGCCGCAGCGGTGAGCTATACCGGCATTCTCAGGGATGGGAAGCTGGAGATGCTGTGGCACACCGTTGCGGATGCCGCTTTGTCGGCGGAAAAGGAAGGTGCCCCGGCCCGAGCCAGGAAACTGCCCGCCTGGCGCGCCTTTGGAACCAGCCTCGACAGTTTTGAACGCGTCTCCTGACGTGTCGGGCCCGCCGCCGCGGCATTCAGCTCGCAAGTGAGGCAGCAGGGTTCCCGCGGTGCATCGGAACTCGCGCTGACGATGGCGCGTTAGCCAGGACATGCGCTGTTCGTTACGGGGTCGACCCAATGAGCGTGCTTTATCGCGCAGCGAAAATCGCCGAACAGGCCCATGCCGGACAGTCTGACAAGACAGGGCGGCCCTATATCGAACATTGCCGTCGGGTTGTCGATGCCATCGAAACGCTCGACCAGAAAGCCATCGCCTATCTTCACGACGTCGTCGAAAAAGGCGACGGCTGGAACCGCGACCGGCTTGAGGCGGCCGGGTTTGGACCGTCCATCGTATCGGCCGTCGATGCCATGACGCGGCGGCCGAATGAGGGCGATGCCGCGTTCGTTCGCAGGGCTGCGGCCAACCCGCTGGCATTGCCGGTCAAGCGCGCGGATCTCGCCGACAATCTATGGCAGGCACGGCAGATCGGTGCCTCGACAGCGAAATACGAAGACGGCCTGCGCATTCTCAGGGAAGAGTTCGCGAGCTGACGGACAGCTGGCGGCTGTCGCCGATGTGGGTCTACTCGGTGACGTGCGGCGTGTGCCGCTTGTCTTCCGCGGGATCGGCGTCGATCCGCGCCCTGCCGGGATCGAACGCACCATGGCGGGCGATCGCCAATGCCGGGGTGTCGGGCGTCTCGTAGGCCCACATGAAGTCTTCTGCCGACGAACCGACCGCATGAACACGCCAATAGCTTGCCGTGCCCTTCAGCGGGCCGTGGCTCGTCGTGTTCGTCTTCTCCAAGAGGTCGAAATAGATGTCCTCGAAGGGTATGTAGAAAACAGGATCATGGCCGTCTTCATAGAGCACCTTTGCCCGCTCGCTCGACGCAATAATGGCATCGGAGAACCGGACGGTCACGGTTCCATCAAACGGGACAATCCTGAGCGGGCCTGGGCGGGGGGCGGAATCTGCGGCTAAGGACTGCATTCGACTTCTCCGTTGACTGCGCTGCCTTCCCGAAACGTACTATCGCCGGTCAGGGTTCCAGTTCTACGCTTCTCCTCTTCCGAAACTGTCGAGGAACCCGACAAGGTGATCGGCAACGCGCTCGGGTGCTTCGCGCGTCGGAAAGTGGCCGATGCCAGCCAGAAGCTGGCGCTCGTAATGGGCCGTGAAGTATAGTTCCTTGCCTTCGGACGATTGTGGCAGCACAACGCGGTCGGCATCGCCGTGGATCGTCAGAGTAGGCGCGGGAATGGACTTGGCGGAAATCTGACGCCGGGCAAGATCGGCGTAGCGCGGATCGGGATCGGCTTCGCCCCAGCGAACCCTGTAGGAGTGCAACGTCACGTCGGCCCAATCGGGATTTTCGAAGGAAGCGGCAACGCTGTCAAAAAGCTCTTCCTCGAACCAGCCGGGCGGGCTCCAGCTTTCCCATTGAAAATGCGCGAACGCCTTGCCTTGCTGGCGAACGATCTCGGCGCCGCGATCCGTTGCCATGAACCATTGGTACCAGAATGCCCTGACCTGGTCCAACGGCGGCGTTGCGAATTCGCCCGGCTGCCAGCCAAGCGACAATGCCGAGCAGCACCGTATCCGTTCGGGAAATACCGAGGCGAGCAGGTAAGCGATCCGCGCGCCCCAATCGTGGCCTACGACCGCAAAACGGCCGAGGCCAAATGCGTCGGCGAAATCGATCACGTCCTGAGCCATGGCGGCAATTTCACCGGATCGCATGGTCTCGTCCGACAGGAAGGTGGTTTTGCCGAACCCACGCAGCCACGGCGCAAAGGTGCGGAAGCCGGCACGATGCAGGACAGGCGCAATGCGCGTGAAGGTGGTTGCGTCGTCCGGCCAGCCGTGGAGAAGCAGAACGGGCGCGCCGGCTCCAGGGCCACCGGCGATGTACGCGATGCGCAGCAACGGCGTGGTGCAGAAGGTGGGTGTTTCCATGATCCGGCCATCCCGTTTCGATCACGCCGCATGGCGTCAGATCGTTTTCGGCGCAAGTTTGCTGAACCGCGCGCGGCTGCGATTGTTCCATGACAGAGGCGGACTTCCAATGAAACCTCACCGCTGCTCGCGGTGGAAGAAGACCGACGGGAACGGTTTTCCAAGGTCGTCGTTGTTTCAGACCTCCGCACGCGCCATAATCGCAATGGCAGCCACTCGCCGACTCAACAGCAAATGGACCACATGCTGGATCGATCGCCTACCCTCCCAAGGTCGCTTGGCGCTGCGCTGCGAAGGGAAGTGCCGCGGTTTGCGGCACCCGGCAATGAAATTTCATGCACTACGGTCGCATCCTACAATGTGCATAAATGCGTCGGCACCGACGGCAGGTTCGATCCGGAGCGGGTCGCGACCGTGGTCAAGGAACTCGACGCCGACATCATCGCTTTGCAGGAGGCCGACGAAAGAACCGGAAGCAGGCAGGGATTGCTGGATCTCGCAGCACTCGAGCGCGACAGCGATCTCGTCCCCACACACATCCCGGAAAACCGCCGCAGCCATGGCTGGCATGGAAATCTGATCCTGGCACGCCGCGGCGTGGTCGAAAGCGTGAACCAGATCCGGCTGCCCGGCCTCGAGCCGCGCGGCGCGGTGATTGCGGACCTGGAGCTGAAGGGCGTCTCGCTCAGGATCATAGCCGCGCATTTCGGCTTGCTGCGGCGCTCGCGCTCGCAGCAAGCCAACGCACTTGTCGAAGCCACGCACCCGGTTCTGCGGCCAACAATCCTGCTTGGCGACCTCAACGAATGGCGCGTCCGCAACAGGTCTTCGCTGCTGGCCCTGCTGCCGCATTTCGGTCCGATCGATGCGGTTCTGCCGAGCTTTCCGTCGCGCTTTCCGCTGTTTGCGCTCGACCGCATCCTGGCCAGGCCGCCGCACCTGATTTCCAGCATCGAGGTGCACAAGACGCCGCTGGCGCAGCGCGCCTCCGACCATCTGCCCATCAAGGCCCGGCTGAACCTTGACGCGATAAGGCAGCCGCGACTGCAACCAGAATGAACCTGAAGGGTTGTTAGTCAGATTTCAGACGGTTTGCTTCGCTGATGTTTGTCGGTGCACTTTATGGATACAGCCATTTCGCGGTTTGCCCGGGACAAGATCGCTGCCGGCAATAGCGGGCTGGTGCTGATCGCCGACAATTATGACGCGTTTGCCGCACGAATCCTTGCCGCGCGCAGTGCCACCAGCAGCCTCGACCTGATGTACTATCTCTGGCACGACGACCATAGCGGCCGGCTGCTGATGCAGGAGGTCGTCAAGGCGGCGGAGCGCGGTGTCCGCGTCCGCATGCTGCTGGACGATATCAATCCGCGCAACAGCGACGCCGCTTACCTGGCGCTCAACAGCTACAAGAACATCGAGCTGAGGCTGTTCAACCCCAGCGGCATGAGGAACGGCAGCATCTTTCGCTCGCTGGAGATGGTCGCCCGGCTGTTTGCGATGACCCGCCGCATGCACAACAAGGCCTGGATCGCCGACGGGAGCCTGGCCATCGTCGGAGGAAGAAATATCGGCGATGCCTATTTCGACGCCGCGGAGACAAATTTCCGTGATCTCGACCTGTTGCTTCTCGGTCCTGCCGTAGGGCAGACGATGCAGATATTCGAGGCGTTCTGGAATTGCGAGGCGGCAAAGCCGATCCAGCTGCTCAACCCGGCTGCGGTGGGCTCGCGCGCCGATTTCCTCGACAATCTCGATGCGACCGCGGACGGCCAGCTTTTGAACAGCCTCAGTGCCTGGCGCACGATCACGGAGTTCATTGCAGCGCACAGCGACGTCTGCTGGACGAAAGGCGTTCGCGTCATTTCCGATCCGCCGGAAAAGGTGCGCGGCAAGCGGCGCAGGAACTGGCTGACCAAAGAGCTGCTTCCCGCTATCGCGGCGACCAGGCAGCGCCTCGAAATCGTCTCGCCCTATTTCATCCCCGGCCGCACCGGGTTGGCCATCCTGTCGAAGCTGGTGGATCGTGGCGCCGAGGTTGCAATCCTCACCAACTCGCTCGCCGCGACGGACGTCGCCGCCGTGCACGGCGCCTATGCCAGATACCGCCGCAAGCTGCTTAAAAAAGGTATCCAGCTTTTCGAATTGCAACCCTTCAACCGCCAGGCCAACATCTCCGTTTTCGGCTCAAAGGGAGCCAGCCTCCATACCAAAGCCTTTACGGTCGACGACACGCTGGGGTTTGTCGGTTCCTTCAATTTCGATCCGCGTTCGGTGTCGTTGAATGCGGAAATGGGCGTGCTTTTCCACGATGCCAATCTGGTGATGGAGTTGCGCCGGCTGTTCGAGCACGAAAAGTCGCCGCAGACGAGCTATCAACTGGTCCTGGACAAAGGGGCCTTGCGGTGGCTCGGCATGGCGGATGGCGAGATGCGTCAATATTCGCGTGAACCGGAGGCCAGTCTCTATCGGCGCATCGTTGCAGCGCTGGTTGGCTGCCTGCCGATCGAATCGCAATTGTAGAAGCGACGGATTTGTCGGAACGGAACTCTTTGTCGGAACGGAACTCGGGGATCACGAGTTGTAACCCGTGTCCGGAGCATGCCGATGAAGACCACGATATACAGTTTTCTTGCCGAGCTCTTGCCGTTCTGGATGGCGCATAAACGCAAAATGCGCGCCGACCGCGCCGCTGAGCGGCCGACACGACCGGCTGCTGCCGATGACGATGGTCGGCCGACAAGCGATCCGAATCGAGCAACACCGGCGCGTCGGCGCAACACGTCTTAGGGCGGGATGCTTCAAATTAGATCCCGCTCCAACTGTCTGGTTAGACGCAATTCCGCGACGCCAAGTGATTCCATTTGGCTGCAGAAGCTCCAGTTCCTAAGCGATCACGCTATCGTCAAGTATCGCTACCCGAAATCCGGCGTTGCCAAGCATCCATTTTGCAGCACGTACGTTAATGTGCACTACAGGGTTGCCGCTATAGGTGAGCGCCATGAGTGACAGTGCGATAGAATTCTTGCAGGACTGGATCCACGAAAACGTTCATGTGCCGCCGCCTCCGATCAAGCTTGAAAGGGAGGCGGAAATCCTCGCCAGGGAATGCAAGGAAGAGGCGGCCGATGCCGGCGTACCCATCGAAGACATCGAGGAAGAGGTTGGCGACCTCAAGGATCTGCTCGTCGCCAAGCTCGAAGACGCAGCCGAGGACGAGGCCCGGCAACTCAATTGCCACGGCCAAAAGATTTCTACGCTGGCGGCCGGGCAAAAGCGGGCCATATGAGGCCGGTCCGAGCGCAGGCAAGGCATCACGAGGTGCGCCGCTTCGGCCTATTGTCCGATCAGCGTCAGCCCGAACAGGATCATCAGCCAAAACCCGGCAGCAGCGACCGCAAGACGCGGCAGGACGCCGTCGTTGGCGAGATGCATGAACAGGATGGCGATGACGGCGGTCTTGGCCGCGGCGATCACCAGATTGAGTGCCGAATTGAAGCCGCCGAGCGCGAGGAAGGACGAGCCGACGGTCAGGGCCAGCAAGGCTAAAAGCCCGATATAAGCAAGCGTGAGTTTGCGGAACTCGCTCATCTGTTGATCAGATAGAGGACGGGGAACAGGAAGACCCAGACGACATCGACGAAATGCCAATAGAGGCCGATTGCCTGCACGCGCCGGAACCGGCTGGCCTCGATCGTGCGTGGCCACAGCGCGAGGATGCCGCCGATGACGATTACGCCGCAAATCAGATGCAAGGCGTGCAGTGACGTCATCGCGAAATAGAGGCCGAAGAAGAATTCGGCATGAACAGGATCCGGGCCCTTATAGATGAAAGGTGCGCCGAGCACCGGCGCCAGCCCTTCGCTGAATTCCCTGGCGTACTCCGTCGCCTTGATCGCCAGGAAGACGACGCCGAGCAGCGCCGTCGCAGCCAATGCCCAGCCAGCGGCGCGCCATCGCCGCGCGACCGTGTACATATGGGCGAGCGCCATGGCAAAACTGCTGGTGATCAGGACGACGGTGTTGGCCGTGCCCAACGGCAGCGACAGATGCTTCGCCGCGCCGGCGAAGGCGTCGCCATAACTCAACCGGGCGAACATGAAGACGAGCAGGATGGCGCCGAACAGCATCGCCTCGGAGCCGATGAACACCCACATGGCGAAGCTGTCGGCAGCCGTTTCGCGAGCCGGCCGGTCGAAGGCGATGCTTGTCGTCGGTGACTTCAAACCAGATCCTCCACCGGGTCCGACCGTTTCTCGGTCAGGCCTTTCATTGGATAGTCGTAGGCTGGTCTGGTGACGGTCGGCATGCGATCGAAATTATGCGCTGGCGGCGGCGAGCTTGTTTGCCATTCCAACCCGGTCGCTCGCCACGGATTGGCCGGCGCCTGCGCGCCTCGAAACAGCGACCATGCCAAGTAGAGGAGCGGCATCAGATAGCCGATCGCCAGCACCACGGCGCCAGCCGACGACAGGATGTGCCAGAAAGCGAATTCCGGCGGATAGGTATGGTAGCGCCGCGGCATGCCCAGAAAGCCGAGCACATATTGCGGAAAAAAGGTCAGGTTGAAGCCGATGAAGGTCACAGCCGCGGCTATACGGCCACAAACCTCCGAATACATTCGGCCGGTGAGTTTCGGCCACCAGAAATGCAGCCCTGCCATGTAGGCGGTCACCATGCCGCCTACCATGATGTAGTGGAAATGGGCGACGACGAAATAGGTGTCGTGAACGTGGACGTCGATGGCGAGCGCGGCAAGGAAAAGGCCGGCCAGCCCGCCGAAGGTGAACAATGCCAGGAAGAACAGCGCATAAAGCATCGGCGTCTCGAAGCTGATTTCGCCCTTGCGCAGCGTCAGGCTCCAGTTGAAGACCTTTATCGCCGATGGGATCGCGACGCAGAAGGACAGGAACGAAAACACCACGCCGGCATAGGCCGACTGCCCGCTGACGAACATGTGGTGGCCCCAGACGAGAAAGCCGAAGACGGCGATCGCGATCGAAGCCAGGGCGACGGCCTTGTAGCCGAACAGCGGCCGGCGGCTAAAGCAAGGCAGCACTTCCGAGACCACTCCCATACCTGGCAGGATCATGATGTAGACGGCGGGGTGCGAGTAGAACCAGAACAGATGCTGGAACAGCAGCGGATCGCCGCCGAGGGCGGGATTGAAGATGCCGATGCCGAAGACGCGCTCCAGCACGATGAGGATCAGCGATGCTGCAAGCACCGGCGTCGCCAGCACCATCACCAGGCTGGTGGCGTACAGCGTCCAGACGAAGATCGGCAGCCGGAACCAGGTGAGGCCAGGCGCTCGCAAGGTGTGGACGGTGACGATGAAATTGATGCCGGTCATGATCGTCGAAAAGCCGACGATGAAAACGCCGAATGCCGCGGTCGAGACAAAGCCGTTGGCATAGAGCGTCGACAGCGGCGTGTAGAAGGTCCAGCCGGTGTCGACGCCGCCCAAAACCACCGAGGCGAGCGTGAACAGGCTGCCGAACATGAAGACGTACCAGCTTGCCAGGTTGAGCCGTGGAAAGGCGAGGTCGCGCGCGCCGATCATCAGCGGCAGCAGGAAATTGCCGAGCGTTGCCGGGATCGACGGCACCAGGAAGAGCCACACCATGATGATGCCGTGCAGCGAAAACAGCCGGTTGTAGACATCGTCGGAGACCAGGTCGCCGGCCGGCGTCGCAAGCTCGATGCGCATCAGCACGGCAAAGGTTCCGCCGAGGAAGAAGAAGGCCGTCAGCGAGACGAAATAGAGCCACGCCACCCGTTTGTGGTCGGTTGTCAGCAGCCAGGAGCGCGGCCCGGCACCTTCTGCGAGATAGCTTGCCGACGCCAAATCGCTGCTCATTGCGGCGCCTCGTTTTTTGCCGCCGGGAACGAGGGAGATTGGAGCGATAGGGATTTGAGATAGGCCATCAGCATCTGCAGTTCGGCTTCGTCAACGAGACCGTCGAAGCTCGGCATCACCGGCTGGTAGCCGGCGGCGATTTCCTTGTTCGGGACAAGGATCGAATCGCGCAGATAGCGTTCGTCGGCGATGACCGTCTGCCGGTTGGCCAACGCCACCGGCTGGCCGAAAACCCCATCGAGGCCGGGCGCCCGCACCTTGCTGGAATTGCCGTGACAGCCGGAGCAGCCGAGCGCGCGGAACAGTTTCCCGCCGCTCGTGGCAAGGCTTTCGCCTTCACCTTGACTGCCGAGCCATGATGCATATTGCTCCGGCGCCAGCACCGTCACCCAGCCGCCCATCTCGGAATGCTGCGTGCCGCAATATTCGGCGCAGAACAGGTGATAACGCCCCGGCTGCGTGGCGATGAACCAGACATTGGCCGTGCGTCCGGGAACGGCATCCTGCTTGACCCGAAAGGCTGGCACGTAGAAGGAGTGGATGACGTCCTGTGATGCCAGCGACACCACCACCGCCTTGCCGACCGGCACGTGCAGCTCGTTGATCTCGCGCTGGCCGCCGGGATGGCGGAATTCCCACATCCATTGCTTGCCGAGGCCGGCGATCTCGACGGCGTCCGGTGGCGGACGGTCGCGCCGGACAAAAAGGACTGCGCCCCAGCCGAAGAAGATGAAGGCCATCACCAGGCTGGCAATGGTCCACGTCATCTCCAGCGGCAGGCTGCGGGCACGCGCCCCGGTACGGTCGGCTGCGGAGCCGATACGATATTTGACGGCGTAGCCGACAACGAGAACGGTCAGGAACAGGCCGAGCGCGACTGCGAAAGCCAGCAATGTGTAGAACAAGGCATCGACGCTGCCTGCGATGGACGAGGCTTCCTGCGGGAAAAACCGGATGCCGAAGCTCACGCCCGCCTCCCGCGCGCCAGCAGCAGTATGGCCGTCGCCAACCCCACCACCATCACGATGCTGGCGAGCTTCAACGCAGCCCAGATCGCCGGCGTATATCGCCCCTTGGACGCATCGAAGCCGGCGCAGAGCAGGAAGACATGATCGGCGATCGAGCCGAGCCTGCCGGAAGATGCCTCGACAAGGGCAAGCTCAAGATCGCGCGGCGTGAAGCTCAGCGCCGGCAGCACCTGCGCTATCCGGCCTTTTGGCGTCAGCGCGATGACCGCGATCGGATGGGCGAATTGGTCGATCGGGGCGTGGGTGTCGAAACTGATGCCGGCTTCCGCGGCAAGGGCGCCGCCGGCGCCGTCGGCACTGGTCAGGAACCGCCACGCCGACAGGTTCCTCGCGTCGGCCGCCGCGGCGACCGTGGCTTGCGCATCGCCCGCATCTTCGGGCGTGTCGGCGGCATCGATCGAGACGAACAAAGCGCGATAGGTGTCGGGGTCGAGCGAGGTCTTTTTCAAATCCGAGGCGACCGCCTGTTGGGTCACACCACAAAGGTTCGGGCATTTGTCGTAGCCGAAAATCAGCAGCGCCGGCCGGCCGGCAAGCATTTGGCCGATCGTGCGCTGCTCGCCGGACGCATCGCGAAACACCCGGTCGAGGCTGAGCTGCGCGCCGATCTCGGGATCGAAGGCCGGGCGTGCGAAAGCCATGGCCGGCAGTGCCGCGAGAAGGGAAAAAGCAGTTAGCCAGGCCTTCACGGCCGGCCTCCCTGGCCTGGCGCGGTCCGGCAGCGCGCGGCCTGTGGCGCGCGTGGTATCTCGGCCTCGACCAATCGGCAGTCGGCGCCGGCGGCCGGCGCCGGCTGCCCCCAGTTCGGCAAACCATGGCTGACGATCGCCCACATGGCGTCCTCGATCGGAATGCGGGCAATGCCGGCGGTGCGGTCGACCCAGCCGACCTTGTTCAGCTCCCGCTCCTCCGCCTTGCGGAAGGCAGCGAGGTCGTCTTCCGGAAAGCGCTGCAAGGCTGGACTGCCCCGCTTGCCGACCGATGACGGTCCCGGCAGCGGCCAGAACGGCCTGGTGTCGAAGATGAACCCGAGGACGATGACTGTTGCGGCCAGGAGCAGCAGCAGGCCGGCCGCGAAGGCAAGCAGCGCGCCCGGCCAGACGTCACGCGTTTCGGGATGGCGGGCCGCCCTAGCCATGGACCGGCCTCCGGCACCAGAGGGCGATCCGGTCCGGCCGGCCAAGCACGAAAAGCAGCAGCGCAAGCCAGAGGCCGCCAGCTCCTGCCAGCGCGGCAAGATCGTACCAGAATGCGATCACATTACCGTCCGCCAACGGCGGTCTGATCCGCCACAGGACATCGACGTAGTGGCCGGCCAGCACGATGCCGCAGATCGACAGCAGGCCGGCATGGCTGCGCTTCAGATCCCGGCTGAGCAGCTCGGCAAAGGGGACCGCGAATTGCAGCGCAATCAGCAGCCAGAGCAGATACTGCCAGCCATTGCTGCTGCGGATGAGGTACCAGCGGATCTCGTTCGGCAGGTCGCCGCCCCAGGTCACCAGCCATTGCATGAACGACAGGTAGGTCCACAGCAGCACGAAGCCGAACAGCATGTTGGCCAAATCCTCGCTGAGCGCGACATCCTCCTCGCCGCCCGCCATGACCTCGATCGAGCGGTTCACGCACAGTACCGTCATCGCCAGGGCGTAAGCGCCAACGACTTCGGCGGACGCTTCCAGCAGCGCATAGATGGTCGAGGAGAACTCCGGCTCGAGCGAGAGCATCCAATCGATGGCAAAGATCGTGAGCGCCAGCCCATGCGCAATCAATCCAGCGGCATAGGCCTTGCCGCGGCCGGCGCTGCCGTGGCCGCCATCGGCCGTTGTCCAGTCGAGCACGCGCCACGCCAGCACCAGCCAGATCGCGGCGCAGGCGGCAAAGCGCAGCAAAAAGAACGGAACGTTCAGATAAGAGAATTTCTGGCGCACCATCTCGGGCAATGCAGCCGCGTCGGTACTCGCCCAGGGAAAGACCAGGTAGAGCCTGACCAGAACCGGCAGCAGCAGAAGCAGCGCCAGCGGCAGCGTCGCGACGAGAGCGCGCAGCGGCTGGCGGATTGCCTCGCCCCAGCGGCCGCCGGTCAGCCCATGCACCATCAGGATGGTCAGCGCGCCGAGCGGTAGGCCGAGCAGGAAGAGCGCCGCAGGCAGCCAGCCGGCCAATGTGGCTCTGAAGTCGAAGGCCAATCCCGTGGCGCAAAGCACAAGTCCGACGGCGGCCACGGCAAGCGCCGGCAGAATCAAACGTTCGGCGGCAAGCCGCATCATCGCCCGCATCATCGATCCGGCTCCGCATTGAGCTCGGCGCGGAGGCTTTCCGGCAGCTCGGCAATTGGTGCATCGCGCGAATATTGCAGGGCGCGGATATAGGCGACGATCGCCCAGCGGTCGGCAGGCGGGACACGCGCCGCGTAGGAATACATGGCGCCATAGCCGTTGCTGATGACGTCGTAGAAATGCCTGTCGCTCGCCTTGCGCAGCGCGTCCTGATGATAGGTGGGCGGCGCTGGAAAGCCCCGCTCGACGATCATGCCGTGGCCGTCGCCGGCGCGGCCGTGGCAAGGCGAACAGAAAATGTCGAAGCGCTGCTGGCCTCGCCGCAGCAGCGTCATCGTGACCGGATAGGGAAACGTGTCGGGTACCGGCGAAAGATCGGCATCGCGTGCGACCGTGTCCTCGACCGGCGCCCGCGCCGACATGCGGTCGGCGAACTGGTTGCTGCTTTCGAGCGGATCGTAGCGCGGCTGGTCCTCCATGTCCTGCCGGCAGCCGGCGACCAGCAAGGCTGCCGACAGCAGGATCGTGCGCATGTTCACGCCTCCACCTCCTCGACGGTTTCGGCGCCGAGCCGTGTCAGCTGGCCCTTGGTCATGCCCTTGCGGAACTTCGGATCGGCGGCCTCGACGAGCAGATAGAACTTGCCGCCGCGCGCATAGGTGAAGCTCGTGGCGTTGAAGACCGGGTGGTAATATTCGGGCAGGCGATTGGCGGCCAGCATGCCGAAGAATGCGGCCAGCGCAGCGCCAAGTATCGCGGCCTCGAAGGCGATGACGAGAAAGGCCGGCCAGGAATGCAGCGGCCGGCCGCCGACATTGAGCGGAAAATCGATCTCGACCGAATAGAGGATCAGGCCATAGACAAACACCGCGCCGGCGACGGCACCGCCAAGGATGGCCCATGGCAAGCGCGTCTTGCGCATGCCGAGCATGTCGGCCAGCCCATGCACATGGAACGGCGAGAACGCGTCCATGCGCCGGTAGCCGCGCGCCCGCATGGTGCGGACCGCCTCGGTCAGCGCTTCGGGATCGGCGAAAGCCGCAATGACGCCGTAAAGGCTCATCTTGCGCCGCCCCTCTCCCCGGCCAGCTCCTCGACCTCGAAAATGGTGATGGCCGGCAGGACGCGGATGAACAGGAAGACCAATGCGAAGAAGGTGCCGATCGAGCCGAACAGGATGCCGAAGTCGAGCCATCTCAGTGATTGTTCGCCCCAGGACGACGGCAGGTAATCGCGGCTTGGCCCGGTGACGACGATGACGTAGCGCTCGATCCACATGCCGACATTGATGATCAGGGCAATGGCGAACAGCACCGCCATGTTGAGGCGCACCCGCCGGAACCAGAGCAATTGCAAAACAGCGCCGTTGCAGGCGAGCATGGTCCAGAACAGCGGCGCATAAGGTCCGAAGGCGCGCTGCCACATCATCGTGCGCTCATAGGTTTCGCCCGAATACCAGGCGAAGAAAGCCTCGGAGGCATAGCCGTAGATGACGATCATGCCGGCGGCGATCATCAGTTTGGCGGCATTGTCCATGTGCCGCAGCGTGATCAGATCCTGGACCGAAAACGCCCAGCGCAGCGGGATGGCGATGGTAAGCACCATGGCGAAGCCGGACAGCAGCGCGCCGGCAACGAAATAGGGAGGAAAGATAGTCGAATGGAAGCCCGGCGTGATGGCGAAGGTGAAGTCGAGCGCGACGATCGAATGCACCGAGACGACCAGCGGCGTGGCCAGTGCCGCCATTAGGAAATAGACCGTCTGGTAGCGCGCCCAATGAAAGGCCGAACCGCGCCAGCCGAGCGCCAGTATCCCATAGAACAGCTGCGCCGGGCGCGATTTCGCCCGGTCGCGCAGGACGGCGAGATCGGGCAGCAGGCCCATATACCAGAACATCAGCGAAACGCTGGCATAGGTGGCGATCGCCGCGAAATCCCAGACCAGTGGGCTGCGCCATTGCGGCCAATGCATATGCGTGTTGGGTAGCGGCAGCAGCCAGTAGAAGAACCACGGGCGGCCGAGATGCAGGATCGGGAAAAGCCCCGCCATCGCCACGGCAAACAGCGTCATCGCCTCGGCAAAGCGGTTGATCGAGGCGCGCCATGGTTGGCGCAGAAGCAGAAGCACCGCCGAGATCAGCGTGCCGGCATGGCCGATGCCAATCCACCAGACGAAATTGCCAATCATCGTGCCCCAGACCACCGGGACGTTGATGCCGTACGCGCCAACGCCGACCGAGATCAGGTAGGTGATCGAATAGAGGAAGATGAGGACGAGGACGAAGCAGGCGAAAAAGGCTGCCCAGAAATAGCGCGGCAGCCTGCCGTCGAGGACGATCGCACTGATACGGCCGCTGATCTCCGGAAGGTCGTGCCGGCCGCGCAGAACGGGCAGTGCGCCCGGTTTTCCAGCAATAGCCTCAGCCATCGGCTTTCCCGCCTGGCGAGAGACGGCCGTTGATATTCCTGATCTTGCCGAGATAGGTGGTGCGGGGTCGCGTGTTGAGGTCCTCGAGCAAGGCGTAGTGTTGCGGCGCTGCTTTTTCCTGCACGACAGCGGCGCTCTTGCTGTTGAGGTCGCCGAAAACGATCGCTTGCGTCGGGCAGGCCTGCTGGCAGGCGGTCACCACTTCGCCGTCGGCTATGTGGCGGTTTTCGATCTGCGCCTTGATGCGTTTTTCGGAAATGCGCTGGACGCAGTAGGTGCATTTTTCCATCACACCGCGCGAACGGACGCTGACGTCCGGATTGTGCGCGGCCTGTTCCGGTCCAGCCGCATCCTTCTCGAATTTCTGGAAGTCCAGGAAGTTGAAGCGCCGCACCTTGTAGGGGCAGTTCTGCGAGCAGTAGCGCGTGCCGATGCAGCGGTTGTAGACCTGCGCGTTCAGCCCGTCATGGGTGTGGGTGGTGGCGTTGACCGGACAGACGACCTCGCACGGCGCCTTCTCGCAATGCATGCAAGGCACCGGCTGGAAAAAGACGTCGGGATCGTCGAGCGGGCCGGAGTAGTAGCGGTCGATCCGCAGCCAATGCATCTCATGGCCGAGTGCCGACTCGTCCGGCCCGACGGTGGCGATGTTGTTTTCCGCCTGGCAGGCAGAAACGCAAGCCATGCAGCCGATGCATGCCGACTGGTCGATCGACATGCCCCAGGCTTCCTGGCTGTATTGCCAGTCGGGATAGAGCGATCCGGTTGGCGCGGGCGGGGCGCCGTCGCGCACGAAATGTGGATTTTTGCGGAAGGCCTCGAGCGAGGCATGGCGAACGATCGCCCTGCCCTCCATCGCCTGATGGTGTTGCGTGGTGATGACCCGCGCACTGCCGTCCCGCGGCGCGACCGTGGCGCCATAGACGATCCAGGGAGCCTCGAGGCTTCGCAGCCTGTACGCGTCGTGGCCGTCGGCGAGTGCTGCTACCGAACCGAGCTTCCGGCCGAAGCCCAGAGCAAGTGTCACGGTCTCGTCGGGATGGCCAGGCATGATCCAGACCGGCGCATCGATGTCCGTGCCGTTCGAGGCGATATTGACGACCCGGGCGTTTTCCACCTGAAGCCGCCCCGCCGTCGCTGGCGACACCAGCGCTGCATTGCCCCAGACGATCTTGCTCAGTGGCCGCGGCAATTCCTGCAGCCAGGACGAGTTGGCATTGCGTCCGTCGCGCAGCCAGGGATCGGCGACGAAACGGATTTCGACGCCTTTGGCCACTTCGACGCGCCGGTTCAGGCCGCGCAAATCCGCCGGCATCGCAACATCGACTGGAGTGCTGGCACTGCCGGATACAAAGCCGTCGCGAAGCGCCTTTCGCCACGCGGGATCGTCCAGTGCTTGCGCCCAAGTCGTTTGTGCCCAGGTCCGGCGGACGAGCGGCAGCGCAGAAACAGCTAATTCACCGCCAAGCCCGGCCAGGATTTCATGCACCGCCCGCCCCTGGTAAAGCGGCCTGATCAGCGGCTGCACGATCGACGCGGTTCCGTCATGGGCGCGCAGGTCACTCCAACTCTCGAGATCATGCGCAGCAGGGACATGCCAGTGTGCGACGAAGGCGGTTTCGTCGCGGTAGAGACCCCAGTGGACAAGAAGCTTCAGCTGCGAAAACACGTCGCGGACATCGAGCCCCGCAGGTGCGGTG
Source organism: Mesorhizobium sp. M0701 (assembly GCF_040320365.1). NCBI lineage: Bacteria > Pseudomonadati > Pseudomonadota > Alphaproteobacteria > Hyphomicrobiales > Phyllobacteriaceae > Mesorhizobium > Mesorhizobium sp. M0701. The sequence continues at coordinate 65,573 of NZ_JAMYPO010000015.1, forward strand.
TGGAGAGGATTGGCGCCGAGTATGACAACGGTGTCGATATCTCGCGCGGCGATCGCCTGGCAAAGTGCAGCGAGGTCGCCCTCGATGGGCATCGCGTCGGGCGGCTCGATCAGTTCCACGGTGTTGCCAAGCGCACCAAGCCGCGCATTCATGGCAAGAGCCGCGGCGTGGACGAACGGTGTTTGATGGGCGCCCGGCACGATCAGCGCCGCGCGGCCGGCCGCCTTCAGGTCGTCCGCAGTGGCAGCCAACCAGGCCGGGTCCAGTGCCAAGGCGCTTGGCGCCGCTTCGCCGCCAAGCACCGCGCTCAGCGCCGCGGCGACGGCTTCGACCTCGCTCGGCCGCACCGGCCTGCGGTGATCGGCGGCAGCGCCGGTGATCGTCGGCGTCGATCCCACCGCATAGACCCGGCTCATCGTATCGTCCGCCCGGCGCACGCGACGCCGCGCGGCAAAGTCACGGGCGTAAGCGAGACGGCCGGGGCCCTCGCCCAGGAAATCCGCGTCGAGACTGACAATCGCGTCGGCGCGATCGAACCGGTAGACCGGTGCAAGCGCCCTGCCGAAAAGGGTCTGCGTGGCTTCGGCGCCGGACGGCGTTGCCAGGGGATCGTGCTGGAACAGCCTCAGCCTGGGGTAGCGCGCGCGCAGCGCCTCGAGCTGCGCCTTCATGGTGGGCGAGGTCGTCGCCTCGATCAGCAGCGCCGCGCCGGCACCGCCTGAGCCGGCCAGCCGCGAGGTGAGCTCGGCCATGTCGGCAAGGAAGTCGCCATAGGCCGCCGGTTCGCCGTGTTTCAGCGGCATGCGCGAGCGATCGGGGTCGAAAAGCGACAGCACCGCCGCCTGCATGATGGCGTCCGTCGCACCGCGCGAGGCCGGATGGTCGGGATTGCCTTCCACCTTGGTCGGCCGGCCCTCATGGCTTTCGACCACCGCACCGATACCGTAGCCATCGCTCGAAAGCGTGGTCGCGTAATAAAGCGGCTTGCCGGGAACGATGTTTTCCGGCTGGCGGATATAAGGCAGGATGTCTTCGGCCCGGCTGCAGGCGGCAAGCCCGGCCAGCGTCAGCGATGCACCCATCAGCTTCAGCAGCGTGCGCCGGTCGAGCCGCGGGATGCGCTCGGCGATCGAGGGAAATTCGGCATCGACAAAGCGGCGGAATTCCGGCGTATCGGCGAGCTCGTCGAGGCTTCGCCACAGCTCCGGGCCGGGCGAAAGCCGTTCGCGCAGGCCGGCCATATCTGGAGCCGCGATCGGTTTGTCAGCGGTGGCAGACATAACAGTCGGTCATGGTCTCGGGGTGGATATCGAGAAGGCTGATGAGTGACCGGCGGATTTCGGCGATGCCGGCCGGTGGCTTCCAGTGCATCAGGAATACGTCCTGCGGCGGACGCAAATTAGGCTCGGGATCGCGATGGCATGCCAGGCACCATTCCATCGATAGTGCGTGCGCCCGCCGCATCAGCGGCATGTCGTCGACCTCGCCGTGGCACGTCTCGCAGGCGACGCCTTTGGCGATATGGATCGAATGATTGAAATAGACGAAGTCGGGGACACTGTTCACCCGCTGCCACTGCAATGGCTGCCCGGAGGCAAGGCTTGCCCGTACCGGCGCCAGCATGGCCGCGTTGGTGAAAAGCTGCGAATGGCAGGTCATACACACCTCGGTCGCCGGCAGACCCGCCGATGACGAAGTCTCGACGCCGCTATGGCAATAACGGCAATCGATGCCAAGCTCGCCGACATGGTGCCTGTGGCTGAATGGCACTGGTTGCGCCAACGGCCGGCCAACGCCGGTGACGAAGTCCGAACGCAGGATGGCGGTGCCGCCGAGAGCCGCAAAGATCGCCATGAAACACGCGCCCCACAGAGCGAAGCGTGAAATGCCGTTGGCGCTCCTTGAAAAGACCTGCGGCATTCCCTCGCCGATTTCGCATCCAGCAAACCGTATTCACCCCCCAAAGCGCCTAACTGCGGCTGCGTGGGTAAGTTCCGGCTGGGGCAGCGGAGATCACAGAATGGTTACCCCGCCCTGGCCCATCAGGTCGGGCTGACCGGAAACCATCGAACCCTCCGTGCGTTCGGATGAGGTCACGTTCTGTTTCACCCGGATAGGCATCATGACCATCCCCCACCCTCATCCCATTCGCCGCCGGTCCGGCGTTGCCCTCTGGTGGACGATGTTCGTCGGCGCGCTGCTGACGATCCTCGGCCTGCTGATCGGAGGGGGCGGTGCCTGGCTGATCGCGCTGTGCGGATCCTGGCACTATCTGCCGCCGGGATCGCCCTGCTGGCCGCCGGCAGCCTGCTGCTTGCCGGCAATGCCGCCGGTGTATGGCTTTACGTCCTGATCTGGCTGGCGACCCTTGCACCCGGCGGCCACCATTTCATGGAGACCAGGATCGGCGACGACATCATTGCCTACGCACTGCCAAAAAGCTGACGCCGGACGATGACGGCTTCGCGGGACGCTTCCATCCTGATCGTCGGCGCCGGCCCGACCGGGCTGACGGCGGCAGTCGAACTGGCAAGGCGCGGCATTGCACCTCGCATCATCGACCGCAAGGAAGGCCCGACGCCGCTCGCCAAGGCGGTCGGCATCAGTTCGCACAGCCTCGACATCCTTGAACCGTCCAAAGTCGCTGCCCGATTGCTCGCCGAAGGATTGAAAATTCGCCGAGCCCGTTTCTACTTCGAAGGACGAGCGCTCGGCGAGATCGATTTCTCGATCCTGCCCCACCGCCATAATTTTCTGCTGTCGCTGCCGCAGCGCGACACCGAATCGCTGATGACCGATACGCTCAAGGGATTTGGCATCGACGTCGAATGGCGAAGCACATTTGCCGGCATGGCCGAGCACAAAGGCCGGGCCGAGGTGCGGATCGAGGCGCCAGACGGCCGTGACGAGGCAAGTTTCGACCTTGTCTTCGGAGCCGACGGTGCGCAAAGCACGGTGCGTGATGCCATGGGCATCGGCTTCGATGGCTACACGCATCGGCGGCAATGGAGCATTGCCGACGCCGACATCGACGATTGGCCCTATGAGCCGACGGCCGCCCACGCATTTCTTCACAGGAACGGCGACGTCGGTTTTATCATCCCGATCGGCGAGAAGCGCTATCGCGCGGTTTCAAACAGCGAGGATGCGTTGGCGCGCATCCCCGGCAATTACCGGATCACGCGGTTGTTGCGGGCCGACCGCTTCCATATTCCGGTACGACAGGCGCCGCGCTATCAAACCGCATGCGTCTTCCTGGGAGGGGATGCCGCGCATGTGCATTCGCCGTTGGGCGCGCGCGGCATGAATCTTGGCATCGAGGACGCCGGTCATTCGCCAGGCGTTTCGTCGACGGCACGCTTGCCGGCTACACAAGCGAACGCCACCCGGTGGGGCAACGGTGGATCACGCTCAGCGAGCGCATCCTCTCGCTGGCCCAATCGGACAACGGCATCATGCAAGGCATCAGGAACGCGGCCTTCAGCGTCGTCGGCCATCTGCCGCTGCTGCAACGGCCGCTGCTGGAGCGTGTCGCCGGGCTCAAGGAATGACGTGGTCGCATAAACCTTTTCGCCGGACATGCGTTGTTGGGTTTCAAGCCAGGGAGATGACCATGCGAATGAAATCGGAAATCGCCGGCGAGGCCGCCAAGCAACGGCACATCCAGCGCCGGATCGACGAGAAGGACAAGTCCAAATCCAATGGCAGGCAAAAAGGCGCCATGCAGGCCGGTGCCCGCAAATATCCCGAGCCGCCCTTCCCCGAGCAGCACCAGCCGAAGCCGGGGCATGAATGGGCGATCGAGCAGGCGCCGCTTTACGATGCGCCGTACTATATCGGATCGAAAAAGCTCGACGGCAAAGTGGCCGTCATTACCGGCGGCGATTCAGGCATCGGCCGTGCGGTGGCCGTGCTCTATGCGCGTGAAGGCGCCGATGTGGCGATCGTCTATCTCTCGGAGGATAGGGACGCCAAAGATACCAAAAGGGCCGTCGAAGCGGAAGGCCGGCGCTGCATGCTGATCAAGGCCGACGTCAGCGAACGCAACCACTGCCACAACGCGGTGGCTGAGATCGTGCAGGAGTTTGGGCGGATCGACGTGCTGGTCAACAACGCCGCTTTCCAGATCCACTCCAGCGATTTCAGCGAGCTGACCGAGGAGCATTTCGACACGACGCTGAAGACCAACCTCTACGGCTATTTCCACATGGCGCAGGAGGCCGTGCCGCACATGAAACCCGGTTCGGCGATCATCAATACCGGTTCAGTGACCGGCATCGAGGGTTCGAAGCAACTGGTCGATTACTCCATGACCAAGGGCGGCATTCATGCCTTCACCCGCGCGCTCTCGGGCAACCTTGTCGAGAAGGGCATAAGGGTCAACGCCGTGGCGCCAGGCCCGGTTTGGACGCCGCTCAACCCCTCGGACAAGGAAGCCGGCGATGTTTCGAAATTTGGCGCTGATACGCCGATGAAACGGCCGGCCCAGCCGGAGGAGATCGCGCCGGCCTACGTGTTCCTCGCCTCGCCGCACTGCTCGAGCTATATCACCGGCGAGATATTGCCGATCGTGGGCGGCTACTGACGGCATGTATTTCATTGCCCTGGCCACTGACTATGACGGCACGCTGGCGCATGAAGGGGTCGTTGCCGAGAAGACGCTTGCGGCGCTTGAACGCTTCAAGAAGAGCGGGCGCAAACTCATTCTCGTCACCGGGCGCGAGCTGCCCGACCTGAAACGCGTCTTTCCCGAAGTCGCGATCTTCGACAAGGTGGTCGCGGAAAACGGGGCGCTGATCTACACGCCGGCCAGCGAGGAGGAGCGGACGATATCTCCGCCGCCCGCCCCCGAGTTCATCGCCAAACTCAGGAAACGCGGTGTCAAACCGCTTTCGGTCGGACGCTCGATCGTCGCAACCTGGGAACCGCATCAGGCTACCGCGCTCGAGGTCATCAAGAAATTGGGGCTGGAGCTGGAAATCATCTTCAACAAGGGCGCGGTGATGATCCTGCCCAGCGGCATCAACAAGGCGACCGGGCTGACAGCTGCGCTTCAGGACCTCAGATTGTCGCCGCACAACGTCGTCGGTGTCGGCGACGCCGAAAACGACCACGCCTTCCTGCGCGCCTGCGGCTTCAGCGTGGCCGTCGACAACGCACTGCCGGCAGTCAAGGATACGGCGGATCTCGTGACACGCGGCGCGCGCGGAAAAGGCGTCGAGGAACTGATCGCCAAGGTGGTCGAGCGCGATCGCGAGCTTGTGCCGAACCGCGACGGCATTCTGCTTGGCTCGGAGGATGGCAAGGAGGTGTATCTGTCGCCAACCGATACGGTGCTGATCGCCGGCAGCTCCGGCATCGGCAAATCGACCCTGGCGACCGCACTGACGGAGCGCTTCGTCGAGAGAAAGTTCCAGTTCTGCATCTTCGATCCGGAAGGCGACTATGACGGCCTCGAAGGCGCCGTCCGGCTGGGCGACGGCTCGAACGCGCCGACGAAGACGCAGTTGCTCGATCTCCTGGAGAAGCCGGACAACAATCTGGTCGTCAATGGCCTGGCGCTGCGCGTTAACGAGCGGCCGGACTTCTTTGCCGACCTGCTGCCGGGCCTTGGCGGTGTTCGCTTCCGCACGGCACGACCACACTGGCTGATCATCGACGAGGCGCATCACCTCTTGCCGAAGCGGCGCGACGACACGCCAATGGTGCTGGCCATGGAATTGCCGGGCACGATCCTGATCACGGTTCATCCGGACGCGATCTCAACCGAGGCATTGCGGCTGGTCACCGCCGTCATCGCACTCGGCCCCAAGGCGAAAAAGGTCATCAAGACGTTCTGTCACGAGACCGGCACCGAACCGCCAAAGCACAAGGACCTGAACTCTCCAAAAGACGAGCGCGTGCTGTTCTGGCGGCCGCAGGCGCGCAAGAAACCTGCCATGGTCGAGCCGATCGAACCGCGACAGTCGCTCAAGCGCCACAGCCGCAAATATGCCGAGGGCCAGCTGGACGAGAAGGGCAGCTTCTATTTCCGCGGCCCCGACAATGCGATGAACCTCCGCGCCCATAATCTGATGATTTTCGCCCAGATCGCCGAGGGCATCGACGACAGGACCTGGGAACATCATTTGCGCGCCGGCGACTATTCCGAATGGTTTCGCCACCAGATCAGGGACAAGGAACTGGCGCGCGAAACCGCCGAAGCGGAGAAAGACGGCACACTTTCGGCGCAGGAGAGCCGCAGCCACGTCCTGGACGCGGTGCGCCGCCGCTATACCGCGCCCGCGACCGCGCCGAAGGAATAGATGCAAACGGCGCCCAGCCGGTCCAAGCCGGCTGGGTTCACCTCGTGGTCGATCTCCGTCCCGCCTCGGCAGACGGCCGAGTCCCAGTCGGTTCCAACCGTCGATGGTCCATCGTGGAACCTCATCCGCCAAACGAGATTGTGTTCTATCGGGCGCCAGATCTATTCAATGCTGAATAATTGCCCGAAAGGAGACGATGGATGAGCAACGACCGGGACAAGGATGGTCCTGTCTTTTCAGCGGAACAGGCGCGGCAGGGCGAGATCATCCTGCGGACGCGGGCGCGCCGGATCATTTTCATCGCCGGCCTAGTGGGTCTCGTCTTGCTGGCATTGGTGGTGTGGTGGATTTGAATTCCTGACGGCTGGAGCGAAATCATGAAATCACAGCTTGTTGCCGAAAGCGCCGGACAGAGAACGTTCGTCGTTGTGCTTGATCCCGGCGAAGAGGCGTTTGCGCAGCTGACCGCGTTTGCGGTCGACCACGGCGTTGGCAGTGCGTCGCTGACCGCGCTCGGTGCTTTCGAAACGGCGACTGTCGGCTGGTTCGACCCCGGGGAAAAGACCTATCGGAAAATCCCCGTCCGGGAACAGTGCGAAGTGCTGAGCGCGATCGGCGATGTTGCCATCGGCGACGACGGCAGGCCCAGCTTGCACGTCCACGCAGTCCTTGGATTGAGTGACGGCACCACGAGGGGCGGTCATCTGCTGGACGGCATCGTGCGGCCGACGCTCGAGGTCACATTGGTGGAGACGCCTGGCCATCTGCGCCGCAGGCACCGTCCCGAACTCGGCGTCGCCCTGATCGACTTGGAGGCTTGATCCGAGCCGATCACTTCGTTGATTTGACTGCGGCCGTTTCGGGTACGACCTCCCAACCGAAGACGCTGCGGCCGCCGAGCAGATGCGATTGCTCGAACTCCCCGGCGACGATTTCCTTCAGGCTTGGGCCGGTGACATAGCGCTCGACCTGCCTCGACTGGTCGTCCAGCCGCCGCAAGGCGCCGATCTCTTCGTCACGGCCGAGCCTGGCCTTCTGGACAGCCGACTTCAGTACGCCGATGGTCTCGTCATAGACCTTCAGCGGCACGGGGAACGGGTGCCTGTCCTTACCGCCATGCGCCAGCGAGAAACGGCCTGGATCGGAAAAACGGCACGGCGCGCCATGCACGACTTCGGCGACCAGCGCCAGCGCCCGCACCGTGCGCGCGCCGACATTGGGCACCAGGAGAAGCCCGGCGAAATCTGTCGGGCCGCGCTCGGCCGCCGCCGCGATGTTGCCGTGCAGGCGGCGCATGACGACATCGCTTTCGCGCACATCGTGGTGCGCCGGCATCACCAGATGCGGCAGCAGCTTTTGTGCCGGCTCCGGCGCTGGCGCCGAACCCCGCTCCAAAGCGGCAAGCTCCCTCACGATGCGATCCGGTCCAAGGTCGTGCAGAAGGTCCAGTTGTCCCTGGCGCGACGCTTCAGCGCGGCGGTCGGTTAGGTTGACGATCTCGCCCTGGTTGGCGCCCTCGATGGCAGCATGCGGCTGGTCGACAAAGCTCTTCAGGCCTTCGGACAGCCAGTGATAGCGGCGCGCCACCTTGCTGTCGCCGTTCATGCCCTGCTGCACCACCACCCACTTGCCGTCGTCGGTGACGATAAAGCCGTGCAGATAGAGATCGAAACCGTCCTGGACCGCGGCGCTGTCCACCTTGGCGACAAGCCGGCTGGCAGTCGCGAGGCCTTGCCCGTCGAGGCCGACACGCTCGCCGATCAGGGCAAGCTCGTGCGGGGTCTTGCGCGAATGCGCGCCGCGGCCGCCGCAAACGTGGATGCCGAGTTCGCCGGAAAGCGGCGACAGACCGCGCTTCAAGGCACCGACGACGCTGGTAGTGATGCCGGAAGAGTGCCAGTCCATCCCCATCACGGCGCCAAAGGACTGGAACCAGAACGGATGCGCCAGCCGGCGCAGCAATTCATCGCGGCCGTAATGGTGGATGATCGCCTCGCACATGACCGCGCCAAGCCGCGTCATGCGGTCGCCGAGCCATTTCGGCACGCGTCCGCCGTGAAGTGGGAGATCAGCACTTCCCGATCGCTGTGCCACGCTCTTTTGCTTGCTCCTTGAGTCCTGCCTCGACAGATAGGTATCGAAAGGGGTGTGGAGAAGCTATGGCCTGATTCAGGCCGCGATCGTTGCAAGCCGCCAGCTAGCGGGCAGGTTCGCTGAGGAGATCAAACTTCTGGATCTCGCAATGCTCGCCCACCGATGCCAGCAGATCCATTGGCGGTGCGCCAGTGTCGGGCCGCCTCCAACTGATCTCGAACGAGAACACAGGGTCCTTGAGATCTGGGCGCCTCTCTATTGCGACGAGGCGTGCCTGGTAGCCAAGCGGCCCGATGAGCGTATCGAGCTCCTGTCGAGCCGCGGCCTTCCACGTCAGTGCCAACTGGGCATGGTGTTCGCGCGACATTCGAAGGTCCACCCATTTCAGGACCAGCAAGGTGGCCAGCGTCAGCGCCGTGCCGGCCGCGCCCAAGCCGTATTGGCCACCACCGAAAGCCAATCCGATCGCCGTCATCACCCACAACGTGGCCGCCGTGGTGACGCCGCTGACAAGATTGCCGCGGCGAAGAATGGCGCCACCGCCGATAAAGCCGACGCCGGTCAACACGCCCAGCGGAAAGCGCAAGACGTCCATCGTTGCAAACGAATCCGGGTGCTTGCCAACGGTCTCGAGCAGAATACTGGCCTGGATCATTGTGATGGCGGCGGCCAATCCGACCAGCACGGTGGTGCGTAGCCCCGCCGCGTGCCCGCGCGCCTCGCGGTTGAGGCCTATCAACAGGCCGGCGAGCGCGGTCAGAAGCAGTCGTGCCGCGATGTCCTGCCAGACCGGAACAACGAGGAGCATCGCGTTCACCCGTCAGGCCAAGCGCTGCTGGCCAGGAATAGCGCCAAGGTCAAAGCGAACAAGGGCAAGAGCGTCTTCATCGCAAATTCTTTTCGTCGATAAGCAACAAACGATGCGCTTGGATTTTGGTTGCGCCGCCGACGATTCACCCCGGCGATGGGCAGCGGCGGAACAAAACCTTCGGCCTGCGGGTTGGTGGGTTCACACCAACGAAGGATTTGCAGTCATGGTCCGCTTGCTGCTTGCCGGAGCCGTCGCTTATCTGGCCTATCGCATCACCAAGGAGATCGGTGGGTCCGACGAGGTCGATCCGCGGTCGCCTTCACCCGACCAAACCGGCCGCAAGGTGCCGAGGCGGGAAAGCGGGGCGCAGGGGAATGGCCGGCGACGGTAGCGAATGCCTCAGCGGCGGCGCGGACCAGCCATGACCGCATTTCCGTTGCCGCTCGACCTTCGTCCGATGGAAGCCAAAGCCGCCGACGCAATTCCTGGCGGCGACGGGCTTTGGCAGTACGAACCGAAATGGGACGGGTTTCGCTGCCTCGTGTTCAAGGGCGACGATGCCGTCGATCTGCGTGCAAAATCGGGCAAGCCGCTTGGCCGCTATTTTCCCGAACTGGTCGCGGTGCTGCGCGATGTGAGGTCGCGGCGGTTTGTTGCCGACGGCGAAATCGTCATCGAGATCGACGGATCGTCCTCGTTCGAGGCGCTGCAAATGCGCCTTCATCCCGCCGAAAGCAGGATCCGCAAGTTGAGCCTCGAGACGCCTGCCATGCTGGTCCTGTTCGACATGCTGGCCGAACCCGGCGGCGGGATCATCATCGAAGAGCCTCTCACCACCAGGAGGCAGGCGATTGAGGCCTTTGTCGCGTCGGCGGCACGGCCCGAACTGCACCTGTCCAAATATACGCACGACGCCGCTGCCGCCGAGCGCTGGCTGCAAGGCGCCGGCCATGGCTCGACCGACGGTGTCGTTGCAAAACTGATCGCCGGGCCATACCGGCCCGGCGAGCGCGCCATGGTCAAGGTCAAGCGGCTGCGCACTGCGGATTGTGTGGTCGGCGGCTTTCGCTATCTCGCCGGCAGCAACGAAGTCGTATCTCTGCTGCTTGGCCTCTACAATAACGAAGGCAGGCTGGATCATGTCGGATTCACCTCGACCATCGGCAAGGACGACAGGGCGGCGCTGACGAGGCGGCTGGAAAAACTGCGGGCCAAACCGGGTTTCACCGGCAAGGCGCCGGGCGGGCCAAGCCGCTGGAGCACGGAGCGCAGCGGACAATGGGAGCCGATAAAGCCTGAACTGGTGGTCGAGGTTCGTTTCGACCATGTGACAGGCGACCGGTTCCGGCACGGAACCAAGCTGTTGCGCTGGCGGCCGGACAAAGAGCCCCGGCAATGCACGTTCGATCAGATCGAGTAAGCCCGCAGCGATGCACCGCTTCAAGGCTCTAGCTGCCCGCTCTACCGTTCATGACAGACCAATGCAGAATTCACCAGTTCACCGCGGCCAACCGAGCCTTGGCAATCATTTCCGAGGCTCGGTTGCGGTTTTGAAATCAAGCGGCTTCTTGCATTGCGCGTTCGTTGACACCGCTTTCGCCGAGCTTGGAAAGCGCTTCGTCGGTCGCGACCTCTTCCTTGAGAGTTGCCCTGAGCAGCTCGACAACGTCGCTCTTGCCGAGTTCTTCCGCCCACGCGATCAAAGTGCCGTAGCGAGCGATCTCGTAATGTTCGACGGCCTGCGCCGCGCCGACAAGCCCGGCGTCGAGCGCGGGAGCACCGTTATACTCCTCGAGCACTTCCGAGCCCTCTTCGATGATGCCGTCAATCGCCGGACAGGTCTTGCCGCGGGCCGGCTTGCCGAATTTCTCGAACACCTCTTCCAGGCGGTCGACATGTCCTTCGGTTTCCATGCGGTGTTTCTCGAAGGCGGCGGTCACTTCTTCCGACTCCGCGCCCTTGGCCATTTTAGGCAGCGCTTTCAGTATCTTCTTCTCGGCGTAGTAGAGGTCTTTGAGCCCGTCGAGGAACAGATCCTCAAGGCCCTTGCTTGCCGCCTTCGCGGCCTTTTTCGTGGTCGCCATGATCCTCTCCCGAATGGTTGGTGCCGCCTCGCAAAGTAGAGGCGTCCCATAACCCTCCGACGGGAAACAAGTTCCCTGACGGTCCGGGAGCTTTGAAAATTTTTCCGACCCGCCGTGTAGTGTCGCAAGGGGCCTCGACCTGCGGCAGCAATCGGCCAGGAAAGCGCCGCGTCAGCGCTCGCCGATATGCTCGACCAGGCGGGTATATTCGGCCTCGGCCAGGCCGTAGCCGCCATCCGCCAGTGCGACGAGACCATCGCGATCGCGAATGATAATTTCGCCGCGGCGGGACCGGATGAGCCCTCGCCCCTCGAGCAGCTGCAGCGCGACCGTGACACCCGGACGTCTTACGCCAAGCATGATCGACAGGAATTCGTGAGTGATCGTCAGCCGGCCGCCGTCCACCCGATCGTCACACATGAGCAGCCAGCGCGCCAACCGGTCTTCAAGTTTCGATCGCGCGTTGACCAGCGCGGTATAGCCAGTCTGGACATGCAGATATTGCACGTAGCGCAGCAAGAACAGCCGCAGCGTCGGGCTTTGCGTCAGCGCCGCCTTGAACGGCTCGGCGTCGATCCTGGCGGCTTCTCCCGCCAGCTGCACATAGCAATCATGGACCGTACGGTCGTCGCCCATTATCAGGGCCGAGCCGGTCATACCTTCCAAGCCGACAAGGCCAACTTCCGCATCGCTGCCGTTCGGCATTTTCGCAACCACCGAACCGATGCCGTCCTCGAGGAAATAAATGGCCTCGATCGGCGATCCGGACACTTCGAGCGATTGCCGTAACTCCAGCGAACAGCGCTCGATGTGCGGCTCGAGAGATGCGAAATCGCCGGCGCTCATCCGGCGCAACAGCTTGTTTCTGTATAGATTTCTATTGGAAATTGCTGGATCAGACATAGCTGGCCCCAAAACAGGGCAAGAGCTTTTTTATCTCCCAGCCGTCCGCGCCCGGTATAACCTGCGGACGATAATGCTCATATAAGCACTGAAAGGTATGGAGCCTACTAAATAAAAAAATGAATCGATGCACGGCACTTTCTCCTGCCGCTTGCCTACGACAACATCCGACTGAAAGTTAGAGTTGGAAGCGTACCAAAGACGGTTTGGTACGAAAACGACAATTGAGGTCACCGGACGCGAAAGAGCCCGTCGCGAGGGATGCAACGGGCTCCATTCGGGCGTCGTGGGCTACGCCCAATGATCCAAATGAGGGGTGGTTTGGATCGCAGCAACAATGCAGGTGCAAGGCAGTCGTTCCCAAACTGTCTGTTTGGTAATTTCCGTACATTGAGTTTGGACGAGAGCGGCGCTAATTGAATTGGAGTCGTCCACACAGACATGGCGAGTGGACGCTTGAAAGACGCTTCGCGCTTTCGCCCTTTTTCAAGGGAGGATGGCATGTCGATGCAAGGTGCAGCAACTCCAGCCGAACTGAGCGTGCTGAAAAAAGCGCTCGACGACTGCTGCCGCGAGTTGGGTGTTGCGGACGACAGTCCTGTCCGCGAGCGGTTGGCCGCCCGTATCATGTCGCTGTTCAACGAAGGCGTGCTCAGCGCCGATCTGAAAGAAGCGCTGGCCGCCGATCGCCAACACTAAGCTGCTGCTATGGTGGTGTCCTCGGTGCCGAAAGGTTCGGCACCGGGTCGCTCTTTTTAGCCAGGGATCCTGGTTGGCCAAGGATCTTGGAAATCTTGTCTCCAAAACGCCCGGCGCTTGTTGCCAAGCGGCAGGCGTTTTTGTCGCGAGCGTGACACTAAGGCGCGTCGCGTTCGACTGGCCTCATGCGATGCGCTTTAGGTACCTGTTTTATGCATGTCGCTATCACAAAACCGCTGCACACCCTCGGGTCGAGCCCGAGGGCATGCTTTTGCGCGACGTGCATCAAATGCGCCCAAGCAGGACCAGGATAATGACGATAAGCAGCACCAGGCCGAGGCCGCCACCACCGTAATAGCCGGTGCCATAGAACGGTCCGCCGCCCAAGCCGCTGAAGCCGCCAAGCAAGGCAAGGACCAAGATAATGATGAGAATGGTTCCAAGGCCCATGATGTCTGCTCTCCTTCTTTGCGCTGCCGCCATTCGCATCAGCGCGTCGCATTGTACAAAGGTATGAACTCGCAAGGAGCATTCCTGTTCCGGCGGGACGGTAAGGCGTACGCTCATGCGGCGAGCAAAATGCCGGGCTGTGCCGTTAGAAAAGTCCACAGATGCGTGCCCGCGGAGAATGGCATGCCGGCCACCTTGAACACCTGAGAACATGCTGAATTTCATGGGGAATTTGTCGGAACCTTCGCCCGCCCGAACGGTTGTTTTCGTAGTCGCAACGCGACGACCCTCGTAAAAAGGAGAAGCATCATGCTCACGAAAATTCTCGCAGCTTCGGCGCTTACGATCGGTCTGGCCACGTCAGCGATGGCCCAGAACGTCGGCGACCCGTCCGGAGCCGCTGCCGACGGTAGCGGGCGGACGGTCGTAGTCCCGGATAATGGCGGCCCTGACACCGGCACGGATTCGACCATCACCAATAGCATTCGCGATTTCTCAACGACGAATTCGAATGCCGACCGGAATTGCCCGCCGGGCCCGCAGGGGGCTCTGCCCGATGCGACCGGCAAGGCTCCGGGCACGATGGCGCCGACGGTGAACGACAACCACTGCGGCAAGTAGGCGCCCGGTCATCACAGCCTGACGAGGCCGCGGAGCTTAAGCTCCGCGGCCGGCTGGTTTTGCCGTAAAATCAGCCTAGCGGCCGCGGTGGTCGAAGCTGACCGCGATATCCCGACCGTCCAGCGCCCGAACGATGAAGCCAACCAGCTCCTCGTCGGTTTGCCGGAACCGGGGAAAGCGTTTGCGCAAATCGGCTATGACGACGGTGGTCGAGAGAATGTCGCCGGAATGATAGTCGGCCATGATGGTATGAACGGCAGCGTCGGTGTCAATACCGATTCCTAGCGGCGACCTGATCTGCCCCACGGAAGCCTCCACCCATCTCTCTCCCAGCCAACGATAGCAAGACTGCCGCAAAGCGAAAGAGCTTGTACGATTCCGTACGATCTCGTGGCTTGCGTTGCACTTTGCAGGACGCAGCCGGCGTCTTTTGTTTTGCGTTTCCAAACCATTGTTTGGCGTGGCGGCAGCTGTGGCCGCCACGACCAGGCAACCTCGCCGCAGCTTGCGCGTTGAGCCAGCGGAGGGATGACATCAGCCTCGGAGAACCCCCATGAAAACCCTTCTATCCATCACTGCGGCAGCGATGATGGCCGGCGCACCTTTGGCTGCTTTTGCCCAATCGGCGACGCTGACGCCTCTAACGACCGACACCATGAGCAAGGTTGACACCGCGACGCTCGTCAAGACCGTGCCCATCGCCAATACATTCGAAATCGAATCGAGCCGACTTGCGCAGACGCAGGCGACTGCCGACGACGTGAAGGCATTCGCGGCGCAAATGGTCACGGACCACACCAAGGCCGGCGAGGACTTCAAGGCGGCGCTCAGCAAGGGTCAGACGACTTCGGCCACCGCGCCAGCCGGCCCGTCGCTGGACACCAAGCACCAGGCGCTGCTCGACCAACTCAAGGAGGCCAGCGGGGACAGCTTCCAATCGAAATATATCGACATGCAGACCCAGGCGCATAAGGAAGCGGTGGCGCTGTTTTCCGCTTACGCGAATTCCGGCGACGATCCGGCGATGAAGGAGTTCGCCAAGAAGACGCTGCCGGTGCTGCAAATGCACGAACGTCATGTCAAGGATCTCGCTGCCGCGCATCAATGAGAGCGAAGAGTGCCTTTTGCAAACGAAAGGCCGCCCTACACACGGCCTGTGTGACGCGGCTGTCGTCCGGCGACACGGCCGGGAACAAAGCACCGAGAGTGTCGTTATTTATCCGGCTTGTTCGGGGAGGATCCAATGGAAGGCGGCATTCGCGGGGCCTCAAGGATAGTAGCGCCGGCTTTCGGCGCCGTCCTGGTCGCCGCTGTCACAGGCTGAAATCGCTTTCCGAACGGGACAGGCTGCCTTCATGCGCTACGGCGAGATATTTGCAAATGTTACGGCTCTCATGTTGCTGGCCTTGATGATTGGCGGCGTCTTCGTCCTGTTTAGAGACCCGCTGTGGCCGCGGCACTACGCGAGAATGGTGCTGGTTACGGATATCGATGCCATGACCACCGCGTCAGTCCGAACAAGCTGCGTGCCCAGTCCCTGCCTGCCCGACACCATCGATCACACCGTGCTCACTCCTCGCCCCGAGGACGGACCTTGATTTGCGATTTGCAGACGCTGGAGCCGGGTACGGAAAAGCCCGCCGCCCGAGCTGCGCGGCGGGCCTTTTTGGTGCATCAACCCACGGTAGACCGTCTGGCCACGACTAGGTCAGGATAATCACGATCTTGTAGGTATTCGGGTCGACGATGACGATCCGGCCGTCGGCGAGCACGAAATACTCATAGCCTTCGTAAGCCGGAACGATCTTGACGATGCGCGCCGGCAGGCGATGCAGCCGGACCTTCTTTCGCGGAACCTCGACACCGACAGAGATGTCGAAATCGACGCTGGAAACCGGTTGGACGTTCGTCTCCTTGATGACCTGCGTGATCTCCGTCTTCTGTTCAACGGTCACATTGTTGATGGAAGCGGTCGAACTCTGGTCTTGCGTCTGCGTCGAGGCATTGCCCTGAGTCTGCTCGGTGGTCGTGGTCCCAGTCTTGCCCTGAGCCTGCTCCTCGGTCTTCATTTTCGTGTTGCCTTGGGCCTGCTCGGTGGTGGTGGTTCCGGCCTTGCCCTGGGCTTGCTGATCGGTCTTCATCTTTGTGTTGCCCTGGGCCTGCTGGTCAGTCGTGGCGCCAGCCTTGCCCTGGGCTTGCTGGTCAGTCGTTGCGCCGGCCTTGCCTTTGGCTTGGTCATCGGTCTTCAGCTTCTTGTTGCCTTGCGCCTGTTGATCAGTTGCAGCGCCGGCCTTGCCCTGAGCCTGCTCGCCCATCTTGGCGCCGTTCTGGCAATTGGCAGTGCCGGCTGCACAATTGGCGCCGGACTGGTCGTCGGTCGACTGCTGCGTCTGGGCAAGTGCAGCCCCGCAGCTGACGCTGATTGCTAGCATGCTGGTGATCAGAACGCCCTTCATGAGAGATCTCCTTGGAAAACGCGTCCCTTCACCGCGCAAAACTGCGGCTAAAAAACTTTGTTCCAAACTAATGGAGCGAAACGGCAAGCGATCCGAGTGGCGGAACAAGCTCCACCTGATGACGTTACCGGCCTATAGCGACCCCGCTGCGAACAGCATGACGCGGCGCAGCGCAGAGGTGGCTCACGACAAAAGGAGACGATCATGAGAATGCATCTTTCGGCCGCCGCGGCTGGGTTCTTGCTGCTTGCGGGTGTTGGCGCCGCTGCCGCTCAGGACGTGATCATCGAACCGCAGCAGGAGACGATCGTACGCGAGTATGTGAAAAAGCAGCCTCTGGCGTCCGTCCAGCTTCCCGGCGTGGAGCTCAATGTCGGCTCGACCCTGCCCGATACCGTCGAGCTTCATGAGGTTCCCGACGTCAAATACCGCTATGTCGTCGTCGACAATCGGACCGTCCTGGTCGATCCTGGCACGCGCAGGATTGTAAAGGTCATCGAGTGAGCAAGCGCGTCGCTTTGAAGGGACATGCGGCGCGTCCAGCATTGTCGAATCCCACACTGCTGCCCGTGTTGGGCATTCGGACGCAGAAAGGCCCGCCGCTTCGAAGCACGGCGGGCCTCGTAGCGGAGACGACGTCCGGACAATTTCTGAACCAGCATTGGCTTAGAACGCATGATCCCAGCACGCCCTGTGCTCGCCAGGCCCGAAACTTTGAGAGAATATTCCTGGCTTCGCATTTCGCGGGAAATACGGTGCTTTGATCCGATGGTCAGCATTCCCGATGATGCCGGCAAGGCTTGGCACTCCGCCTGGCCGCAACGACTTCAGAACCGACGGGATAGATCATGTCTTGGAATACCAACACTTTGCTCTCATTTCTCTCCGCAAGTATAAACCGGCGCGCCGGTCTGGCTGTACTTTTCGCGTCGGCGGTTGCGATTGTCGGCCTTGCTGCGCCGTCGTTCGCCGAAGACAAGACGGCGGTCAAGGTCGGCATCATGAGCGGCGAGGACGAGGATGTGTGGCGCGTCGTCACCGCCCAGGCGGCGGAGAGGGGGCTGACGATCGAGACCGTGGTGTTCAACGACTACACCCAGCCGAATGAAGCACTCGAGCGTGGCGAAATCGACGCCAACGCCTTCCAGCACAAGCCCTATCTCGACAACCAGATCAAGACGCAGGGCTATCACATCGTCCCGGTCGGCTATACCGGGGTCTGGCCGATCGGCCTCTATTCCAAGAAGTACACGAAGATTGCCGACCTGCCCGAAGGCGCCGTCATTGGCGTGCCGAACGACCCGTCCAATGAGGGCCGCGCACTGCGCGTTCTGCAGAGCGAAGGTCTGATCAAGCTCAGGGAAGGCACCGGCATTCTGGCGACGACCACCGACATTGCCGAAAACCCGAAGAAATTGGTCGTCAAGGAGCTGGACGCCGGCATTGTCGGGCGCTCGGTGGAAGACCTCGACGGGGCCGTGGTCAACACGGATTGGGCGCTTAAAAGCGGCCTCACACCGGAGAACCGCATCGCCCAGGAGGCGGTGGCCGACAATCCCTACCGCAACTTCATCGCGGTCAAGGCCGGCAATGAAAACCAGCCCTGGGTAAAGATATTGGTCGCCTCCTACCAGAACGAAAAGGTGAAGGCCGAATTCGACCGAGTCTACAAGGGAACCGGCATCAGCGCCTATTGATGCCGAGCTCGACTTGGCGCTGAAGCCCGGCATGATAAAGCGGTCCGCGCTCCAACGCGGACCGCGATCGCGTTTTGCGGGACACCAATACAGGAACTCTCATGAACCAGCATTTCGCCTCGGTCACCGAAGTCATGCATCCCGTCGGCAGCCGTTCCGCCGGACCGAACGACGTCGTGCGCCTCATCGAGCTGAAGCGCCGCTTCGGCGCGACAGCGGCGCTGGACGGCGTATCGCTCAGCGTGCGCCAGGGCGAGATCCTCGGCATCATCGGCCGGAGCGGCGCCGGCAAGTCGACGCTGATACGCTGCCTGAACGGCCTGGAGCGGCCGGATACAGGACAAGTCTTCATTGAAGGCCGCGACATCAGCCGGCTCGGCGAGCGCGAATTGCAACCGCTGCGCCGGCGTATCGGCATGATCTTCCAGCATTTCAACCTGCTGTCTGCCAAGACGGTCGAAGACAACGTAGCGCTGCCGCTCAAGATCGAAGGCCGGCCCAGGGCCGAACGCCTGGCGCGCGCTGCCGAGCTGCTCGAGCTCGTCGGCCTGTCGGAGAAGGCGAAAGCCTATCCGGCGTCGCTGTCGGGCGGGCAGAAGCAGCGCGTCGGCATTGCCCGGGCGCTTGCGGCGCGCCCGGCGCTGCTGCTGTCCGACGAAGCGACCTCGGCATTGGACCCGGAGACGACGCGCTCCATCCTCGCCTTGCTCAGGGATATCAACCGGCAGCTCGGCCTGACCATCCTGCTCATCACCCATGAGATGGAGGTGATCCGTTCGATCGCCGATCGTGTCGCGGTGATTGACGCTGGGCGGATCGTCGAGCAAGGGCCGGTGTGGTCGGTGTTTGCCGATCCGAAGTCGGCGATCACACAAAGCCTGCTCGGCGGCATCCGGCCGCAATTGCCGGCGGAGATCGCAAGCCGGCTAACGCAGAACGCCGGCCTGGAGGCGATCCTCAGGATCGACGTGGCGGGTGAGGCCGCCCAAAGCCCGCTTTTGTCCGATCTTGCCTCGGCAGTTCCCGGCTCGTTCCGCCTCGTGCATGGCGGCATCGATCACGTTCAGCAGCAGCCTGTCGGGACACTGTTCGTGGCGGTCGCCGGCAGCAATGAAGCTCACCTGGCAGAGGTGATCGCGTTCTTGAAAGCCCGCCAAGCGCGGGTGGAGGTGCTTGGCCATGTCGCCGGTTCTGTTTGAGCTTCTCGTCCGTTCGATCTGGGAAACGATCCTGATGACGGCCGCCTCCGGCCTCATCTCGCTGGTTTTCGGGCTGCCGCTCGGCCTGGCGCTGGTCGCCACCGACCGCGGCGGTATCGCCGAAAACCTGTGGGTGAACCGCGCGCTCGGAGCGGTCATCAACGGCTTCCGCTCGGTGCCTTTCATCATCCTGCTGGTTGCGCTGATCCCGGTGACGCGGCTGATCGTCGGCACCTCGATCGGCACCTGGGCAGCGATTGTGCCGCTGTCGATCGCGGCGACGCCCTACTATGCGCGGATCGCCGAAGTGTCGCTGCGCGAGGTCGACCACGGGCTGACGCGCCATGGGCGGCAACCGCTGGACGATCATTCGCGAGGTGCTGGTGCCGGAAGCGTTGCCCGGCATCGTTGCCGGCTTCACGGTGACGCTGGTGACGCTGATCGGCGCCTCGGCCATGGCCGGTGCCATCGGCGCCGGCGGTCTCGGCGACCTCGCCATCCGCTACGGCTACCAGCGCTTCGAGACATCCGTCATGATCGCCGTTGTCATTGTGCTGATCATCCTGGTCTGCGGCATCCAGTGGGCCGGCGACCGGCTGGTCGCGAGGCTGGACCACAGAGCGTGACCGGCGAAACGCGGCCAATCAACGCCTTTAATTTCCGGGAAAGTTCAGATTGTTCTCGATGGTCTCGCTCGCCCAAGCGAGCTTTTCGCGATCGTCGGGGCGCAAGGGAGCCTCGACCGCGACGGTGAACAAGTGCCAGGCGAGACTGTCGGATAGAAGCCATGTGGTGACCTGTTCGCTGAAGATCACCTGCCCCTTATCGAGTGTCTTGATGTTGCCGGTAATCAAGTCCGCACAGTGCAACATGGCCTCGGGGTAAGGGCTATCACGCCATGCCGCTAATGCAGCTGCTACATCCATTCCGGCAAGCACTATGCCCTCCAGCCAGGGAACCGCGTTCCCTTCATCGGGATGTATGGTCATCGCTTTTCGCCAGGCAACCTGAAACAGCACCTCGACAGCCTGCTGTTCTTCCAACGGCCAATCGCGCCAGGAGGTCCTTTCGAGCTTTGCGGCAATCACGTTGGCGTCGAACCCCATCGAAGGTTCGCCTTGGATGGCAAGTTCAAGCACTCTCGGCAGAAAGTGCCGGTAGTCATCGACGTCGCCGACCGTCCATATGGCCGATCCGGCATAGGCGCCGAGGTTTTCACCACTGAGCTCCCGAAGCGGACCACTGGATACTCCCCGAAAGATCGATTCCAAATCCTTGTACGGCGAGCCATGCAGGTGGCGGGGCGATGGATAAGACGCGAAAGCGGCATAGACGCGTTCGACTGCGTGGGCCAGTTCGGACGAGAGATCAGCCTCCAGGGGATTTGGATTGCTCATCCGCTACGACTCCGAACAGGTCTCTGGCTTGCTCTGCGGTATAGTAGCCGAGCTTGACATCCCGAGCGACCAATTGCGGATCGCGCTGCAACGGATCGCCGTAGCCGCCGCCGCCAGGCGTGCCGACGCACACGCGGTCGCCTGTCTTCAGCGCGATGTCCTGCTCCTTGGACAGATGCGGCGGCACATGTTCCTTGCCGTCTCGGAACACGGTGACCGTGTTGACCGCGCCGTCCTTGCCGCCGAGCACGCCTTGCGGGCCGAACCGGCCGTGATCCATGACGAAGGAGGCGCGGGCGTCGCCGCGCAGGATCTCGACCTCATAGGCGAGGCCAAAACCGCCGCGATGCTTGCCGGCGCCGCCCGAGCCTTCGCGCAAGGCATAGTGGCGGTAGAGCACCGGGAAGGCCTGCTCCATGATTTCGACCGGCGGCGACTTGGAGATGCCTATGGTCGAGCAGCCATTGGTCAGGCCGTCGTGACCGGCATTGCCGCCATACCCGCCCCCGGAGATCTGATACATGACATAATCGCGGCCGCGGGCCGGATCGTTGCCGCCGAGCGCGAAATTGCCGCTGGAGCCGGCGGGGGCCGCCGTCACCTTGTCCGGCAGCGCCTGCACCATCGCCGCGAACACCGCTTCAGCAATGCGCTGCGAAACCTCGGCCGCGCAGCCCGATACCGGGCGCGGATATTTGGCGTCGAGGAAGGTGCCTTCCGGCCGCTTGACGATCAGCGGCTCGAAGGCGCCGGCGCTGATCGGCACGTCGGGGAAAATGTGCCGCATGGCGAGATAGACCGAGGACAAGGTCGTCGCCAGCACGCTGTTCATCGGCCCAGCGCAGGGCTTTGACGAACCGGAGAAGTCGAAGCTGAGCGTGTCGCCCTGTTTTTCGACGGCCAGCGCGATAGTCAGCGGCTCGTTGACCACGCCGTCGGAATCAACAAAAGCCTGCGACCGGTAAATGCCGTCGGGAATGGCTGATATGTTCGCGCGCATCTGTTCGGCGGCGCGGCGGCGCAGTTCGGCGATCGCATCGACGACCGTTTCATCTCCGTAACGATCCAGGATTCCGTTCAGTCGGTCTTGACCGATCAGCAGTGCCGCCGCCTGCGCCCGGATGTCGCCGATGCGCTGGTCGGCAACCCTGATGTTCGAGCAGATGATGGCGTAGATCTCAGGGTCGAGCACGCCCTTCTTGAACAGTTTCACCGGCGGCAGTCGCAAGCCTTCCTGCTCGACCGCTGTTGCCGAGGCGGAAAAGCCGCCCGGCACCGAACCGCCGATGTCGGGCCAGTGGCCGGTGTTCGACAGCCAGCAGAATATCCTGCCGTCGCGGTAGACCGGCATGGCGAAGCGCACATCCATCAGGTGGGTGCCGCCGAGATAGGGATCGTTGACGATGTAGATATCGCCCGGCTCGGGCGGCAGGCAGCGTCCGTCGGCGATCATCTCGATCACGGTTTTGGTCGAATACTGCATGACGCCGACGAACACCGGCAGGCCCTGGCTGCCTTGCGCGATCAGCGAACCATCGAGCGCTGAATAGATGCCATCCGAACGGTCATTGGCCTCGGCGATGACAGGCGAGAACGCGGCGCGCGAAAACGTCAGGTCCATTTCGTCGCAGACTTGCTGTAGCGCCGCCTGGATGACTGAAAGGGTGATGGCGTCGAGTTTTTCCATCTCAGGCCTCGCCGATATCGATGATGATGTTGCCGTCGGCATCCGATCGCGCCCGGTCGCCGGGCTCCAGCACAGTCGTCGCGTCCATCTGTTCGAGGATCGCCGGACCTTCGATTGTTGCGTCGAGCGGCAACTTCTCTCTGCTGTAGACCGGCGTGTCGTACCAGCGCCCGCCATACCAGACAGGCCGGATCTCGCGCCGCGCCTCTTCGAGCGTTTTGGCGCGCCCAGCCGGGTCGATCAGCCGGGACAGATCGATTGCCGGCCGCACGCCGGTGACCGAGGTGTTGAGGTTGACCAGATTGGCGCGGATTTCCGGCAACTGGACCTTGAAGCGGGCGAAATAGGCCTTCTCGAACAGGTGCTGCAGTCCCTCGGGTGTCACCGCAGACGACGGCAGCGGCACGTTGATGATATGCGTCTGGCCGACGAACTGCATGTCGGCGGAATGCGTGACGCGGATCATTTCCGGCTTCACCGCCTCCTTGCCGATCAGCTCCTCGCCTTCGTTTCGGTGCCGTTCCAATGTCTCATGGAGCTGGGTTTCATCGAGACTGGGCACCGACTGATTGACCGTGTTGACGAAATCATGGCGCAGATCGGCGACGACGCAGCCGAGAGCATTGGTGATGCCTGGCCGCGCCGGCACCAGCACTTTCGGCAGGCCTAATTCGCGCGCCAATGCCGTCGCATGCAGCGGCCCGGCGCCGCCGAAGGCGAACAGCGCGAAATCGCGCGGGTCGTGGCCGCGCGACACCGAGACCATGCGGATGGCGCCGGCCATCTTCACGTTGCCGAGCCGCAGCACCGCACCCGCCGCCTCGACGCCGGACAAGCCTGTGGCGCGGCCGATCCTGTCCTCGAATATGCCGGTGACCCGTTCGACGGTGACCGGGTTTTCCACCGCGAGCAGCTTCTTCGGCGCCAGCCTGCCGAGCACCAGATTGGCGTCGGTGATGGTCGGCTCCAAGCCGCCGCGTCCGTAGCATATCGGGCCGGGATTGGCGCCGGCGCTTTCCGGGCCGATCTGGATCAGGCCTGCCGCATCGACGTGGGCGATCGAGCCGCCGCCGGCGCCGACCGTATGCACCGCCACCATCGGCACGTGGATCGGCATCGCATACTCGATCTCGATCTCGTTCGACACCGCCGGCTCGGCGTTGCGGATCAGCGCCACGTCGGTCGAGGTGCCGCCCATGTCATAGGTGACCAGGTTTTCGAAGCCGGCGCGTTTTCCCGTATAGGCGGCAGCAATGACGCCGGAAGCGGGGCCGGACATGACAGTCTTGGCCGACTCACGTGTGACAAAGCGGGCCGAGATCATGCCGCCATTGCCGTTCATGATCAGGAAGTCGCGGGCGTAGCCTTTTGACGCCAGCTCCTTGCGCAGCCGCTCGACATAGCGTTCGAGGATCGGTTGCACCGAAGCGTTGACCGAAGCGGTGACGCCGCGCTCGAATTCGCGCGCTTCCGAAAGCAGCGCATGGCCTGTCGTGATGTAGCCGTTCGGCCAAAGCTCGGCCGCGATCTCGGCGGCACGCCGCTCATGCCTCGGGTTGGCGTAGGAATGCAGGAAATGGATGACGAGGGATTCGCAGCCGGCCGCGATCAGTTGTGAAATCGCTGCCCGCATCTCGGCCTCGTCGAGCGGGATGCGCACCGCGCCCGAGGCCTCGACCCGCTCCGACACTTCGAGCCGCAGATTGCGCGGAATGATCGGCACGAACGTGCCTGTCATGCCATAGGCTTGCGGCCGTGTCCGCCGGCCAAGCTCGATAACGTCACGAAAGCCGCGCGTGGTGATCATGCCGGTCTTGGCCAGCCGGCGCTCCAGGACCGCGTTGGTGGTGGTCGTCGTGCCGTGCACGATGAGGTCGATGCCGTCGACCGGAAATCCGGTGGCGCCAAGCGCCGAAACGACACCGAACGCCTGGTTGTCGACTGTCGTCGGGGTCTTGGCGATGTGCACCCGGCCGCCGTCACGGCCGTCGATCAGAAGCAGGTCGGTAAAGGTGCCGCCGACATCGATACCGGCGACGACGCTGCCCGTCGAATCCAGAGCTTGCGCCGAAAAATTCTGTCCCATTGTCGAAACCCGAAATGCCCGAACTGCCTACATGCCTTAGTTTGGAAAGCTGTTTTACGGCGGCGTCTTGACGCAAATATCGTTTGTATACTAATAAATTCCGGACACAAGAGCTTACCGCTTCGGAGTGTGCAAACGGCACGCTGGAATCTGACCGGTTCGGGCGCGCAGGTGAGGATTTGGCGCGGCCGCTGAGCTGGCCCGGAAGGTTAGGTTTGATGAACACCACATCCGCGTTCAACACTGCTGGCGCCCGGCCGTTGCAGTTCCCGATACCGGCCAATGTCTATGCCGAAACCGTCGTCTCGGTGAAGCATTATACCGACCGGCTGTTTTCGTTCCGCATCACCCGGCCGCAATCGCTGCGCTTCCGTTCCGGCGAGTTCGTCATGATCGGCCTGCCCAATGCCGAGAAGCCGGTGTTCCGCGCCTATTCGATCGCCAGCCCTGCCTGGGACGACGAACTCGAATTCTTCTCGATCAAAGTGCCGGACGGCCCGCTCACTTCGGAGCTGCAGAAGATCGAGATCGGCGACACCGTTATCATGCGGCAGAAGTCGACCGGCACGCTGGTGGTCGACGCGCTGACGCCGGCCAAGCGCCTGTTCATGATCTCGACAGGCACCGGCATCGCGCCCTTCGCCAGCCTGCTGCGCGATCCCGATACCTATGAGAAGTTCGAGCAGGTTATCCTGACCCATACCTGCCGCGACAATGCCGAGCTCACCTACGGCCAGGAGCTGGTGGCCGCACTGGAGAACGACCCGCTGATCGGCGAACTGACCGGCGGCCGCGTCACGCTCTACAATTCGACGACGCGCGAGACCTCCGAGCGCATGGGCCGCATTACCGCGCTGATCGGCTCGGGCAAATTCTACAGCGATCTCGACATCGACAAGCTCAATCCCGAGACCGACCGCATCATGATCTGCGGCTCGATGCATATGCTCAAGGACGTCAAGGAACTGGCCGAAAGCCTCGGCTTCCAGGAAGGCTCGCTGCACCATCCGGCAAGCTTCGTCGTCGAGCGCGCCTTCGTCGGCTGAGACGCGGCAGTTCAGAGTCTACTGGTTTGCGAACCTGATTTTGACCATACGGTCAAAAATCGGCTGCCTTGACTGTCTTTTTCCGCTATGACCGCTTGAAGGACTCGTGAAGCGCTGCTTCACGGTCTATCTTCGGCATAACTCGCTGAACAAGGGGCAGGAGATGAGCAGCACAATCCGCGAAACCGATCTCGGCACGTCCAAGATCACGCCGCTGCCGGCGCGCGCCGCGGCCAATGCACCAATCCCGCAAGCCCATGGCATTGCTCGCAATCCCGGCATGAGGCTCGATCTCGGCTTCATGGAATCGATGCGCGGCGTCAACCGCTCGGCGCTGGAACGCCGCGTCGCCAGCCTGACCAAAAGACGCTCGATCAAGGCCGATAACCAGGCCGCCTGGCTGCTGCGCGCCGTCGCCTGCATGGACCTGACGACGCTGAACTCGAACGACACGGAAGAGCGCGTGCGCCGGCTTTGTGCCAAGGCGGTCAACCCGTTCCGTCGCGACATTGCCGAGGGGCTCGGCATTACTGGTGAAAAGATCCGCCCGGCGGCGGTCTGCGTCTATCATCCCTTCGTCGCCACTGCCGTCGAAGCGCTGCGCGGCAGCGGCGTCCATGTCGCCGCCGTTTCCACGGCTTTCCCGCATGGCCTTGCACCGCTTTCGACACGTCTGCAGGAGATCGAAGCATCGGTAAGGGACGGCGCCGACGAGATCGACGTCGTCATCCCGCGCGGCCTGGTATTCGGGGCGAAATGGCAGGAGCTCTATAACGAGATTGTCTCGATGCGCGCCGCTTGCGGCGAGGCCCATCTGAAGGTGATCCTCGGCACCGGCGACCTCGCGACGCTGCGCAACGTCATGCTCGCCTCGATGGTGGCAATGATGGCGGGTGCAGATTTCATCAAGACCTCGACCGGCAAGGAAAGCGTCAACGCGACGCTGCCGGTCGGCCTTGCCATGGTGCGCGCCATCCGCGCCTATTTCGAGGAAACCGGCTATCTCATCGGCTTCAAGCCGGCCGGCGGCATTTCCACGGCAAAAGCCTCGCTCGACTGGCTGGTGCTGATGAAGGAAGAGCTGGGCCGGCCGTGGCTGGAGCCGGAGCTGTTCCGCTTCGGAGCATCGAGCCTTTTGACCGATATCGAGCGCCAGCTCGAGCATCATCTGACCGGCCACTACTCGGCCAATCATCGCCACGCGATGGCGTGATTCGGAGCGCGCCATGAACATTCTCGAACGCTATCACGCCATGGAATACGGCCCGGCGCCGGAGGCGCGCAGCGAGGCCGATGCGTGGCTTGCCGCGTGGGATTTCGGCAAAGCGCTGTTTATCGGCGGCGACTGGAAGGCAGCCAGCGGAGGCAAAACCTTCGACACCAGCGATCCGTCCTCGAGAAAGCTGCTGGCCAAGGTGTCGGATGCCGGTGCCGCCGATATCGACGCGGCGGTTTCGGCCGCCACAAAAGCGCTGCCGAAATGGAGCGCCAGCACTGGTTATCAACGCGCCAAAGTGCTCTACGCCATCGGCCGCGCCATGCAGCGCCACCAACGGCTGTTCGCGGTGCTGGAATCGATCGACAATGGCAAGCCGATCCGCGAAAGCCGCGACATCGACGTGCCGCTGGCCATCCGCCATTTCATCCATCATGCCGGCTGGGCGCAAGCGCTGGACAGGGATTTTCCAGGCCATAAGGGGGTCGGCGTCGTCGGCCAGATCATCCCGTGGAACTTCCCGCTCTTGATGCTGGCCTGGAAGATCGCGCCGGCGCTCGCCGCCGGCTGCACCGTGGTGCTGAAGCCAGCCGAATTCACGCCGCTCACCGCGATCCTGTTCGCCGAGATCTGTGAACGATCTGGCGTGCCGAAGGGCGTCGTCAACATCGTCCAGGGCGGGCCGGAAGCGGGTGGGGCAATCGTCAATCATCCCGGCATCCAGAAGATTGCCTTCACCGGTTCGTCCGAGGTCGGCAAGATCATCCGCAAAGCCACCGCCGGTTCGGGCAAGAAACTGTCGCTGGAGCTTGGCGGCAAGTCGGCATTCGTCGTTTTCGAGGATGCCGACCTCGACAGCGCCGTCGAGGGTCTGGTCGACGGTATCTGGTTCAACCAAGGCCAGGTGTGCTGTGCCGGCTCGCGCCTTCTGGTGCAGGAAGGCATCGCCGATGCCTTCATCGCCAAGGTCAAGACGCGGATGAGCCGGCTGCGCGTCGGCAGCCCGCTCGACAAGAACACCGATATCGGCCCGCTGGTCGACTTGACTCAGCTCGATCGCGTCAAGGGCCTGATCGCCGAGGGCGCCAAGCAGGGCGCGATCTGCTGGCAGCCGGACTCGGCGCTGCCCTCCTCGGGCTATTACCATCTGCCAACGCTGGCGACAGGTGTTTCGCCGGCTAACATTCTGGCACAGGAAGAGGTGTTCGGGCCGGTGCTCGCCACCATGACCTTTCGCAACACCGAGGAAGCGGTCGAGCTCGCCAACAACACGCGCTATGGCCTGGCTGCTTCGGTGTGGAGCGAGAACATCAATCTTGCCCTGCACGTCGCGCCGCAATTGAAGGCCGGCGTCGTCTGGGTCAACGGCACCAATATGTTCGACGCCTCCTGCGGCTTCGGCGGCTACCGCGAGAGCGGCTTTGGCCGCGAAGGCGGGCGCGAGGGCATGTTCGAATATCTCTCGGCAAAACTGCCGCTCGGCCCGATCATCAAACCGGCAACGTCTTCGGCGCAACCTGTCGAGCAGGCCGAAGGCGATGCCATCGACCGCACGGCAAAGCTGTTCATCGGCGGCAAGCAGGTCCGGCCGGACGGCAATTATTCCTTCGCCGTCGCCACCGCCAAGGGCAAGCTTGCCAGCGAGGTCGGTCTCGGCAACCGCAAGGATATCCGCGACGCCGTCGCGGCCGCGCGCGCCTGCAAGGCCTGGCCGGAGGCGACCGCCCACAACCGCAGCCAAGTGCTCTACTACCTGGGCGAAAATCTGTCCGGCCGCGCCGACGAGTTTGCCGCCCGTTTGACCCAGCTCACCGGCGCGACCGCCAAGGCGGCGCGTGACGAGGTCGAGCTGTCGATCGAGCGCCTGTTCCTCTATGCCGGCTTGGCCGACAAATTCGAGGGCCGCGTCCACCAGCCGCCGGCCCGCGCCGTCACGCTGGCACTGCACGAACCGGTCGGGGTCGTCGGTATCGTCGCGTCGGACAACGCGCCTCTGCTTGGCCTGATCTCGCTGGTGGCGCCGGCGCTTGCCATGGGCAACACGGTAGTCGCAGTGCCATCCGAAAAATACCCGCTGCTTGCCACCGACCTCTACCAGGTCATCGAATATTCCGACGTTCCGGCAGGCGCCATCAATATCGTCACCGGCCGTAGCGCCGAGCTTGCCGGCGTATTGGCCAAGCATGACGATGTCGACGGGCTCTGGGTGTTCGCCGACGCCGAGACTTGCGCCAAGGCCGAGGCCGAGTCCATCGGCAATCTCAAACGCGTCTGGACCGGCAACGGCCACAGCCTCGACTGGCCCTCGAACGAAGCAGCCGGCGATGCCTTGCTGCGCCGTGCGATCGAGGTCAAGAACGTCTGGGTGCCCTACGGCGACTGAGTGTCCCGGAGGGACGTCCGGGCTTGACGGGCCAACAAATGTTCTTTACCGAGAAAAAACATTTGGTTGGCAGGGCGAATATCGAAACAGGCGGGATGGTACTGCCCGGCTGGCACATTGCGCCCCGGCCTTGTGCCGGTAAAAAGCCGAACGATCACAGACGGGCGAGGAGAGAAGCATGGCGGATCTGACAGGCAAGATCGTTGTCGTCACGGCGGCGGCGCAAGGCATCGGCCGGGCAAGTGCGCTGGCTTTCGCCAAGGCCGGCGCGGTCGTCCATGCCACCGACATCAACGAGGTGGTGCTCGCCGACCTCGGCAAGACGCCCGGTATCAAGACCCGCAAGCTCGACGTGCTGAACGACGAGGCGGTGAACGCCGCTTTTGCCGAGATCGGCGCCGTGGACGTGCTGTTCAATTGCGCCGGCTTCGTCCATTCCGGCTCGATCCTCGAGATGAAGGACGGCGATCTCGACTTTGCCTATGATCTCAATGTCCGCTCGATGATCCGCACCATCCGCGCCGTGCTGCCCGGCATGCTGGAGCGCGGCGACGGCTCGATCATCAACATGGCATCGCTGGCCAGTTCGACCAAGGGCGTGCCGAACCGCTTCGTATATGGCCTAACCAAGGCAGCCGTCATCGGCCTGACCAAGTCGGTCGCCGCCGACTATGTCGGCAAGGGCATACGCTGCAATGCGATCTGTCCGGGCACGGTCGAAAGCCCGTCGCTGCAGGACCGCATGCATGCGCAGGGCGACTACGAAGCAGCTCGCGCCGCCTTCATCGCCCGCCAGCCGATGGGCCGGCTCGGCACGCCCGAGGAAATCGCCGATCTCGCCGTCTATCTGGCCGGCGCCACCTATACGTCGGGGCAAGCTTATAATATCGACGGTGGCTGGTCGATCTAAGAGGCCATTTGAAAACCCTACTCCGCCGGGCGCCTGACGCGGCTTTCTGCGCTTCCGGTGCTCACGTACTTTAAGTACGCTCCGCTCCGGTTCTCGAAACCCACGCCATTCGCCGCAGCGGAGCGAGTTTGCAAACGGCCTCTGGTCGCAACTGGGAGAAAACTGCATGAAACTGCTGCGCTATGGCGAGGCGGGGAGCGAACGCCCCGGCCTGCTCGATGCCGATGGAACGATCCGCGACCTCTCCGCCCATGTCACCGACATTGCCGGCAAGGCACTTGACCCGGCATCGCTCGAGACATTGTCGAAGCTCGACACGAAGACGCTGCCGGCGGTTTCCGGCAAGCCGCGGATCGGCGCCTGCGTCGCCGGCACCGGCAAATTCATCTGCATCGGTCTCAACTATTCCGACCACGCCGCCGAAACCGGCGCCACCGTGCCGCCGGAGCCGATCATCTTCATGAAGGCAAGCTCGGCTATTGTCGGGCCGAACGACGACGTGCTGATCCCGCGCGGCTCGGTGAAGACCGACTGGGAGGTCGAGCTCGGCGTGGTGATCGGCAAGACTGCAAAGTATGTCACCGAGGCCGAGGCGCTGGATTATGTCGCCGGCTATTGCGTCGCGCACGACGTCTCCGAGCGCGCCTTCCAGGCCGAGCGCCAGGGCCAGTGGACCAAGGGCAAGTCCTGCGACACGTTCGGGCCGATCGGCCCGTGGCTGGTGACCAAGGACGAGGTCAAGGACCCGCAGAACATCCCGATGTGGCTGACGGTCAACGGCAAGACGATGCAGAACGGCTCGACCAAGACCATGGTCTTCGGCGTCGCTTATCTCGTCTCCTATCTCAGCCAGTTCATGTCGCTGCACCCGGGCGACATCATCTCGACCGGCACGCCGCCCGGCGTCGGCCTCGGCATGAAGCCGCCGGTCTTCCTGAAGCCCGGCGACGTGGTCGAGCTCGGTATCGAGGGGCTGGGCATCCAGAAGCAGACGTTCAAGGCGGATGCGTAGGCGCTCTTCCTTCTCCCCTTGTGGGAGAACGTGGATCGGCGCGCAGCGCCGAGACGGATGAGGGGTGCTGGAAGAAACGCGACGAGAAAACATCGAAGGATTTCCGTCGCTTACGCCTTCAGCGTAGCGATCGTCCAACACCCCTCATCCGACCGAGCTTCGCTCGGCCACCTTCTCCCACAAGGGGAGAAGGGGAGTCGGCGCCTGCGCTACTTCAGCACCTTCCCATCGGCTCCAAACCGGTATGTCTTTGCCGGATCCGGCGTCGCATAGAGCGTGGCACCAGGTTCGGCGTTATAGACGCCGAAGATGCGCACTGTGATCAAGCCGGCCTTCTCGCAGTCGAGATAGAGGTTGGTGTCGGCGCCAAGGTGCTCGGCATGGACGACCGTGCCTTTCCAGGCGCCGGATCTGGGATCGACCGTCAAATGTTCGGGACGGACGCCGATGGTCTTTGCCGTTTCGCCAAGCCTGGCGCCGTCGACGAAATTCATCTTCGGTGAGCCGATGAAGCCGGCGACGAATTCATTTGCCGGCGAATTGTAAAGCTCCATCGGTCCGCCGATCTGCTCGATCTTTCCCGCGTTCAGCACGACGATCTTGTCGGCCAGCGTCATCGCCTCGACCTGGTCGTGGGTGACATAGATCATCGTGGCCTTCAGCCGGCGATGCAATTGCGCGATCTCCAGCCTGGTGTTGACGCGCAGCGCGGCATCGAGGTTGGACAGGGGCTCGTCGAACAGAAAAAGCTTGGGCTCGCGCACCACGGCGCGGCCGATGGCGACGCGCTGGCGCTGACCGCCGGAAAGCTCGGCCGGCCGCCTCGAGAGGTAGGGCTCCAGCGACAGCATCGACGAGGCGATGCCGATGCGGCGGTCGATCTCGGCCGCCGGCGTGCCCGCCTGCTTGAGGCCGAGGCCCATGTTGTTCTTCACCGTCAGATGCGGATAGAGCGCATAGGTCTGGAACACCATGGCGATACCGCGCTTGGCCGGCGGCGTTGCGGAGACGTCCGCACCGTCGATCACCACGCGGCCCGAGGTCGAGTCCTCCAGCCCGGCAATGACCCTGAGCAGCGTCGACTTCCCGCAGCCAGATGGACCGACGAAGACGACGAACTCGCCATCCGTCACCTCGAGGTTGATGCCCTTCAGCACCTCGACCGGCCCGAAGGCCTTTTTCACGTTCTCGATGTTCAGCGAGCCCACGGCGTCGTCCCTGTTCTAGAGTTTCACGGCGAGGCCGCTGCGCACGCTCTCGTCTGCGGCAAGGCAGACGGCGAGCGACTTCACCGCGTCGTCCATGTGACGGGTCAAGTCCAGATCCTCGCGGACCGCCTTCAGCACAAACGCCTGTTCCAGGTCGCAAAGGTCCTGATGGCCGGGCTCGCCTTGCATCGACAGCATTTCGTCCGGTTTCGCGAACTTGCCGTCGGCTCCGGTCGCCGCACTATGCAGGCGGATGGTCGAGGTCTTGGTGTGGGTGTCGATGTCGTCGGACCTGACACCCTCCTTCATGACGATCGACACGCAGCCATTGGGCGAGATCACGTCTTTCACGAAGAAAGCCGTCTCCGAAATCATCGGCCCCCAGCCGGCCTCGTACCAGCCGACCGAACCGTCGTCGAATAGCACCTGCAGATGACCGTAATTGTACATTGACGGCGCGATCTCGTCGCTCAGCCTCAGCCCCATGCCGCGCACCTCGACTGGCCTGGCGTCGGTGATCTGCAGCATCACGTCGAGATAATGCACGCCGCAATCGACGATCGGCGATGTCGTCTGCATCAACTGCTTGTGCGTCTCCCAGCTATGGCCGGAGGATTGCTGGTTGAGGTTCATGCGGAACACGTAAGGGCCGCCGAGCTTGCGCGCCTCGGCGATCAGCCGGATCCAGGACGGGTGATGGCGCAGGATGTAGCCGATCACCAGTTTTTTGCCGTTGGCCTTGGCGGCGGCGACGACGCGCTCTGCATCTGCGACGGTGGTTGCCAGCGGCTTTTCGAGGAAGACGTGGCAGCCGGCCTCGAACGCCTTGACGGCATAGTCAGCATGGCTGTCGGAATAGGTGGCGATGCAGGCGACATCGGGCTTTTCGTCGCGCAGCGCCTCGTCGAAGGAACGCCGGATGGCGTAGGTCGAAAGCCCTTCCGGCAGCGGCACATCGGAGCGGTTGACCAGCGCGGCGATCTGGAATCCCGGATTGGTGTGATACGCCAACGCATGGCTGCGCCCCATATTGCCGAGGCCGGCGATGACAACGCGAAGGGGTTGTTGCGAGCTCACTTGACCGCTCCCGAAGTGATGCCGCGGATCAGCTGCCGCGAGAAGATGACGTAGAGGATCAGCACCGGCATGATCGCCAGCGACAGTGCCGCCAGGATGGCGTTCCAGTTGGTGACGAACTGGCCGAGGAACAATTGCGCGCCGAGCGTCACTGTCTTGGTCTCCTCTGACGGCGCCAGGATCAGCGGGAACCACAGATCGTTCCAGATCGGGATCATGGTGAAGACCGCGACCGTCGCCATCGATGGGCGCACCAGCGGCAGCACCAGCCGGAAAAAGATGGTGTATTCGGACAGGCCGTCGATCCTGCCCGCATTCTTCAGATCGTCCGAGACCTGCTTCATGAATTCCGACAGGATGAAGACGGCAAGCGGCAGGCCCTGCGCCGTGTAGACCAGGATCAGCGCCGTCAGCGTGTTGACCAGCCCGCTCGCCACCATCAATTGCAGGATGGCGACGGTGGCAAGGCGGATCGGGATCATGATGCCGAGCGCCAGATAGAGCCCCATCAGCGAATTGCCGCGGAAGCGGTATTCCGACAGCGAGAAAGCCGCCATGGCGCCGAACAAAAGCACGAAGAACAGCGAGGCGACGGTGACGACAAGGCTGTTCTGGAAATAGTGGATGAAATCGCCCTGGCCGATCACCGTCGTGTAGCCGATCAGGTCGAAGGTACCTGGCGTCGGCGGCGTCAGCGGCGCGCCGAAAATCCCTGCGCGTGATTTGAACGAATTCATGATCACGAGGATGACCGGAAACAGCGCGATTGCGGTGTAGGTCAGAAGGATCGCATGCGCGCCGATGGTGCGGGGCAGCGAGCGGGTTGCCGTGCTCATGTGGCGCCTCAGAACTGGTAGCGACGCAGGCGCGTCTGCACGAGGAACAGGTAGACGCAGACGCCGCCCAGGATGATCAGGAACATCATCGTGGCGATCGCCGCGCCCATGTTGGGATCGCCGACCTGCAGCTGGAAACCGAAGAAGGCGCGGTAGAGGAAGGTGCCGAGAATATCGGTTGAATAGTTCGGCCCGGCCAGCGCCCCTTGCGCGGTGTAGATCAGGTCGAAAGCGTTGAAATTGCCGACGAAGGTCAGGATCGAGATGATGCCGATCGACGGCAGGATGAGCGGCAGCTTGATCTTCCAGAACTGCGCCATCCCGGTGATGCCGTCGCATTCGGCTGCTTCGATCACCTCTTCGGGAATGGACAGCAGTGCCGCATAGATCAGCATCATCGGGATGCCGACGAACTGCCAGACCGAGATCAGGCTGAGCGCGGTCAGCGCATATTGCGCCTTGCCGAGCCAGGGCGTGAACAGGCTTTTCAGGCCGACCAGGTCCATCATATGCGGCGCCACGCCCCATAGCGGCGACAGAATCAGCTTCCAGGCGAAGCCGACAATGACGAAGGACAGGATCGTCGGCACGAAGATCGCCGTGCGGTAGAAGGCGGAAAACCGCAGCCTAGGGCTGGACAGAAGTGCGGCCAAAAGGACGCCGATCGGGTTCTGCACCAGCATGTGGATGATGAAGAACCAGACATTGTTCCTGAGCGCGTTCCAGAAATTGACCGACCAGTTGGGATCACCGAACAGCATGCGGAAATTTTCCAGTCCGACGAAGACCTGCGACTGATTGATGTTGCGGAACAGCGACAGCTGCAGCGTGCCGGCCAGCGGCAGGATCATGATCGCCGTATAGACCAGCACTGCCGGCGCCAGGAAAACGCCGATATGCCAACGGAACGGTCTTTTCGGTGCTGCGGCCATGCGTTCGGTCCCCGCCGATCAGGTCTTGCTATTGCCGTCAAAGGGCGCGGCGCCTCCCTCCCCCTCGAGGGGAGGGTGCCTCGCAAAGCGAGGCGGGTGGGGTCGGCAGAGGCAGCGCGCCATCGTCGTTCGACCGTGCTTTCCAGCAGCGATCAAGCCGCAGCCTGCCTCGACCGACCCCCTCTGTCGCCTTCGGCGACATCTCCCCCTCGAGGGGGGAGACAACGCTTCGCCGCGCTCTTACTTCGCCGGCTTGTACCAGCTATCGAGGCCGTCCTGCAGCTTCTTGGCGGCAGCTTCCGGCGTGTCGGTGCCGTTGATGACGTTGGCCGATTCAACCCACGTCTCGTTTTCAAGGTTCGGCGTGCCGCGCGACAGGATCTGGTAGGTCGAGCGGATCGTCGACTTGCACTTGCCGCGCCAGGAGACGAATTCCTGGGCCAGCGGGTCTTCCATCTTCACCGGGGTGTTGTTCAGGCTGAAGAAGCCCGGCAGCGCGTTGGCGTAGATGGTGGCAAAATCAGGCGAGGCCACCCAGGACAGGAAGGTCTTGGCCGCATCCGCGTTCTTCGAGGCAGCATTGAGGCCCATGCCGATGTCGGTGTGGTCGGAGATGTAGCAGGTGTCGCCGGCCTTCTGCACCGGCGGCGGGAAGGCGCCCATCTTGAACTGCGCCTGCGTGTTGAAAAGGCCGATCTCCCACGAACCGGCCGGGTAGATGGCGGCGCGGCCGAGCGTGAACAGGTTCTGGCTGTCCGGATAGGTCTGCGCCTCGAAGCCGTCGCCGAGATAGTCCTTCCACTTGGCCAGTTCCTTGAAGGGCTCGACCCACTGCGGATCGGTCAGCTTCTGCTCGCCCTTGATCAGCGCCAGGCGGCCTTCCTCGCCCTTCCAGTAGTTCGGGCCGATGTTCTGGTAGCCCATGGTCGCCGCTTCCCAGAGGTCCTTGGTGCCCATCGCCATCGGGATGTAGGTGCCGTCGGCCTTGATCTTGTCGAGCGCGGCGAAGAATTCGTCGCGCGTCTCCGGCACCTTGATGCCGAGCTTGTCGAAGGCGTCCTTGTTGTAGATGAAGCCATGGATGACGGAGGCCATCGGCACGCAGAAACTCGACTTGCCGTCGTCGGTCTGCCAGGCGGCCTTGGCGACGTCGGAGAAGTTCTCCATGCCGGGCAGGGTCGAGATGTCGGCGAGGTTGCCCTTCTTGAAGAGCTCCAGCGACTTGTCGAACGGGCGGCAGGTGATCAGGTCGCCGGCCGAGCCGGCGGCGAGCTTGGCGCCGAGGGCGGCGTCATATTCGGTTGGCGCCGACGGCGCGAACACCACCTTGATGCCCGGGTTCTTGGCTTCGAAGGCCGGGATCAGCTTGTCCTTCCAGATGGCAAGGTCGTCGCCGCGCCAGCTTTCGATGTTGAGCGTTACGTCGTCGGCATAAGCCACCCCGGCGGAGCCGAGAATGCTGGTGCCGAGAAGAAGTGCCGTCAGTAGCTTCGTTGTCATGCTCAGTCTCCCTGTTGACCTTTTTCAGGTTCGGTTTTGATGAGAACAGAGGCATTGCGCCCCTTGCTCCCCTCGATCGCGGAAAGGGCCGGCCGCAGCTTGTGGCCGGTCCCTTCCAATATCTTCTCGGCTGCATCGGCGCTGGCGGCGCCGGCGGCGAGCAGAATAGCGGTCTTGACGACGCCGCCGCTCCTTTCGAGCAGGCGTGCCGCCTCGTCCTTGTCGCGCCCGCTGACGGCGGCGACGATGCGTGCGGCGCGGTCGCGCAGCTTGATGTTGTCGGCCATGAGGTTGACCATGTAGCCGTCAAGGACATGGCCGAGATGGATGGCGGCGAGCGTCGACAGCATGTTGAGCGCGATCTTCTGGGCGGTGCCTGCGCCCATGCGCGTTGAGCCGGCAATCAGCTCCGGTGGCGTTTCGAGCAGGATGGCGATGTCGGCCAGCCGCAACAGCGGCGCATCCCTGTTGTTGGCGATGGCAATGGTCGCCGCACCGCGGCGCCTGGCGTCCTCGATCGCCCTGACTGCATAAGGTGTCGAGCCGCTGGCCGAGACGGCGATCAGGCAGTCGCCCTTGCCGATGCGGGCGGCGGCAACTGCTGCCGAAGCTTCCTCGGTATCGTCCTCCGGCCCGCCGGCCAGTGTCTTGAAGGCCTCGTCGCCGCCGGCGATCAGGATGGCGATGCGGTCGCGTTGGATGCCGAAAGTGCCCGGCAGCTCAAGCGCATCGGCCAGTGCCATCAGGCCCGAACTGCCGGCAGCCGCATAGGCGAGCTTGCCGCCGCTTTTCAGTCTGCTTGCGATGATTTCGGCTGCCGCGGCAATAGCGGGAATGGCGCCGTGCACGGCCTTGGCGGCCTCGATCTGTGCGTTGGCCAAAGAGGAAAGGATGGCTTCCGGGGCCTGGATATCCAGTCCCTCGGCATTCTGGTGAAGCGCTTCGGTGCGCGTTTCGGCCATCCGCTTTCCTCCAATCGAGAAAACCATACCAAAAAAATACCACTTGTCCACACGCATTAATGAAATCCTTGCGGCGGTGCAGGCTTGCGAACGAAATTGGCTGATTTTCCAACAAACTACGTCTTAACTTTTTTGAAACGGAAATTAATCCTTGGCTATTGGTATTTTATTGGTATTATCCGCCCGGAGGAGAAATCGCGTGAAATTCGTGCTCGGCATCGATGGCGGCGGCACCAGCTGCAGGGCGGCCCTTGCAACGGCCGACGGCAGCGTCCTCGGCCGCGCCAAAAGCGGTGCCGCCAACATCCGAACGGATCTCACCGGCGCCAGGACGAACATCGTCGACGCAGCGCAGCAGGCCTTTGTCGCCGCGGGCAGGGATCCCGCACTGATCCCGCAAACTCCGGCCGTTCTCGGTCTTGCCGGCGCCAATGTCGGCACCTACCGGCAGCAACTCGAAGCGATCCTGCCGTTTCGCATCAGCCGTGTCGAGACCGACGCCGAGATCGCGCTGGAAGGCGCGGTTGGCTCCGGCGACGGCGCCATGGCCATACTCGGCACCGGCACCGCCTATATGGCACGCAAACAAGGCAAGTCGCGCGCCATCGGTGGCTGGGGTTTTCAGGTCGGCGACCAGGGCAGCGGCGCCCGTATCGGCCGCGACCTGCTCGAGCAGACGCTGCTCGCCTATGACGGCATCCGCCAGGGATCGCCGCTGACGCAGGCCATGCTCACCATCTTCCGCAACAATCCCGAGGATCTGGTCGAATTTACCACCAACGCCAAGCCCGGCGATTTCGGCGGCTTCGCGCCCAAGGTGTTCGAACATGCCGAAAAAGGCGACGCCGTCGCTGTCTGGATCCTCGACAAGGCGGTCGCCGATGTCGAGGCAGCGCTTGGCGTGCTCGACCTCGGCGGCGACGATCCGCTCTGCCTGCTCGGCGGGCTGGCGCCGCTTTATGCGCCGCGCCTGTCGGCCCGCTACCGGGCGCTGCTGAAACCGCCGCTCGACGACGCGCTGGGCGGCGCGGTGCAGATGGCGGTTCGGATTTTCGCAAACACGGCGGAGGCAGCTCGATGAGTGAGGCCGCCGACCAGATATTCGCGGCGCTGAAACAATCGTCGCAGAGTGGCGCGCCGCTCTATCTGCAGCTCAGGAAGAGCATCGAGGATGCGGTCAAACGCGGGCTGATCGGACCTGGCGATGCGCTGCCTTCCGAGCGCGACATCGCTAGCAAGGCCGACATTTCGCGCGTCACCGTGCGCAAGGCGGTACAGGACCTGGTCAAGGGCGGCATCCTCGTCCAGCGCCATGGTTCCGGTACCTTCGTTGCGCCACGTATGGAGCGCGTCGAGCAGTCGCTGTCGATGCTGACCTCGTTTACCGAAGACATGGCGCGGCGCGGCATGGCGGTGCGTTCGGCTTGGCTCGACCGCGGCCTCTATCCGCCGTCGCCCGACGAGATGATGGTGCTCGGCCTGGCGTCGAACGAATTGGTGGCGCGCGTGGCGCGCCTTCGTATCGCCAACGACACGCCGCTGGCGATCGAGCGCGCCTCGCTATCGACAAGCGTGCTGCCCGATCCGGCGGCGATTGGTTCGTCGCTCTACGCCGCGTTGGAAAAGACCGGCAACAGGCCGGTGCGGGCGGTGCAGCGCATTTCCGCCACCAATCTCGGCGATGGCGACGCACATCTGCTGGAAGTACCGTCGGGCATTGCCGGCCTGCACATCGAGCGTATCTCCTATCTGGCGAGCGGCAAGGTGATCGAGTTTACCCGCTCCATCTACAGGGGCGACGCCTATGATTTTGTCGCCGAACTCCGGCTGAGCGGGCCGGGCGAAGAGGGCCGGCCATGACCGCGACAACGACCCATATGCGGCGCGAGATCGAGGAGATCCCGGAGGCCACCGCCCGCCTGCTCGATGGCTCGGCCGCGGTGCTGACGGAAGCTGGACGCGGCATTCGCGAGCGCGATCCGAATTTCGTCGTCACCGTGGCGCGCGGCTCGTCCGACCATGCCGCAACCTTCATGAAATATGCCGTGGAGTTGACCGCCGGGCTGGCGGTTGCATCGGTCGGCCCGTCGATCGCCTCGATCTATGGCGCCAAGCTGAAGCTGGGCGGCTCGGCCTGCCTGGCGATCTCGCAGTCCGGCAAGAGCCCGGACATCGTTGCAATGGCGCAAGCGGCGAGGACCGGCGGTTCGCTGACCGTCGCCATCACCAACACCGCCGATTCGCCGCTGGCGCGGGCTTCGGACTACGCAATCGACATCCTGGCCGGACCGGAGCGCAGCGTCGCGGCGACGAAGACCTTCGTCAATTCAGCCGTCGCAGGACTCGCCTTGATGGCGCATTGCACCGGCGACGACAAACTCCTGGTGGCGCTCGCGCGCTTGCCGGAGCATTTTCGCAAGGCGATCGCCTGCGACTGGATGGCGCTGGCTGGGGCACTCGAGATGCCGAAATCGCTGTTCATTCTCGGCCGTGGCCCGTCGGCGGCGATCGCCAACGAGGCGGCGCTGAAATTCAAGGAAACCTGCGCCATGCATGCGGAAGCCTATAGTGCGGCCGAGGTCATGCACGGCCCGCTGGCGCTGGTCGGTCCCGGTTTCCCGGTGCTGGCGCTGGCTGCTCGCGATGCGTCCGAGCCATCGGTGGCCGATGCCGCCGACAGCCTGGCCGGCAAGGGCGCTGCCGTCTTTGTGACGTCGAACAAGGCAAAGAGCGCTCAGCGCCTGCCGTATGTCGCAACCGGTCATCCGCTGACCGACCCGCTGACGCTGATCGTGTCGTTCTATGGTTTCGTCGAGGCCTTTGCCCGCCATCGCGGCCTCGACCCCGACACGCCGCCCAATCTGCGCAAGGTAACGGAAACCCTATGAGCGACCGTTTTGCCCTGACTGGCGCCGGGATTTTCGATGGCGACGACTGGCACGACAATGCGGCGCTTGTCGTGCGCGACGGCCTCGTCGAGGCCATTGTTGCCGCCGGTGCCATTCCATCCGATGTTGCGCGTATCGAGACCGGCGGCGGCATGCTGGCGCCTGGCTTCGTCGATCTGCAGGTCAATGGCGGCGGCGGCGTCATGCTCAACGACCATCCGGACGTCGCCTCGATCGAGACCATCTGCCGGGCACACGCCCCCTTCGGCACGGCGGCGCTGTTGCCGACGCTGATCACCGACACGTCCGAGATCACCGCCGCGGCGGTTGCGGCCGGAGCCGAGGCGGCACGGAGGAAGGTGCCGGGGTTCCTGGGCCTGCACCTCGAAGGGCCGCATCTGTCGATCGCCCGCAAGGGCGCACATGACCCGGCTTTGATCCGGCCGATGCTAGACTCCGACCAGACGATGCTGATCGCCGCACGGAAAAACCTGCCCGTGCTGCTGACGACGGTGGCGCCCGAATCCGTCGAGCCCAGCCAGGTGTCGGCGCTTAGCAAGGCCGGCATTGTCGTCAGCATCGGCCATTCCGATATCGGCTATGCCACGGCTCGCGCCTTTGCCGAGGCCGGCGCAACGGTGGTCACCCATCTGTTCAATGCGATGAGCCAGATCGGCAATCGCGAGCCAGGGCTAGCGGGCGCCGCAATCGATACCGGCGCATTCTATGCCGGGATCATCGCCGACGGTATCCATGTCGATCCGGCCACCATGGCCATCGCCTTGCGCGCCAAGCAGGGGCCGGGCAAGATCCTGCTCGTTACCGATGCCATGGCGACGATCGGCACCGACATGACCTCGTTCACGCTGAACGGCCGCACCATCCACCGCAAGGATGGCAGGCTGACACTTGCCGACGGCACGCTGGCGGGCGCGGATCTCGACATGATTTCCGCGGTGCGCTTCATGCACCGCGTCGTCGGCCTCGACCTCGACGAAGCCTTGCGCATGGCCTCCCTCTATCCGGCGCAGGCGGTCGGCCAGTCGCACCGGTTCGGGCGCTTCGCCAACGGTACCGCGGCCAACATCGTTTCGCTGTCGGACGATCTGGACATTAAAAGCGTCTGGATCGATGGTGCCAAGGTTTTTGCGGGCAGCCCTGCTCGTTAGGGTTAGCCGGCTTTGGACGTATAGAGGTCCTTGTAGGCTTCGCGCAGCAGGTTCTTCTGCACCTTGCCCATCGTGTTGCGCGGCAGTTCGTCGACGAAGATCACCCGTTTCGGATGCTTGTACCTGGCGAGGCGCCCGGCGATGGCCTCGACGATCCCTGCGGCGCTGATGGTCGAGCCCGGCGCCCTCACCACGACAGCGGTGACGCCTTCGCCGAAATCCGGATGGGCAACGCCGATGACAGCGCTTTCGGCGACGCCAGGCAGCGCGTCGATCTCGCTCTCGACTTCCTTTGGATAGATATTGTAGCCGCCGGAAATGATCAGGTCCTTGCCGCGGCCGACGATGTGGACATAGCCGTCGGCATCGATCAGCCCGAGATCGCCGGTGATGAAGAAACCGTCGTCACGGAACTCCGCTTTGGTCTTTTCCGGCATGCGCCAGTAGCCGCAAAAGACATTGGGACCCCTCACCTCGATCATGCCGACATCGCCCTTGGCAAGTGTTTCGCCGCTCTCGGGGTCGGTGATGCGCAGGGAAACGCCGGTCACGGGAAACCCGACCGTGCCGGCACGCCGCTCGCCATTATAAGGGTTCGACGTGTTCATGTTGGTCTCGGTCATGCCGTAGCGCTCGAGGATGGCGTGGCCGGTGCGCTCTCGCCAGGCTCTGTGCGTCTCGGCCAACAGCGGCGCCGAG
This sequence comes from Mesorhizobium sp. M0701, assembly GCF_040320365.1. NCBI lineage: Bacteria > Pseudomonadati > Pseudomonadota > Alphaproteobacteria > Hyphomicrobiales > Phyllobacteriaceae > Mesorhizobium > Mesorhizobium sp. M0701. Next base: position 107,900 of record NZ_JAMYPO010000015.1, read on the forward strand.
CCGGAAATGAACAGGCGGATGTTTTTCGCCGCTTGCCGGTTCAAACCGTCCTGCTGCAGCAGGCGGACGTAGAATGTCGGCACGCCCATCAGCACGGTGGCGCGCGGCAGCAGCGAGACGATGCGGGCCGGGTCGAATTTGGTTTCGAACAGCATCGAGGCACCGGCCATCAGGACGACATTGGTGGCGACGAAAAGGCCATGCGTGTGGAAAACCGGCAGCGCGTGAATCAGCACGTCTGCGGCAGTGAAGCGCCAGAGGTCGACCAGCACCCGCGCATTCGAGGCGAGGTTTTCGTGGCTGAGCATGGCGCCTTTCGAACGGCCGGTGGTGCCGGAGGTGTAGAGGATCGCAGCAAGGTCGTCCGGTCCGCGCGCCACGTCGTGGAAGTCCACGGCCGCCTCAGAGGCCCGATCGGTCAACGAACCCTCGCCCTTGCTGCCGAGTGTCGCGACCGCAGCGCCCGAGTCCTGCGCCAAAGCGCCGATCTCGGTCACTCGCGCCGGGTCGCAGACGATCAGTCGCGGCTCGGCATCCCTGAAGAAATACTCGAGCTCGGTCAGCGTATAGGCGGTGTTGAGCGGCAGGAAGATCGCGCCGGCACGCAGACAGGCGAGATAGAGGAAAATGGCCTCCGGGCTCTTCTCGACCTGAACGGCGACGCGGTCGCCGGCTTCGACGCCCAGCTGCGACAGCACATGTGCCAGTTGAGCGGAGCGCGCCAGCATTTCGCCATAGCTGATCGAGCGCCCGTCCTCTGCCTCCATCAAAAGGCGTCCGGGCGTGGGCATCCGGGCACGGAAAGCATCGAACAGATGGTTGCTCAAAAGTCCCCCCGAGCGGCTGTCTCCGGCCGAACGGCGGCGGTCAGCCGGCCGCCTTGTCCGCCGCTGCCCTGATTGCCTCGATGTTTGCCCGATAGGCTGCGACGCTGCCGCCCTTGAAAATGGCCGCACCGGCGACCAGCACGCTGGCGCCGGCGGCGGTGACCAGGGGCGCAGTTTCCGGCGAAATGCCGCCGTCGATCTCGATCCGGATCGGCCTGTCACCGATCAGCGCCTTCACCCGCTTCACCTTGTCTACGATCGCCGGAATGAAGGCCTGGCCGCCGAAGCCCGGATTGACCGTCATGATCAGGATAAGATCGAGCCGGTCGAGCACGTATTCGATCATCGTCTCCGGTGTCGCGGGGTTGAGCGACACGCCGGCCTTCTTGCCAAGGTTTTTGATCGTCTGCAGCGAGCGGTCGAGATGCGGCCCGGCTTCGGCGTGCACCGTGATGCCGTCGCAGCCGGCCTCGGCGAAGGCGGCCAGATAGGGGTCGGCGGGGGCGATCATCAGATGGCAGTCGAAGAAGGCCTTGGTGCGGTTGCGGATCGCCTTGATCACCGGCGGCCCGAAGGTGATGTTGGGGACGAAATGCCCGTCCATGACGTCGAGATGGATCCAGTCGGCGCCGGCGGCCGCCACCGCCTCGACCTCGTCGCCGAGCTTCGAGAAATCGGAAGCCAGCACCGATGGCGCGATCAGGGTTTTTTTGCTCATGACGCGGTCTTCCCGAACGCCTCGGTTTACGGACCCTCTGTATCGCCTGCCTAGACCATGAGTCGAGTCCGGAAAGTGGAAGCCGGTTTGTCCTTCCGCTGATGCCACGGCTTCAGGTTTTCGCTGCTCTTTCATCTGCCAGCCAAAGAAACACCCCGCCGGATCGCTCCGGCGGGGTTTTCTTGATCGAATGATCACCCGTTTGAAGTTCGCGCGCGATCCTATTGCTCGAGCTGCGGCTTGCGCCTTGGCAGCTGCTGAAGAACATCTGGATTCAGCAGCAGGCTCGGTTTGCGGATCGGCTGGCACTGGCCATTAATCGGCCGCGCGCCCGGTGCGCACTCCAGCCGCGGTTTGCGGCAGGCGCCGTCGCGCAGCTCTGTCCCACGCGGGCAGACGCAAACGCCACGCTTGTTGTGGATCTGACCGGGTATCGGGCACTCCACCACAACAGGCTTCTTGCGCCTGCAGGCATTGCCTTGCACTTCCGTACCCCGCGGGCAGACGCAATCGCCGTTGGCGTCGTGGATCTGGCCACGGATGGTGCACTGCTCCGGCTTCGGCTGGATTGGCCGGCAGGCATTGCCCCTGACTTCCGTACCCCGCGGGCAGACGCAATCGCCACCGGCGTCGTGGATCTGACCGCGGATGGTGCACTGCTCCGGCTTCGGCTGGATTGGCCGGCAGGCACTACCCCTGACTTCCGTGCCCCGCGGGCAGACGCAATCGCCGGCAGCGTCGTGGATCTGGCCACGGATGGTGCACTGCTCGGGCTTCGGCTCTTTCCCCACGCAAGCGCCGTTCTCCAGTTCGGTTCCGTGCGGGCAGACGCAGCGTCCGTCTTCGGTACGGATCTGGCCTTTGAGCAGAACGCAAGGTTTTGGCTTCGGCACGATGACCGTGCCGCCGCCGGACGAGCATTGGCCGTTGCGGAAGGTCGTGCCGGGCGGGCAGACGCAGTTGCCGGCGTCGTTCATGACGAAGCCTGCCGAGCATTCCTTCTTCACCTCATTCCTGATGGTGAAGGGATGACAGGCATAGGCCTTGCCGTGATCGCCCTGCACGTTGGCCGCGCCGCGGGACAACACGTCGCCGCCGCCTTGCACCGGCGTGTCGGGAGAGAGCACGCCGACGCAGTTCTGACCATTGACAGTGCCCTGCAGATTTGCCAGGCGACCGTCGTCGGGAAGCACCACGGTCACGTTGTGAACGTGGCTTTCCCCGGCGCCGAGCGTCAGTTGAGCGATGCAGGACACAGGCAAGATTGCCGGCTCCGGCGAGCAGCCGAAGGGCGGATCGATCGAGGTGATCGCAACGCCCTCCAGCCGGCCGAGGCCTTCGACGCCGATCGCATCGCCGATGCGAACCGGGCCGGAGAAGGCGCTCGCGCCATCGTTCGTGATGGTGATCTCGAACGAGCAGGGCTGGCCGGGCTTGCACTCGGCATCACCGGTCTTCTCGACGCGGATGGTCGAGGCGCCGCCGCCCTTGGCGCAGGCCTGGCCGATCGGATAGACGATGTCGTCTCCCGGAGCCGGGCCGTAGGAGCCGCGTGCGCAGTTCTCGAATTCGCCGTTCGCGGCAACCGTCACGTCGAAATGGCGGCTGGTTCCAGGCGTCATGACGGCGCCGGGAATCTGGCAGGACAGTGTGTTGGCCGGAACCGGTCCGCAAGTCCATTCCGCGCCGTCTGGGGTGACGGTCTGGATCTGGACCGGCGCTCCGCTGGCTATCAGCGTCGCGGCATCGTTGACCCGTACCGGACCGGTCGGGGCAGTGGTGCCGAGGCTGATGACGGTAATGCGGCAGGAAACGACCGCAGCACCGGCCAGCGAACCATTGCACACCTTGGTGATGCGCAGGGCCGGCTGGCCGCCATTCGGATGATGGATGCGTTCCTTGGCGCACGCCCTGTTGTTGGTGATGTCGTTCTCACCGGGAATAGCCTTCACCTCGGCGCAGTTCTCGACACGGTCGGGCCGGTAGTTGGCCAGCATCACCGCCCTGACGAAGATCGGCGTCGAGGCGCCAGGCAACAGCACGATGCCGGCATTGTCGCAGCGGAACTTGCCGGGACCGTTCGGTCCGCATGTCCATGGCGGCGTCGGGCCGAAGGTCGAGGATGCCGGCGCGCCGCCCGGATAGGTATCGACGACCGTCAGCGGCCCATTATAGGGGACGCTGCCATTGTTGATTATGTCGACCACGAAGGTGCAGACGCCATCGGCCGAACAGAATTCGGTGCGGGCGCGCTTCTTCAGGATCAGGTCGACCTTCTTCTCCACCGGCGGCCGGCAGTCGCGGTCACGATCGCCACGCCGGCAGACCGGGATCGAAGCACAGCCGCGATCGTCTTGCTGGCTGCCGAAAAGCGGCTTGCCGCTGGCATAATTGTAAGTGGCGCAGTTGCGCAAGACGCTGCCTCGCCAGCCTGCGGCCGGCTTGAAGCCGAGCTTGAGGTCGACAGAGGCACCCGGATTGAGCGTGGTCACCGGATGAGTGCAAATCATCGGGGTGGTTCCAGGCGCGCAGACCCAAGGCGGGTTCGGCCCTGAATCGAGGGTGGAGCCGGCCGGCAGGGTGACTTCGTCGAGCACGATCTTGCCGTGGTAGGGTGCATCGCCGACATTGGTGACCCTGATGGTGAAGTCGCAGCCGCCGCCGATCGTGCAACGTTGCACGTCGGCGCGCTTTTCGACTTTCAGATCCGGTTCCTTGTCCTTCGGCGGGCAGCGCTGATCACGCGGGATGACGATATCGATGGTCTGCGTGCAGCACAGGCCCCAGCCCTCCCTCGGGCCGGCATAGGTTTCGATACCGGTGACGATGATGTGGATGACGTCGCCGGGTGAAGCGCCGACGATCTTCCAATTGAGCACACCGCCGCCGGCCGGCACCAATTGCGTGTCGGGAATGATGGTGATGCCGGGTGTCGTCGTCGAAAGCTGCACCCATTTGCCAGCCATCTCTGGGCCGACCGGCATGTGGTAGATGAAGGCGCCGCCGCCGGGCACGCAATCGACCGTGCCGCGCTCCACCTTGAAGCATTCCTTGCCGGGAGGTGGAGGCGGCGGGTTGCACCTGGTGACGTCGATCTTGATCGACGTCTTTGCACCCGTGAGATAATTGCCGTCGTCCGGCTTGCCCGGGTCCTGCGACGGGATTTCGATGCCGGCGCCGCGTTCGCGGCTCACCTTGACCACGCCCTGGTTGTGAACGATCGTCGGCGACGGAAACGCCGCATGGTCGATCTTGGCGGTGATCTGGAACGTGATGACGCGCTCGTTCGCAGCGCCGATGCTGTCGAGATCGCTGGCGGAAATCCGGAAATCGGACACCGTCGCGGTATCGTCCGGGCCAGCCGAACTGCTGATCACAGCACCGGGCAGCGGTCCGCCGGACGCATCGGTGCCGTCGCCGGTCACATGCACGCCGACGATGCGCAGGCCGTGCGGGAGCTGGTCCCTGAAATCGAGCCTGACCTTTTTCAGCACGGCGGCGAGGCCGGGGCTGGCAAGACCCTGCGGATTGCCGCGCAAGCCAAAGCTCAGCGAGTATACGACATAGTCGCAGCCTCTCTGGGTGCCTTTCTTGGTGAACAAGGGCACGATCCGGCCCGGCTCCGGATTGACGGTGCGAGGATTGTCGAAATCGAGCCTGGTATCGGGAATGACAGTGACCGCATCGGCAGGCTTGGTCTTGGCCGGAGCAAGGTCTTCAGCGAAGCCTTGCAGCGGACTCAGCATGGCGACCGCGATACCGGCCGCCATCAGCCAGCGCACGCCGCGCCTGGCGAGTGACAGGGGTTTCATGATGGTCTCCATGACGAATGACTGTTTGCCGGTTGATTGGCTGCTTGTCGCAGGCGGGAAAAATGCGAGATTGCTCATCTTCCCCTCCTCACGGTTCGCAGCTGACGGCTGGGGTTCTGAGCGGCAAGGTCATCTTGCAGCAAGGGTAGTAGCCACCCTTGTCGGTATCGGACTGCCTGTAGAAGCAGAGCCCGACATCGACCGTATCGCCAGGGTAATGGCCGGTGATGCCGATCGTGTATGGCGCGCCGGGCGCATGCGACAGAGGTGAAGTCACCCCAACGCCAGGGGTCCTGGACAGAGCCCTGATCGAATCGCCGCCAAAGCCGGCATGGTCATGGAGATAGAGATCGGCCTCGAGGCCGGAGGGCGTGCAGAAATACCTGACATCCTCGACATCGAGGCAAGGAGGCAGATTGCCGGGGGGCGGAAAGTCCGGCGGATAGAACGGTGGCAGATAGCCGCCAGGCACCTGCTCGTAATAGCCGGCACGGCCTTCGCAGGGGCGCCAGACCTCGACGTCGCCGACATGGCCTTCGACTTCCGGGTCTTCGAAATAATTGTCGAAGTCGACGAACCACGAGCCGAAAGGCGGCATGTTGGCCGGCTTGGCCAGTGCCGTCGGCGTGATTTGCACGCCGTGCACGGCGAGCGGCCCGCCGGCTGCGAGTTGTTCGGCAAGCTCCGGGTTGTCGCGTAACTTGTCGCCGGTATCGACCAGCGTGTCGGTGCAGACGCCGGTATCGAGATTGCCTTCGGCATCGTAGCCATATTGCAGGTCGAGGCCGCCGGCTGACTGTCGGTTGTCTTGCGGGAAGCCGACCGCATATTCCTGCGGCACTTCCACCCAGGCCGATTCCGTCGCCGGATCGTCCGGATTTTCGCGCCAATAGCGGATGACCTCACCCTTGCCGGAATCGGCGAACTGGCTGTAGTCGTAGCGGTTCTCCACCGGGCCGCGCTGGGCCAGGTACATGAAGCCCTCGTTGTCGAAGGCGATGTCGGTGACCGCGTAATCCTTGTCGGCCTTGACCGTCAGTTCCCAGCGCGGGTCGCCGGCGAAACTGCCGTCGCCGGCAACGCCCACCGACCAGATCTCCGCCTTATCACCGACCGAATAGTAGAGCCGGCTGCCACGATAGGCGACCGACCAGACGCGGCGCTCGTCCTGCGTGTAGCCCCAGCTGTCGGGGTCCTCGCTGTCGAAGGCAGCACCCTGGATGTCAATCACCGAGCCGTCGTCGGCAAGGGCGGCAAGCCCGTGCGCCGGGCGGCCGGCTATACCGTGGTCGAACGCGTCGAGCAGCGCGCCATTGGCGTCGATGCGGTGGATGAGGCCGATGTCGAGATCGCTGGCGAAGAACTGGCGGTGGATATTGTCGAAAGTGACGTCGCCGATGCCGGGACCGCTATTGGCGTCGATATCGGCGAATTTCGAGACGGCGCCGGTGATGCCGTCGATTTTCCAGATCGTTCCGGGGCCGCCGCCGTTTTCGGTGCCGAACTGGCCGTCCATGAAGACCGCGTCAGCCGTGCCGCGGCGCTGCCGCTCCGGCCGGCCGTCGGCGTCGCCGTCTGGCGTGACTATGCGGATGCCGTGCAGCGACGTGGCGCCGGCATAGAGGTTTGGAATGGCCGATGGAACGCCGTCGCGCACGCCGTCGTCGTAGGTGATGCCGAACACCTGGCCGATTTGCCCGGCCGTGACCTCGAACGGTGGCGGGGTGAAGACCAATTGGCCAGACGCCGGCCCGCCCAGCCTTGAGACGTCGAAGATGCGCAAGGTCGCGCGCGCCGTGTCGATGAAGGTTTCGTCGACGGGATCGACGCCCGGCGGCAGGCCTTCCTCGAAATTGGGAATGATGGTGCCGGAGAATCCGGTCATTGCCATCGAGCCGGGATAGATGATCCGGGTTTCCTGAGCCTGGGCCGAGCCACCGAGCCAGAGCCCAGTGGCGAGCGCCAAGATCGACAATCCGGTGGCAGCCTGGATGGCGCGGCGCAAACGGCCGGCACGAGAGCGCACGAACGCGCCGTGGTCGCAAGACATGGATCTCCCCCCACAGGTCATGGGAGAAACATCCGGTCCCGGCGCGCAAATCAGGGCAAGGCGCGGCGTTCCGGCACGTTCATCCCTGATCGAATTGTCTGCTTTCCTCAACGTCACGATACGCCTGCGTCCGCGCAGGGTCAACGGAACCAGCGAAAAGCCCAGCGCATCGACCCGGTCCCGAAGGCGATAGTCGCGCTGAGCTCCTGCTGTTCCCGGAGACCATGGAGCCTCTGGATCTGTGGTCATGGGGCTTTCCTTTCCGGGGCCGCACCACGCGGCACCTGAGCGTCAGTCGCGAGGTGAGGCGGAAAGGTTCATGGGCCGGGCCGGGCCGGGCTGGATCACGGCCGGAAAATACGGGCGTGCCGGTCCCGAATCCGATCAACCGCGGATGAATGGTGAACGCCTTGCGCAGAATGCTTGCGCGCCACGCAGCCTGTTCTTATATACGCGCCAAGCCGTCCAGCGCCGAATGCCGGTTGCCGGAGCGGAATTTCTTGTGAACAGGGGCTTTCGTCGGAACGCCTGTACGGGTCCTGAGAGCCTGCTTAGCGGAGAGATTAGAGAAATGGCAAAAGTAATCGGTATCGATCTGGGAACAACCAACTCCTGTGTGGCCATCATGGACGGCAAGGAATCCAAGGTCATCGAGAATGCGGAAGGCGCGCGCACGACTCCTTCCATCGTCGCCATCAACAGCGACGGCGAGCGCCTTGTCGGCCAGCCGGCCAAGCGCCAGGCGGTCACCAATCCTGAGAACACCATTTTCGCGGTCAAGCGCCTGATCGGCCGCCGCTACGACGATCCGGTGACGGAGAAGGACAAGAAGCTTGTCCCCTACAAGATCGTCAAGGGCGACAATGGCGACGCCTGGGTCGAGGCCGGCGGCAAGAAGCAGTCGCCTAGCCAGATCTCGGCGATGATCCTGCAGAAGATGAAGGAAACGGCGGAGGCCTATCTCGGCGAGAAGGTCGAGAAGGCGGTCATCACCGTTCCGGCCTATTTCAATGACGCCCAGCGCCAGGCGACCAAGGATGCCGGCAAGATCGCCGGCCTCGAAGTGCTGCGCATCATCAACGAGCCAACGGCGGCAGCGCTTGCCTATGGACTGGACAAGAAGGAAGGCAAGACGATTGCCGTCTATGACCTTGGCGGCGGCACGTTCGATATTTCGGTGCTCGAAATCGGCGACGGCGTGTTCGAGGTGAAGTCGACCAATGGCGACACCTTCCTCGGCGGCGAGGATTTCGACATGCGTCTGGTCGAATATCTGGCGGCCGAGTTCAAGAAGGAACAGGGCATCGACCTGCGGAACGACAAGCTCGCCCTTCAGCGCCTCAAGGAAGCGGCTGAAAAGGCCAAGATCGAGCTGTCGTCCACCACGCAGACCGAGATCAACCTGCCCTTCATCACCGCCGATGCCACCGGCCCCAAGCACCTGACGCTGAAGCTGACGCGGGCGAAGTTCGAGAGCCTGGTCGAGGATCTCGTCCAGCGCACGATCGATCCTTGCAAGGCGGCGCTCAAGGATGCCGGCCTGAAGGCCGGCGAAATCGACGAAGTCGTCCTGGTCGGCGGCATGACCCGTATGCCCAAGATCCAGGAGATCGTGAAGCAGTTCTTCGGCAAGGAGCCGCACAAGGGCGTCAACCCGGATGAGGTCGTCGCGTTGGGCGCCGCTATCCAGGCCGGCGTGCTGCAGGGCGACGTCAAGGACGTGCTGCTGCTCGACGTGACGCCGTTGTCGCTCGGCATCGAGACGCTGGGCGGCGTGTTCACGCGGCTGATCGAACGCAACACGACGATTCCGACAAAGAAGAGCCAGGTGTTCTCCACGGCCGAGGATTCGCAGTCGGCGGTGACCATCCGCGTCTTCCAGGGCGAGCGTGAAATGGCCGCCGACAACAAGGCGCTCGGCCAGTTCGATCTGGTCGGCATCCCACCTGCGCCGCGCGGCGTGCCGCAGATCGAGGTCACCTTCGACATCGACGCCAACGGCATCGTCAACGTCTCGGCCAAGGACAAGGGCACCGGCAAGGAGCACCAGATCCGCATCCAGGCGTCCGGCGGCCTTTCGGACGCCGACATCGAGAAGATGGTCAAGGACGCCGAGGCCAATGCCGAAGCCGACAAGAAGCGGCGCGCGCTGGTCGAGGCCCGCAACCAGGCCGAGGCGCTGGTGCATTCCTCGGAGAAATCTCTGAAGGAATACGGCGAGAAGGTTTCCGAGGCCGACCGCACGGCGATCGCCGATGCGATCGCGGCGCTGAAGACCGCTGCCGAAGGCGACGATGTGACCGAGATCGAGGCCAAGACGCAGACGCTCGCCGAAGTCTCGATGAAGCTCGGCCAGGCCATGTACGAGGCTTCGCAGAAGGAAGCCGCCGAGGCCGACGCCAAGGCTGATGCCGCCAAGGACAGTGACGTCGTCGATGCCGACTTCGAGGAAATCGACGAAGACGACGAGAAGAAGAAGTCGGCCTGAACCGCCTGACGGTACAGGTAAGGGAAAAAGCCCGGCGCACAGCCGGGCTTTTTTGCAACCCTTTGCCGGAAAAACGCTGAGCTGCCCGAAAAAATGCGGACAAAGCCTCGTAGACACTGGCATCGCGGCTCCATCACACCTAAATCGGAACAGCGTGCCGGCAAACGACGCAACGATGCTTCAAGACGTTGACTATCCGGACTGCGGGAAAACATGAAAGCTGATTTTTACGAAACGCTAGGCGTGCAAAAGGGCGCCGACGAGAAGGAGCTCAAGAGCGCTTTTCGCAAGCTCGCCATGCAGTTCCATCCCGACCGCAACCCAGGCGACCATGCCTGCGAGCACAAGTTCAAGGAAATCAACGAAGCCTACGAGACACTGAAGGACCCGCAGAAGCGCGCCGCCTATGATCGCTTCGGCCACGCCGCCTTCGAGCACGGCGGTATGAATGGCGGGGCGCAAGGCTTTGGCGCCGGCGGCTTCGCCGACATTTTCGAAGACATTTTCGGCGACATGATGGGCGGGCGCCAGCGCCGCTCGTCCGGCGGACGCGAGCGCGGCGCCGACCTGCGCTACAATATGGAAATTACGCTGGAAGAGGCATTTTCCGGCAAGACCGCGCAGATTCGGGTGCCAGCCTCGATTTCCTGCTCGGAATGCTCGGGCAGCGGCGCCAAGCCTGGCACCCAGCCCGTCACCTGCTCGATGTGCAACGGCCACGGCAAGGTGCGCGCCACGCAAGGCTTCTTCTCGATCGAGCGCACCTGCCCGCAATGCCAGGGGCGCGGCCAGACCATCAAGGATCCGTGCCCGAAATGCGCCGGCCAAGGCCGTGTCACCGAGGAGCGCTCGCTGTCGGTAAACATCCCTGCCGGCATCGAGGATGGCACCCGCATCCGGCTGGCCAATGAGGGCGAGGCTGGCCTGCGCGGCGGCCCGTCGGGCGATCTCTATATCTTCCTCGCGGTCAAGCCGCACGAATTCTTCCAGCGCGACGGGGCCGATCTTTATTGCAAGGTGCCGATCTCGATGACGACAGCAGCGCTTGGCGGCTCGTTCGAGGTGACGACACTGGACGGTACCCAGACGAAGGTGAAGGTGCCGGAAGGCACCCAGAACGGTCGCCAGTTCCGCCTCAAGGGCAAGGGCATGCCTGTGCTGCGCCAGCCTAATATCGGCGACCTCTACATCCAGACCGTGGTTGAGACGCCGCAGAACCTTTCGCGCCGTCAGCGCGAATTGCTGGAGGAATTCGAGCAGCTTTCCTCAAAGGACAATTCGCCTCAGTCGAGCGGATTTTTCGCCCGCATGAAAGACTTTTTCGAAACGTTCGGCGAGCACTGAAGCTGATCCCTGGAAAACGCTTCCCGAGCGTCATCAACACCTTATCCGGGGATTCGCCTTGTCTTGCACCTCGTAACTGTTAAGTAGCATGCGAGGGAGCGTTGAGGAGGACTTTCAATGACGCGTAGTCCCGGACTGCGAAAGACGCTGGCGGAAAAGTTCGACGACGAGCTGAAGTTCTTCAAGGGCTGGATCGACAAGCCGAAGGCGGTCGGTTCGATCGTCCCGACCAGTTCCATCACCGCAGGCAAGATGGCCTCGATCGTCGATCCGACATCCGGCCTGCCGGTGCTCGAGGTCGGGCCCGGTACAGGCGTCATCACACGCGCCATCCTCGCCCAGGGCATTAAGCCTGAGAATCTCTACGCGGTCGAATATTCCACTGATTTCGTGCGCCATCTGCGCCAGCTTTATCCAGGCGTCAACGTCATCGAGGGCGACGCCTTCAATCTCGACGCGACGCTTGGCGACAAGCGCGACCTGATCTTCGATTCCGTGATATCGGGCGTGCCGCTGCTCAATTTCCCTGTCGCCCAGCGCATCGCCTATGTCGAGAGCCTGCTCGACCGTATCCCGGCGGGCCGGCCGATCGTGCAGCTGACTTACGGGCCGCTGTCGCCGATCCCGCCGGGCCGCGGCGACTATACGGTCGAGCATTTCCATTTCGTCATCCGCAACATTCCGCCGACGCAGCTTTGGATCTACCGACGCGGGGCCGCATGAATTGAAGCGTTGGGTTTGAATAGCACTTGTCTTATACCCATCGGGTGACAAGGCAGACCCATGGCTGTGATCCCGAAAATTCTCGTCGTCGCCGGTTCGGTGCGCAGCGGCGCCTATAGCGGCAGGACCGCCGACGTGGCACAGAAGGAACTTGCCATGCAGGGCGCCGAGGTGACCCGCATCTCGCTCGCCGACTATCCGCTGCCGATCCTCGACCAGGATTTGGAAAAGGAAGAAGGCATTCCCGACAATGCTTTCAAGCTCGGCCGGATGATCGCCGCCCATGACGGGCTGCTGATCGCGACGCCCGAATATAACGGCTCCATTCCACCGTTGCTCAAGAACAGCATCGACTGGGTGAGCCAGCTGCGCAAGGATGGCGGCCGGACGTTCAGGCCGCTTGCCGGCAAGGTCGCCGGCCTCTGCTCGTCTTCCAACGGACCCTTCGGCGGGATACGCTGCATCAACCATCTGCGCGCCGTTCTGGTACGCTGCCGGATGGAGGTGGTGACACCGGAATGCTCGGTGCCGGAGGGCGGCAACGCCTTCGACGACGAGGGCAAGTTCCGGGACGAGAGACTACGCCAATCGATGGAGCACCTATGCCGAACGCTGATCGAAACCTCGCGCATGCTGTCGACGCGGATCGAGGCATGATCCCGGACGCCGCGCATGCCGACACGATGCAGGAAAGGCTGATCGTCGGCCTCGACCTGCCGACGCTGAAGGAAGCCGAGAAAGCGGTGCGCGAGCTCGACGGGATCGTCTCCTTCTACAAGATCGGTTACCAGCTCGCCTTTGCCGGCGGGCTCGACTTCGCCCGCGAGCTGGCCAGCGGCGGCACCAGGATCTTTCTCGACATGAAGCTGCTCGACATCGACAACACGGTGGCCAAGGGGGTCGAAAACATCGCCAGGATGGGCATGAGCATGCTGACCATCCATGCCTATCCGAAGACGATGAAGGCGGCGGTCGAGGCTGCCAGGGGCAGCGACCTTTGCCTGCTCGGGGTCACCGTGCTGACCTCGATGGACGAGCAGGACGTGATCGACGCCGGCTATGAATATGATCCGCATACACTGGTGCTGAGGCGCTCCGAGCAGGCGCTGCATGCCGGCATGGGCGGCATCGTCTGCTCGGCCGAGGAAGCTGAGGCGGTGCGCCGCATCGTCGGCCCCGCCCTGGCGGTTGTGACGCCGGGAATCCGGCCGAAGGGCAGCGACCATGGCGACCAGAAACGCGTGGTGACGCCGGCGCAGGCGATCCGCAACGGCTCCAGCCACCTCGTCGTCGGCCGGCCGATCGTCGGTGCGGCCGACAGGCGGGCGGCAGCGGAAGCGATCCTCGATGAAATGCGCTCGGCCTGAGGACCAATTCCGAAACTTGCTCCGGCGGCCGTCTGACGGCGTTTTCTCCGCTTCCGGTGCTCACGTACTTTAAGTGCGCTCCGCTCCGGTTCTCGAAAACACCCCCAGCCATCTCACCGGAGCGACTTTCAAAATCGGTCCGCGCACGGCCAAAACCAGGAGAAATACCATGCCCAAGGGATACTGGATCGCTCGCGTCGACGTGCGCGATGCGGAAGGCTACAAGGACTATGTCGCAGCTGCCAAACCGGCCTTCGACCGCTTCGGCGCCAAGTTCCTGGCGCGCGGCGGCGCGCATGAGAAAGCCGAGGGGCCGGGCCGCGACCGCAACGTGATCATCGAGTTTCCGTCGCTTGCGGCGGCGCATGACTGCTACCACTCGCCCGAATACCAGCGCGCCGTCGCGATCCGCCAGAAGGTGGCCGAGGGCGAAATCGTGCTGGTCGAGGGGATTTAGGCGAGAAGCCGGTTCGCCGCTGCCTCCGCCATCGCATCGGCGAGGCTCAAGCCCCATTGCTGGCGACAGTAATCGCGGAAATCGAAGCAGGGCAGGCCGGGGCAGACCTCGAACTCGATGAGGTGGACGCTGTCGTCGGCTTCGACCCGGAAATCGATGGAAAACACATCCCGCAGGCCAAGCCCGACCATCAGGCGTTCGGCGATGCGACGGATTCTTGCGTCGGCTTCAGGCTGGCTGCCGGCGACCGGCAGCAGCACCGGCTCGGTATATTTTCCCGCAGCTTTCGCCGCTGCGCCGGTATCGCCGTAAAGCGCCAGGCTGTCCTGCATGGTCTGGAAATCGCCGCCCGAATCGACAAAGGCGATGCCCAGCGCCTCGACGCCGGTATCCGGCCTCAATCCGAGAAAACTGGCGCGCGCGTTGCGGCCGGCGACATAGGGCTGGACGATGACATCGTCGCCATAGGCGGCGAAGACGCGCCGGCTAAGCTCCAGCGCGTGGCCGAGATCGTGGCAGTGCGAATCCGGCCAGATGCCGATCTTGGCGCCGAGCCGGTTCGGCTTGACGAACCAGCCGGCGGGCGAGGCCGGTGGCGCGACCAGCCAGGCGCCGTCACGGGCAAGGCCCGCCTGCGGCACCGGCAGGCCAAGCGCGCCGAGCACGGCGCCGGACCGGAACTTGTCCTGACAGAGCGCGAACAGCGCATCGTCGGCGCCGATCGTCTTGAGGCCATTCAGCCGTGCCAGAGCCGGTGCGGCGCCGCCGCGGAAATAGGCGACGCCGTCGGTCAGCGTCCAGACAAGCGTGGTGTTCGGGTCCTCGCCGGCGAGAACGCTTGCGGCGTCGTCGAGCGTCACCGGCGCAAACGACAGGCCGCGCTTTTGGCAAGCGGCGGCAAGTGCGTCGAATTCAGCAGCGATGTCGGTCGATTGCGCCAGATAGGAGGCGATTTCGGCGGCACGCTCCGGCACGTGGTTATCGGCGACCAGCCGATCGAAGCAAGCCTTTTCCGGCTCGTAGACAAGGATCAGCTTGGGCTCGCGGCTTGACATGATCGAAACGATTTCCCGGCAGCACGATTGCCTAAAGCAATTCCAGGAAAAGTGTGAAACGGTTTTCCGTCCGGAATTGCGTCAAAACAAAGAGATAGAGCGGTTCAGCGTTCCCGCGAAACGATGAAGCGTTCAAGCATCGCACGGCGAGCGCATTCGGCTTTCGCGGAACCGACGTCAGCTGGACGCCTGCACGACAGTGCTAGATATGGGTCTAGCCAATCAGCACGCGCGGCTCGAAGCGACCATTGACTGGAATGTCGAGCATAAATGTCATGCCGGCTTGCGGGTCGAGCAGGCGCTGCTTCTCGCTCTTGCCCGACCAGGCGGAGGTGACCGCCAGCCGGTCGGCGTTCCTGCCGACGAAAGCTGGACAGGACGGTTGCGTCGCCGGCATCGCCACCGAACGGACAAGCTTGCCGTCGGGTCCATAGGCTTCGACGACGCTGCCGCCCCAGCAGGCGTTCCACAATATGCCGTCACGGTCGAGCACCGAACCATCGATATAGCCCTTGGCCGAACGGTGGTCGACGAAGACCTTCGGTTCGCCAACCGGCAGTCCGGTCACCGGATCGCAGCCGACGCGCATCAACAGCCCGGTGCTGGTGTCGGTGTAATAGGCGATCGTCCCATCCTCGGAAAAGCAGATCGAATTGGGCACCGTGACGTCGGCATAGAGCCGGCGCAGCTCGCCCTTGAAGAACCAGTAGATCGAACCGGCACCCTTCTCCTCGCCCTTGCCCATGGTGCCGACCCACAGCGCGCCGCAAGGGTGAACGCGTGAATCGTTCGAGCGGGTGACCGTATTGTCGGCCTCGATCGGCGTGTGCAGCGTCAGCTTGCCGGTCGCGACGTCGCGGACATGCAGACCGGTCTCGGTGGCGATCAGCTGGCGTTGGTCGTCGATGATGCAGATGGCGCTGGCCATCTGACCGAGCTCGTGGATTTTGACGGCACCGCCCGACAGGCGCTGTTCGAGGAGCTGGCCGTTGACGATGTCGAACCAGTAGAGCGTGTCGGTGGCAGGGTCATAGCTTGGTCCCTCGCCGAGTTGGCAGACATGGTCGGAAAAAACCGAAACAATGGTCTCGCTCATTATGCCACTCCAAACGCCGCGTCCCAGGCCTGAACTGCGGCTTTCGCTCGCGCTGCCACTTCGTCGACGCTCGTGCCCGGCTTGAACAGGCTGGAGCCAAGACCGAAGACGCTGACGCCGGCTGCCTTGTAGCCGGCAAAATCCTTATCTGAAACGCCGCCGACCGCGCCGACCAGCACACTGGCAGGCAGCACCGCGCGCATCGCCGAAATGCCTGCCGCGCCAAGCACGCTCGCCGGGAAGAATTTCAATGCCGAGGCGCCAAGCCGGATTGCTTGAAATGCCTCGGTCGGCGTGAACACGCCGGGCATCGTTACCATGCCGTAGTGCATGGCCCGGCCCATGACCTCGGCATCGATATTGGGGCTGACCAGGAGCCGCCCGCCGGCCTTGTGCAGGCCGTCGACATCGGCGGCGCTGAACACCGTGCCGGCACCGACCAAGGCTGTTGGAGGAAGCGCTCCGACAATGCTGGCGATGGAGGCGTAAGGATCGGGCGAGTTGAGCGGCACCTCGATCGCTTCGATACCGGCGCCGAAGATCGCCTGGCCGATCGCCACCGCCTCGCTTGGCTTGAGGCCACGCAGGATGGCGACCAGACCCCGCTCGAGCTTTGGAAAAGGTGCGGTTTCGGTCATGCGGCAACTCCATTTCCAGCGATCATGCCATTTTCGCGCGCGGCTTCAGCAAGACCGGCACGCACCGCCTCGTCGGCGTCGACCACCCTGACCGCGAGCCCGGCAAGGCCGAGCGCCTCGGCATAGAGCTTGCCGAGTGCGCCCGACGCGATCAGCACGACGGGCACGGCCCCATAACGGCGATTTGCCGAAGCGATCTCGCCGCCGATCAGCAGGCCGGACAGGCACGCGGCGGCATCCTCGGGCTTCAGATCCTGCAGCAGGCTGGCGGCGCGGATCGAGAACAGTCTTGAACCGATGTCACCGCCTTCGGCCAACGCCTTCAGGCACCACTCCCGGAAAAATGGATTTTCGGCGGCAACCGGCTTCGGCGGCTCGCCCAGCGAATGGCGCAGGATCGAGTGCGCGGCCAGCACCGAAAACAGCTCGCCGGTCGGCCAGGTGCCGAAACCGGCAACAGAGCCGTCCTCGACCAGCACCCATTTGGAATGGGTGCCAGGCATGCAGACGAGATGGCGTCCCTTTGCCGGCAAACCGGCGCCGGCAAGCTGCGTCTCCTCGCCGCGCATGACATCCGGGGCGTCGGCCAGACGCTGGGCAAGGCCAGGCACGATGCGGATGTCGCGGCGCTGGCCGGGGATGCGGGCAGCGCCGGCGAGAATAGCGCCGATCGGCGCCGGCACGCTGACATAGGGCGCCTCCAGCCAGCCCTGGCGCGAACCGGCCATGCCGCAAATGATGACCGGCAGCGCCTCGGCTGCGCCCAGGGCAGCCAGATGCCCTTCGAGAATGGACGAAAATCCTTTAGCCTGGGCGGTGATCAGCCCGTCATCGCCGCGCCGCTCGGCGAGAACCTTGCCGGCGCCGTCGAGCAGCCAGACCCTCATACGGGTGGTGCCCCAGTCGACGGCCGCGACGGAAGCTGCCTTGCTCGATGAGATCACAGGAACCCCCCATCGACGATCAGCATCTGCGCGGTCAGCATGCGTGAGGCATCCGACGCCAGGAACAGCACAGTGCCGACAATGTCTTCCGGCTGCATCACCTCTTTGATGCACTGTTTGGCGACATGAGCGGCGAGCGCTTCTTCGGTGACCCAGAGCTTTCTCTGCCGCTCGGTGATTACCCAGCCGGGCGCGATCGCGTTGACACGGATGCCGTCGACGCCGAGCTTGCCGGCAAGACCCTTTGTGAGGCCGACGATGCCGGCCTTGGCGGCGGTGTAGGCCGGCATATCGGGATGGTTGATGAGAAACGAGGTCGAGGTGAAGTTGATGATCGAGCCGCCGCCGGCCCGCTTCATGCCCGGCGCCACCGCCTGTGCGCTGAAGAAATGCGGGCGCAGGTTGATGGCATGATTGTTGTCCCAGAACTCCACCGTGACGTCTTCCACGGCATGACGGTCATCCTGCGCGGCATTGTTGACCAGCACGGTCACGTCGCCATGCGCCTCTGCAGCTTTGGCCGCCGATAGCCGCAACGCCTCGATGTCGCGTATGTCGGTCTTGAGATAAAGCGGCCGCCGGCCCAGCTCCTTCTCTAACCGATCGGCCAGCGCCACACTCGGACGGTCCGCGATATCGATGAAGGCGACCTTTGCCCCCTGGCGGATAAATCCCTCGGTCAAGGCGGCGCCAATGCCGGAGCCGCCGCCGGTGATGAGCACCGAAGCGCCTTCGAGGTCGGCAAAGCGCGCCGATGGCATCATGAATTCTCTCCCGGTCCAATAATCGCAGTCGGCCGGCGCGCATCCTATCCAGCCGTGTCGGGTGGGCAAGGGCGAAAGAGTGGATTGTCAGGACTTACGTCCGACAAAAGGCCGCACGGGCCGCCGATCGATCAGCTGCCCAGCCGGACGCGGTACAATTCGACGGCGGCTCCGCTGGTCCCGGCAACCGGCTCAAGCCATTCCGGCACGCTGCCGCGCATCAGCCCGGCAAGAAAGCCTGCCGGCGCCTCGGCTGCGAGGAGCTTGCTTTCGGCGCTGCCGGGGCACAGCGCGACGAGGCCGACGTGATGATCCGCCAGGATGGTCCTGGCATCCGCATCGGACCCAAGGAAGGCATCGAGCGCCAGCAGGTTGCCGGCGACGTTGCGATGATAGGGCCCGGCGAAGACGTGATGTCCGGAATAGGCCAGGATCGGCGATCCGAGATTGGAAATTGCCAGTATGGTGGTGCCTGGCAGGCGGCCAAGCGCCGCAAAGGAGGCCATGCGCTGGCAAGCGACATCGGCGCCGTCGCCATTATCGGCGGCGGTACTGCTGTCCTCGAAGGCGACCGAGGTTGCCGCGGCAGCCCCAGTCCAGACGGCATTCACCGAAACCAGCCAGACGGCGGCCATGCGCAGCGCCACGCTGCGCGACGGGCTGACCTCGGCCCGTTGACGCCATTTGGCAATCCAGGCGGCAAGCGGGACGACAGCGAAGGCGATCGAGAATGTCGAACCGCGCACCTGCCAAGCACTGACGATGAAGGCCACGACAAGCAGCGCGCCGACAAGGCTGTCCTGCCGCCGCCAGCCGCCACGGCCAAGGCGAAGCGCCATCAGCACGAGCGCGATGAGCGGCGTGGCATAGCGCGCCACCACCCCGGCCGGATCTTCAGCGACCAGCTTGAACAGCGATTGCGCCTCGTCGATGTGATCAAGCCATAGCTCCTTGAGGCGCGGATCGAGGTTGGCGTAGGGCGCTGCCAGGCATTGTGGGAACAAAAGGACGACGAGAGCGGCCAATATCAGGGCAAGCAGGCCAAGCGAGGCGAACCGCCGTTGGCGCGTGCGGCCGGCGGGCTCGATCGACGCTATCGCCGCAAGGCCGGTTCCGGCAATCGCTGCGACGACCAACTGCACGGCCGAGAAGGCGTCGCATTGCGCCTGACCCCAGGCGGACCACGGGATGGTGACGACAAAGACGAGGGCGGAGACGCCGGCAAAGCCGAGGCCGAAATCCCTGGCAATCGACCTCTCGCCATCGGCGTCGAGGGCAAACAGCGTGGCGACTGAGGCGCCGATGGTGGCGACATAAGGCGCGGTTTCCATGCCGACGGCCAGCATCAATCCGGCGCACAGGCCGGAGAGCAATGCCGCCGGCCTGCGCCTTGGCGCTTCAAGCAACAGGCTCAGGCTGGCCATGCTCAGCATCAGCTGGACATTGTGGTGATCGAGCGCGCCAGGCGAAAAAATGCCGAGGAAATACAGTGCGGCAGCGCCGATCACGACAGCGGGCAGCACGGCGCTGTCACCGGCAAAGCTGCGCGCGGCGCGAGCCGTGAAAAATACGGTCAGGCAGAAGAGCAGCGCCGGCCACAGCACTTGCGCAACATTCTCGGCAAAGGCCGCGCTGCCGGTCAGGGCCGATACGGCGATGATGATGGCGGCGATCGGCGCATCGACCAGCCGCGACCAATGCATGACGAAACCGCCTTCCAGGCCCATCCTGTACTGGTGGAGATCGAACCAGCTTTGGCCGGCCAGCATGTCGCGAACTTCGACGAGGCGCAGCAGATTGTCGTTGTCGCCGCCGGCATTGGTCAGTGCCGGGAAGCCGGCAAAGGCATTGACGGCAAGCGCCAGCAGCGTGGCAAGCAGCGCCAGCGCGATATCGGACCTCCAAATGGAGGCGCCATCGTCGGCTGTGCTCATATCAGGACCTTTGGAAGGAATACGGTGCGGTTTAAACCTAGCCTTAACAGCTTCAATAAATAGTAAAGCCGCCCGAGCGAGGCCGGCGCTTGAGTGGTCAGGGGCCTCACAGGGCATCCGGAGACGAAAATGCCACAAGAAGTGCGCCATGAGCCGAGCATCGCCGTGCTCCTGCCTTGCTACAATGAAGAGCTGACGATCGGCGAAGTGGTGCGGCGCTTTCGCGAAACGCTGCCTGCCGCCGCGATCTATGTCTACGACAACAATTCGCGCGACCTGACGGCGCTCCGAGCCCGCGCCGCCGGCGCCATCGTGGTGCGCGAGCCGCGCCAGGGCAAAGGCAATGTCGTGCGCCGCATGTTCGCCGACATCGAGGCCGACATCTACCTGATGGCCGACGGCGACGGCACCTATGCGCCGGAGGACGCGCCACAACTGATCAACACGCTGCTGACCGAGCGCTCCGACATGGTGGTGGGCACCAGGCGCGGCGTCGTCAACGACGCCGGCAGGACAGGCCACGCCTTCGGCAACCGCATCTTCAACAGCCTCTACAAACGTTTGTTCGGCTCGGACTTTACCGATATCTTCTCGGGTTACCGCGCCTTCACCAGGCGCTTCGTCAAGAGTTTTCCCGCCGTTTCCGGCGGTTTCGAGATCGAGACCGAAATGTCGGTGCACGCCTCGCAGCTCAAATTGCCGGTCAGCGAGATCGGACTCGACTATGGCCGCCGGCCGGAAGGCTCCTCGTCGAAGCTGTCGACCTTTCGCGACGGCGCGAAGATCCTGTGGATGTTCGCCATGCTGATGAAGGAGACGCAGCCGCTGCGTTTCTTCGGCGCTTTTTCGGTGTTCTTCCTGGCATCAAGCCTGTTTCTGATGGCGCCGGTGCTGATCGAGTTCGCCGAAACCGGGCTTGTGCCGCGCATGCCGACGTGGGTGCTGTCGGTCGGGCTGCTGCTGCTGTCGATGCTGGCGGCGGTGACCGGGGTAATCCTCGATTCGGTGTCGCGCGGCCGGGCCGAGCAGAAGCGCATCTTCTATCTGTCGATGCCTTCCGGCCGCGTCGAACGCGAACGCGCAAGTGCGCTCGCGACTTTGAAGACCGGACCGCGCAAGACCCCGCGGGCGGCTTAGAGCCCTAAATGGGACGCCTCGCCCGCTTCATTGTCGCCGGCGGCATCGGCTTCGTCGCCGACGCGGCGGCGCTTTGGCTGGTGTTGGCGATAGCGCCGCTTGGCCCCTTCGCGGCTCGCATCATCTCGATCGGTTTTGCCCTGTCCGTCACCTGGCTGATCAACCGCCATCTGACCTTCTCGCCTTCCAGCCGCGGCGTCGCGCAAGAGGGCGCCCGCTATGGCGGCGTCGGCATTGCCACCAGCGTCGTCAATTATCTCGTCTATTGCGCCATGCTGTTCGCACTGCCGATGGTGTCGCCGCTCATAGCCCTTGCGGTCGCCTCGCTGGTCGCCATGGCACTGTCCTTCCTCGGCTATTCCAAGCTGGTCTTCGACCGCTGAGAACTATCGCGTCGAGGTCTGCGCCAAGCGAAGCGCAGCCTCATCGTGACCTTGGCCGATTGGCAGAAGCCGCCGATTTCCTTATATCGCTGTCGTCGATGCATCGGCCCGAAAATCGGAATCGATTTTCGGAAAGCACGATGCATGGATTCAAAAAATGTTGGAGCGTACTTTGTGCGTCCAAGTGGATCGCTCCAAGTGCGCCGGAGAGCTGCCATGCCCCTGAAAGTCGCCGTCCAGATGGACCACATCTCCACCGTGTCGGTAGCCGGCGACACGTCGTTTGCGCTGTCGCTGGAGGCGCAGCGGCGCGGCCACCAGTTGTTCCACTACACGCCCGACCGGCTGTCGCTGCGCGACGGCAAGGTGTTTGCCCGTATCGAGGCGATGCAGGTTCGCGACGAGAAGGGCAATCATTATTCGCTGGGCGAAGAAGTCCGCACCGATCTTTCGGAGATGGACGTCATCCTTTTGCGGCAGGATCCACCCTTCGACATGAATTACATCACCACCACGCATATCCTCGAGCGCATCCATCCGAAGACCCTCGTGGTCAACGACCCTGCCTGGGTGCGCAACAGCCCGGAAAAGATCTTCGTCACTGAATTTCCCGACCTGATGCCGGACACGCTGATCACCAAGGACCCGCTCGAGGTCGCAGCCTTCCGCAAGGAGTTCGGCGATATCATCGTCAAACCGCTCTACGGCAATGGCGGCGCCGGCATCTTCCACCTGCACGAGGCCGACCGCAACCTCGCCTCGCTGCTCGAAATGTTCGGCCAGTTGTTCCGCGAACCCTACATCGTGCAGCGCTACCTCAAGGAGGTGCGGGCTGGCGACAAGCGCATCATCCTGATTGACGGCGAGCCTGTCGGCGCCATCAACCGCGTGCCGGCCGAGCACGATTCGCGCTCCAACATGCATGTCGGCGGCCGCGCCGAAAAAACCGAATTGACGGAACGCGAACGCGAGATCTGCGCCCGCATCGGTCCCGCGCTGAAGGAGCGCGGCTTCATCCTCGTCGGCATCGACGTCATCGGCGACTACATGACCGAGATCAACGTGACCTCACCGACCGGCATACGCGAAGTGCAGCGCTTCGGCGGCGCCGACATCGCCAGCCTGTTCTGGGATGCCGTCGAGGAGAAGCGCAACTAGCCTCGCTTCGCGAGCGGCCGCGTTGCAAACCATTGCAGCCGTTGCGCTCAGCTGTTCCCCAAATGTTCTTGCCTTCGCCGGAAATCTGTGGTTGTCTCGGGTGACGCCTTCGCGGCATGATCGCAAAGGCTTGGGGCAAAAGCCTGCATCCGGGGTGAAGACATGGTGGCGCGGGTTCGCACGGTTGCTTTCCAGGGCATCGAGGCCGTGCCGGTCGACGTGCAGGTGATGATCGCGCCGGGCAAGGTCAACATGCACATCGTCGGGCTGGCCGACAAGGCTGTAGCCGAAAGCCGCGAGCGGGTGCAGGCAGCACTTCATGCATCCGGCCTGTCGATGCCGTCGAAGAAGGTCACCGTCAATCTGGCGCCGGCCGACCTGCCCAAGGAAGGCAGCCATTACGATCTGCCGATCGCCCTCGGTCTGATGGCGGCGCTCGGCGCCATTCCGGGCGACATGCTGGCCGGCTATGTCGTGCTTGGCGAATTGTCGCTCGACGGCACCATCGCCGCGGTGGCTGGCGCGCTGCCGGCGGCGATCGGTGCCAACGCCGAAGGCAAGGGCTTGATCTGCCCGTTCGCCTGCGGGCCGGAAGCGGCCTGGGCCGGCAAGGATTTCGACATACTGGCGCCGCGCAGCCTGATCGCCATCGCCAATCATTTTCGCGGCACGCAAGTTCTGTCGCGGCCGGAAGCCGGCATCCATGCCTCGGCGCGCGACCTGCCCGACCTTGCCGACATCAAGGGCCAGGAGACCGCCAAGCGGGCGCTGGAGGTGGCGGCGGCCGGCGGCCACAATCTTCTGATGGTCGGACCGCCGGGGTCGGGAAAGTCGATGCTGGCGCAGCGGCTGCCGTCGATCCTGCCGCCGCTGGCACCCAGGGAATTGCTCGAAGTCTCGATGATCGCCTCGGTGGCCGGAGAACTCGGCGAAGGAAAACTCACAGACCGGCGGCCGTTCCGCGCGCCGCACCATTCGGCCTCGATGGCGGCGATGGTCGGCGGCGGCCTGCGCGTGCGGCCGGGCGAGGCCTCGCTTGCCCATCACGGCGTGCTGTTCCTCGACGAGTTTCCCGAATTCTCGCCGCAGGCGCTCGATGCGTTGCGCCAGCCGCTCGAGACCGGCGACTGCATGATCGCCCGGGCCAATCATCGCGTCACCTACCCGGCGCGTATCCAGCTGGTCGCGGCGATGAACCCGTGCCGCTGCGGCATGGCCGGCGAGCCTGGCTATCGCTGCCTGCGCGGCGACCGCTGCCGCACCGACTACCAGGCGCGCATTTCCGGCCCGCTGCTCGATCGCATCGATCTCAGGATCGAGGTGCCGGCGGTCTCGGCCAGCGATCTGATCCGGCCGGACCGGGCGGAGAAAAGTGCCGCCGTCGCACTACGTGTTGCCCGCGCCCGTACGATCCAGCGAGAGCGCTTCGAGCGGCTCGGCGCGACCTCCGCCACCACCAACGCGCATTGCTCGCCGTCAGTCATCGAGGAGATCGCCATGCCCGACGCCGCCGGCCTGTCGCTGCTGAGGGATGCCAGCGAAAAGCTCGGCTTTTCCGCACGAGCTTATCACCGCGTCTTGAAGGTGGCGCGGACCCTGGCCGATCTCGAGACCAGCGAGACGGTCGGCCGCATCCATCTGGCCGAAGCGATTTCCTACCGCATGAGCTCGGAACGGATGGCACAGGCGGCGTGACGTTCCCCTCCCCCTTGAGGGGAGGGTGGCCGCGAAGCGGCCGGGTGGGGTCGCCGGTGAGACGCTCGGCCTGTCGCATTTCGAAACCGACCGAGGTGCGGAGCGTTGCGATGCTCCTCCTAAGGCGCACCGTCAGAATTGGGTTGGCGCACTGCGTTGGCGACCCCACCCGGCCCTTCGGGCCACCCTCCCCTCAAGGGGGAGGGGGACGCCGGCGCTTACCCTTGGCCGGCGTGCATCGTGCTTTCGGTTCAGCCGTTATCCCGCGCCTTCAGCTCCAGCCGCCGTGCGTGCAGCACCGGCTCGGTGTAGCCGTTGGGTTGCACGCGCCCCTTGAAGACCAGGTCGCAGGCGGCGAGGAAGGCGATGGACTTGTCGAAATCCGGCGCCATCGGCCGGTAGAGCGGATCGCCTTGGTTCTGGCGGTCGACGATCGCCGCCATGCGTTTCATCGTCTCCATGACCTGCTCGGGCGTGCAGACGCGGTGATGGAGCCAGTTGGCGATGTGCTGCGAGGAGATGCGCAGCGTGGCGCGGTCCTCCATCAGACCGACGTCGTTTATGTCAGGCACTTTCGAACAGCCGACGCCCTGGTCGATCCAGCGCACGACATAGCCCAGAATGCCTTGCGCATTGTTGTCGAGTTCCTTCTGGATGTCTTCTGGCGACCAGTTCGGCCGCACAGCGACCGGCACCGACAAGATGTCGTCGAGTTTTGCCTTGGGCCGGCTCTTCAGCGCCGCTTGCACGGCATGGACGTCGACCTTGTGATAATGGGTGGCGTGCAGCGTCGCCGCCGTCGGCGACGGCACCCAGGCGGTGTTGGCGCCGGCCTTGGGATGCGCGATTTTCTCGGCCAGCATCGCCGCCATAAGGTCGGGCATCGCCCACATGCCTTTGCCTATCTGGGCGTGGCCGGCCAACCCACATTCCAGCCCGATGTCGACGTTCCAGGCTTCGTAGGCGGCGATCCAGGCGGCCTGCTTCATGTCGCCCTTGCGGATCATCGGGCCGGCTTCCATCGAGGTGTGGATCTCGTCGCCGGTGCGATCGAGGAAGCCGGTGTTGATGAAGACGACGCGTTCTTTCGCGGCGCGGATCGCCTCCTTGAGGTTGACGGTGGTGCGCCGCTCCTCGTCCATGATGCCCATCTTGATGGTGTTTTTGGGCACGCCGAGCAGCGCCTCGACGCGGTCGAAAATCTCGACGGCGAAGGCAACTTCGTCGGGCCCGTGCATCTTGGGCTTTACGATGTACATCGAGCCGGCGCGAGAATTGGCGCGGCGCCCGTTCACGCCGATGTCATGCAGCGCGATCAGCGCCGTCAGCGCCGCATCCATGATGCCTTCCGGCACCTCGTTGCCGTCGCGGTCCGATATCGCCGGATTGGTCATAAGGTGGCCGACATTCCTGACCAGCATCAGCGAGCGGCCGGGCAAGGTCAGCGTGCCGCCATCGGGCGCGGTATAGGTGCGGTCGGGGTTGAGCCTGCGGACAAAGCTCTTGCCGGCCTTGGTGATCTCCTCCGCCAAGTCGCCCTTCATCAGGCCGAGCCAATTGCGGTAGACCAGCACCTTGTCCTGCGCATCCACTGCGGCGATCGAATCCTCGCAGTCCTGGATGGTGGTCAGTGCCGATTCCAGCACGACATCGGCAATGCCGGCCGGATCGGTGCGGCCGATCTGGTTGTTGCGGTCGATGACGATTTCGATGTGCAGGCCGTTCTTGGTGAGCAGCACGGCTTCGGGGTCGGCGGCATCGCCGCGATAGCCGGCAAACTGTCTGAGGTCGGCAAGCGTGGTGGCGCCGGCACCCTCGCCGAGCCGCAACATGCCGTTGGCGACCGAAAGCCCGTTGACGCCGGCCCATTTGCCTGTGGTGAGCGGCACCGCCTCGTCGAAGAAGCTTTTCACCCAGGCGACGACCTTGGCACCGCGCGCCGGATTGAATTTGTTGCCTCGCTCGGCGCCGGCCGTCTCCGGGATAGCGTCGGTGCCGTAGAGCGCATCGTACAGCGAGCCCCAGCGCGCATTGGCGGCGTTCAGCGCATAACGCGCGTTCATCACCGGCACCACCAGCTGCGGCCCGGCAACCGAAGCGATTTCCGGGTCGACATTTTCGGTGGTCACGCTGAACGCCGGCCCCTCGGGCAGGAGATAGCCGATCTCGCGGAGGAACGTCTTGTAGGCCTCCATGTCGACGGGCGCGCCATTGTCGCGATACCAGCGGTCGAGCTTGTCCTGCATGGCATCACGCTTTTCGAGCAGCGCCCGATTTTTTGGCGAGAGATCATGGACGATCGCCGAAAAACCGTTCCAGAATGCCTCCGCCTCGATGCCGGTGCCCGGCATCGCTTCGTTCACGACGAAATCATGAAGCTCGCGGGCAATCCGCAATCCGGCGATCTCGACGCGATCGGTCATCAGGGCTTCTCCAGACGAAAGGCTAGGCCGGGCCTTTGGCATGTCACGGTGGCAGGGTCAATTCAGCTCAGGGTGAAGGTAGGGCGTTTTCGCTGCCGATCTCCCCCTTGAGGGCCCCTTGTGGGGGAGATGGCCGGCAGGCCAGAGGGGGTCGCCTCGCGTGGAGTGCAACCTCTTCTTTGCACCAAATCGCGTCGCGCTTCATGCGAGGCGACCCCCTCGGTCGCCTTCGGCGACATCTCCCCCTCAAGGGGGGAGATTACGCGCTCACACCGCAATCCTTGGCCGTCCCGACGCCACCGCCACGACATGCGCCTCGATGAACATGCGCTGGCCCTCTACTGTGGAGACGCGGAACTCGCTGGCGATTTCGATCTCGGCGCTGTCGGTGCCAGCGTCCTTCGCCCGTCCAGCGGCAATCGCGCGCACATCTTTCTCCGCTGCCGCGATTGCCGCCGCCTCGTCGTTGAAATCGCGCACGCTTTCACCTGAGGCAACGCGGAACAGCCCTTCCTTGGGCTGGCTGACCCGCGCCTCGGCCGAAACCCGGACCTGGCCGACGACGGCGCCGAGCGCGTTGGCGACATCGGTATCCTGCGGCACCACGCATCGATTGCCGACCAGCTCGGCCAGACCGGCATAATGCAGCGGCGCCGAGGCGCCGAGGCCGATCACCGGACGGTCGAGCGCGACGCTCAAGCGGGCGATGCCGGGATGCGCGTCGACGGCGCGCTGGACCAGGGCATGGGCGACGGTCGCAGCGCCATCCAGCCCGTCCTCGGCAAAGGCGGTTTCGAGGATGACTTCGGCCGACAGGCGGGTCAGCGCGGTCAGCACCCGTTCCGAGATCGCCTCCGGCGAGGCGGCGATGAACTGGCCGCGGCCGTCGCGCCTGCGCGCGAACAGCTCGGCTCCCAGACGCGCCGCGGTCGCATCCCAATTGGCCTGCCTGCCCAGCACATGCGCCGCATCCGACGGCGTGAAGCCGGCGACATGCACCAGCCCGCGCGACACCAGCCGGTTCAAGGTGGCGTTCTGGGCATTCGAGGTCAGCAATCTGTCGAGAGCCTGCGGCACGGCACCGATCAGCTCGTAAAGCTTGGCTTCGGCGCCGGTCAGTCCGGCCGCCAGCCGCTCCGGCACGCCGGTGCGCACCGCCAGCCGGCCATCCATGCGGCCGGGGTTGGGCGCGCGCAGCTGGCGTTCGAGCTCTGATGTGACGGCCTCGCCATGCATCAAGCCGGCCAGTGCCAGCGGCACCAGGCGGCGCGGGCCGAGCAGGATCTTCGGGCTGAGCGCGCCGTCCTCCAGCGCC
Source organism: Mesorhizobium sp. M0701 (assembly GCF_040320365.1). Classification (NCBI taxonomy): domain Bacteria; kingdom Pseudomonadati; phylum Pseudomonadota; class Alphaproteobacteria; order Hyphomicrobiales; family Phyllobacteriaceae; genus Mesorhizobium; species Mesorhizobium sp. M0701. Next base: position 136,228 of record NZ_JAMYPO010000015.1, read on the forward strand.
ACTTCGGAATCGCCGCCGAGGCCAAAGGTGCGCATGGCGACGGCCTCGACCATGGTGCGGAACCCGCCGACGGTGGCGCCTTCCGGATCAAGCCGCGGCCGGCCCTTGTCGAGCACGGCGACATCGGTGGTGGTGCCGCCGATATCGGAGACCACGGCATCGTCGAGGCCGGTCATGTGGCGGGCACCGACGAGGCTGGCGGCCGGGCCGGACAGGATGGTCTCGATCGGCCGCTGGCGGGCAAAGGCAGCCGAGACCAGAGCGCCGTCGCCGCGCACCACCATCAGCGGGGCGGCAATGTTGCGCGCGGCCAAAAAGCCTTCCGTTGCCGCGACCAGCCGGTCGATCATCGAGATCAGCCTGGCGTTGAGCAATGTCGTCAGCGCCCGGCGCGGGCCGCCGAGCTTGGCCGACAGTTCGTGGCTGGCGGTAACCGGCAGGCCGGTCCTGTCGCGGATCAGGTTCCGCGCGCTTAGCTCATGCGCCGGGTTGCGGGTGGCGAAATAGGCGCAGACGGCAAAGCCGGATACCGACTTTTCCAGTTCCGGCAAAGCTGCCTCCAGCCCGGAAAGATCGAGCGTTGCCGCATTGCCATGGACATCGTGGCCGCCGGGGCAGAACACCACCGGGTCGGTGCCGAGCGCCGCCTTCAGCCCGTCGCGGGCAAGGTCGCCTTCGGCAAAGCCAATCATCACCAGCGCCACGCGGCCGCCCTGGCCCTCGACCAGCGCATTGGTGGCTAGCGTCGTCGACATCGACACCAGTTTGATCGCTGCCGGGTCGGTGCCGGCCATTTCGAGCACCGCATCGACCGCGCCGGAGATGCCGACCGCCAGATCGTGCCGTGTCGTCAGCGCCTTGGCCTTTGCCAGCACCTTGCCGCTTGGCCCGCCGGCCTCCGACCACAGCACGGCGTCGGTATAGGTGCCGCCGGTGTCGATGCCGAGGAACAGGGGTGGCGATTTGGTCTTGGCGGTCATTGGCGGGTCCGGAGAATTCTCTTGCCCCGCCCCTTACCGGATATGAACGGGCCGATAAAGCCGCGATGGCTGGGCCAAGGCAGCGTAATCTCCCCCCTCGAGGGGGAGATGGCCGGCAGGCCAGAGGGGGTCGTCTCGCGTGGAGCCCCGGCATTCTCTGGCCGCGATGGCGTTGGCGTCAGGACGTACCGACCCCCTCTGTCGCCTTCGGCGACATCTCCCCCTCAAGGGGGGAGATCGCTAGGCTACCCCACAAACCCCACGCGCTTGTGCGAGCCATCGCAGAACGGCTTGTTGGCGGAGTGGCCGCAGCGGCAGAGGAAGGCGCGTTGCGTACGGTCGACCGTGTGGCCGGTGCCGGTGACGATTTCGACATTGCCTTCGAGCTTGAGCGGGCCGTTGGTCGTCGGCGTGACGGTGAGCGGGCCATCTCGCACTTCCAGCGCCGGCGTGTCCTTCAGCGCCGGCTCGCCGGTGGCGATGAAGCCCGTCTTGGCGTGGCTGCCGTCGCAGAACGGCTTGTTTTCCGAGGCGCCGCAGCGGCAGAGCGTGGCGCGGTAAGACGTTTCGCCGCCCAGCACGATCTCGGCATGCAGCGCCAGCGGACCGTTTTCCCTTATGCGCACAATGTTGACCACCGGCGGCTGTTCCTGCGGCCCGCCATCCTTGCGGATATAGGTGATGGCGCCGGACGGGCAGGCTTCGGCGAGCGCCACGATCTTCTCGACGCTGGCCGCCTCGGGGTGGATCCACTGGCCGGGCGCGTTGGGCACGAAAACATGCGGATCGCCAAGCACACAGTTGCGCGAATGGATGCAACGTTTTCCCGAAAAGCCGATGTCGATGTTCTCGCCTTCGACCACTGCCATGGGTGGGTCTCCTGTCGGACTACGCTATGGCGACAGTCGGGACGACGTCAAGGCAGCATTCTCCCCCTCGTGAGGGCCGACCTCGGGCGCGGCGGTAAGGGAATTCGCATTTTTTGCTCGCAGCACCACATTTTGTTCTTGCTTTGTGCCGGCAGCTATGCTATTAATTTGCGCATGGTGCCAATTGGCTCCAACGACCCGCCCGCCGAGGCGGGTTTTTTGTTTCAGCTTTGAATTCCGTTGCCGGCCTGCACTCGCGGGACGGCCCTCTCCCCCTCGAGGGCAGGGGAATCGCATATGGCGATTTTGGGGTTGAGTTTAGGCTGAGAAAGGATTCTTTGGAGAGGCAGTTGAGCGAAGGAGCGAC
>NZ_JAMYPO010000016.1:0-129018 GCF_040320365.1 Mesorhizobium sp. M0701
GTTCCCATCAGCCATCGCATCAAGAAATGCGCCTGGAACGACGACTATCTCATCAATGCCATCACTCATATGCGATAGCCCTGCCCTTGAGGGGGAGATGGCCGGCAGGCCAGAGGGGGGCGCCGTAGAGCGCCGCACCGGCGATTGCTGGATCCAAAAACACCATCAATCGCCCTCGTCCTCGTAGCCGACCAGATGCAGCGGCCTGGCGGCGATGCCTTCGAGTTCGCACCAGCGCACCAGCGCCTCCTCGCGGCCATGCGTCACCCAGATTTCTTCCGCGCCGGTCTCCTTGATCGTCGCCGTCAGCTCGTCCCAGTCGGAGTGATCGGAGATGATCAGCGGCAGCTCGACGCCGCCCTGCTTGGCGCGCTGGCGGATGCGCATCCAGCCTGAGGCGAAGCACGACATCGGATCGGGAAAACGCCGCGCCCAGCGATCGGCGAAGGCGGATGGTGGGCCGACGACGATGGCGCCGGCAAAGTCGCTTTTTTGGCCGGTCTCGACGGTCGCCGATTCCAATGTGCCGAGATCGATATTCTGGCTCTGGTAATACTCGCTGAGCTTGGCCAGAGCGCCGTGGATGTAGATCGGCTTTTCGTAGCCGGCATCGCGCAGCAGCCGCATGACGCGCTGCGCCTTGCCCAGCGCATAGGCGCCGACCAGATGCGTTCGCTCGGGAAACTGCTCGGTCGATTTCAGCAGCCGGGCGATCTCTTCGGTATCGGGCGGATGCCGAAACACCGGCAGACCGAACGTCGCCTCGGTGATGAAGACGTCGCATTTGAGCGGCTCGAACGGCTCGCAGGTCGCGTCCTTCTGGCGTTTATAGTCGCCGGACGCGACGATGCATGTGCCCTGATGCGCGACCTTGATCTGGGCCGAGCCAAGCACATGACCAGCCGGGTGAAAGCTGACGGCCACACCGCCAAGCGCAATCGTCTCGCCGAGCACGGCGGCTTGCGTCGTTCCGGCAAAACTGTCGCCGTAGCGCAGCCCCATGATGTCGAGCGTCTGCTGCGTCGCCATCACCGAGCGGTGGCCGGAGCGGGCATGGTCGGAATGGCCATGTGTGATCAGCGCCCGGTTGACCGGCCGCACCGGGTCGATGAAGAAATCGCCGGGCGGGCAATACAGCCCTTCCGGCCGGGGATGAAGCAGGTCGCTGGCGCGCATGGCCCCAAGATAGGCGCTAATTCCGGCGCGGGAAGCCTGTTGTAAGTCACTGCTGACTCCAGCATAGAGCGCAAGCCGGCTGCAAACACCCGGCGGAACCCGATCGCCATGAAACCGCTCCAGACCTCGTCCGGCGATTTGAATGCCGACCGCCGCGCCGACTATGCCGAAATGCTCTATGCATCCGGCGATCATGCGGCAGCGGCGGAATTGCTGCGCGGCGCGCTCGAACTGACGCCGCACTGGGCGGCCGGATGGTTCCGTCTCGGCGAGATGCAGGAGGCGGCAGGCGCGCGCGATCTCGCCGCGCAGGCCTGGATGACGGCGCTGCGGCTCGACCCGGCGGACAGGCTCGGCGCGGTGCTCAAGCTGCAATTGATCGGCAGGGCAGCGGCGGCCCAGGCGCCGCCCATCGCCTTTGTCGAGACGCTTTACGACCACTATGCCGGGAGCTTCGAGGGTGAGCTGGTCGACAGGCTCGGCTACCGTCTGCCCGAATGCCTCGACCGCGCCATCCAGGCAGCACGGCCGGGCCGGTTTTCGCTGGCGCTCGATCTCGGCTGCGGCACCGGCCTCATGGGCCAGAAGCTGCGGCCGATCGCCGATCGGCTGGAGGGTTACGACATCTCGGCCGGCATGCTGAGGCAGGCGCACGCCAAAGGCGTCTACGATCTGCTCGTCAAGACGGACCTGCAGGATTTTTGCTATTCTGGCCCGAAAGCCGATCTGGTGACGGCGGCCGATGTGTTCATCTATGTCGGCGCACTCGACAAGGTGGTGAACAAGATTGCCGGAATGCTTGCCGGCGGCGGTCTGTTTGCGTTCTCCGTCGAAACGCTCCCGGGCGGAGAATCGTCTGACAGCGCCGGCTTCGCCCTGCAGCCGTCGCGCCGCTACGCGCATTCGCAAGGCTATGTAGAGCGGGTTCTGGATGCCGACGGCTTTTCGATCCTGTCGCTGCAGGCAACGATCATCCGGCAGGATCGCCGCGAACCGGTCGAAGGGCTGGCCGTACTGGCAAGCTTGCTTTCCGGCAGCGTAAAATCTGGCTAAGACTCCTGCCGCTGCGCATGAGAAGCCGCAGCTGCGAACGACAAGGAGCACGTTCATGCGCTGGAACATGATGGTCTTGGCATCTTGCCTGGCGATGGCCGGCTGCGTCGGCAATTCGATGTCCGAACGGCAGGACGAAAACGTCCAGTCCTCGCTGCTATATGACAAGGTGCCTTGCGATCAATTGCTGGCGCGACGAAACGGCCTGGCGCAGCAATATCATTTGCCGGTGGACGCCAAGCCGTCCTTCTCCAATCCGGCGACGGGCTTTGGCCCGTTCACGCCGGATATGCGCTCGAAAGCCAAACGCGAAGCCGACCAGGCAAGCGGCAAGATCGACGCCATGAACCGTTCGATCAGCCGGCGCGAATGCGGCAAGCCGGCCAAGCAGAACAAGCTCGGCCTGACCTGACCGGATCCTAATCCGCTACCTTCCACTGCTCGCGCGACGCGCTGGCGGGATAGACGCCGAGAATGCGCATTTCACGCGAGAAAAAGCGCAACTCGTCGAGTGCCAGCTTCACCAGCGGATCGTCGGGATGGCCCTCTATGTCGGCGTAGAACAGCGTCGCCGTAAACGCGCCGAGCTGGTAGCTTTCCAGCTTGGTCATGTTGATGCCGTTGGTGGCGAAGCCGCCCATCGCCTTGTAGAGCGCCGCCGGCACGTTGCGGACGCGGAAGATGAAGGTCGTCATCATCCTGGCGTCGGCCGAGGGACGTTCGGCCCATTGCTTGTTCTTGGTCAGCACGACGAAGCGGGTGACGTTGCTGTCGGTGTCCTCGACATTCTCCTCGATGATGTCGAGCCCGTAGAGGGTCGAGGCCAGCGCCGGCGCCAGCGCGGCCATGGTGCGGTCCTTCATCGCGGCGACCATCTTGGCGGCGCCCGCGGTGTCGCCGGCCACCGTCGCCTTCCAGCCGTTCTTGCGGATGTATTTGCGGCATTGGCCGAGCGCGTGGATGTGGCTGTGCACGGTCCTGATCTCGTCGCGCCTGACGCCGGGCAGCACCATCAGCTGGAAGTGGATCGGCAGAAAGTATTCGCCGATGATGTGCAGCTTCGATTCCGGCAAGAGGTGATGGATGTCGGCGACGCGGCCGGCAATGGTGTTCTCGATCGGAATCATCGCCAGATCGGCCTTGCCGGTCTCGACGGCGTTGAAGGCGTCCTCGAAGGTCGGGCACGGCAACGGCTCCATCGACGGGAACATGTTGCGGCAGGCGGTGTCGGAATTGGCGCCCGGCTCGCCCTGGAAGGATATTTTGTTGGTCTTTTCAGGCATGCGCAGAGTCTCGGGAATTGGGGGAAGAATTTCTTAGTTGGAAAGGAGCGCCCTGGCGCGTTCGAGATCGTCCGGCGTATCGACGCCAAGCGGCACCGACTGCACGATCTCCGCATCGATGCGCATGCCGGCCTCCAGCGCCCGCAATTGCTCCAGCCGCTCGCGGCGCTCCAGCGGCGACGGCCTCAGCGCAACGAAGCGTTCGAGTGCGGCGCGGCGATAGGCATAGAGGCCGATGTGATGGTAGAGCGGGCCTTCGCCCCAGGGCGCGGTGGCGCGGGTGAAATAGAGCGCCCTGAGCCGCGTCGTCGAGAGTGGCGAGCCGACCAGCTTGACGACGTTCGGATTGGTCTTTTCCTCGTCGCGGACGATCTCGACGCAGAGCGTGGCGATATCGACCGCTGCGTTCTCGAAAGGCTTCAGCGCGGCGCCGATAACAAGGGGGTCGATGGTCGGCAGATCGCCCTGCACATTGACGATGGTCTCGACGCTGTTGCCAGGGTCGAGAATGGTCAGCGCTTCGAAGATGCGGTCGGAACCGGTTTCGTGGCCCGCCCGCGTCATCACCGCCTCGAAACCATGCGCGCGCACCGCCTCCGCAACGCCTTGCGTATCGGTGGCGACGACCACCCGGCCGAGCCCGGCCTCGGCAGCACGGCGGGCGACGTGGACGATCATCGGAGTGCCGGCAATGTCGGCGAGCGGCTTGCCCGGCAGGCGCGTCGAGGCCATGCGGGCCGGGATCAGGATGAGCGTGGACATGAGGCGGGCAGGGGCTCGAAAAAGAGGAGGACAAAGTGGCAAAAGGTCTCACTGGCAGCGCCCTTATAGGTGTTGCAACGCCGGAGCAAAAGACCTAGTTTCCGCGCGATTTGGCCGGTTCCACCGGGTGGATCACGATACCGACGGACGGAGTGGACGGATCGGTCCGCCGGAAAGGGAGCCTGGGGCGTATGGATTCCAACGAAGTCAACAAGCTGCTCGCCGGTCTCCTCGGAACCGTGTTCATCGTCTTTTCCGTTGGCATCGTGTCCGACGCGCTGTTTGCCTCGCCGGCGCCGGAAAAGCCCGGCTTCGCCATCGAGGCGACCGAGCCCGCCGAAGGCGGCCCGGCCGCTCCCGCCGCGGCCGTGAAGCCGATTGCCGAGCTGCTGACCACTGCCAACGCCGAAGCGGGCGCCGCCATCTTCAAGAAATGCCAGGCTTGCCACTCCGGCGAAAAGGGTGGCCCCAATAAGGTCGGCCCCGATCTCTGGGACATCGTCGACCGTCCGGTCGCCGAGCATGAGGGCTTTGCCTATTCGGCCGGCATGAAGGAGTTCTCCAAGGGCGGCAGCGAGAAGTGGACCTACGACAATCTCAACCACTTCATCACCTCGCCGAAGAAGTTCGTGAAGGGCACCGCGATGGGCTTCGCCGGCCTGCCCAAGGATGAGGACCGCGCCAACGTCATCGCCTATCTGCGCACGCTGTCGGACAATCCGAAGCCGCTGCCGGCGCCCGGCGCCTCGGCCGAAAATGAGCCCGCCAAGCCGGCCGAAGGTGCGGCCCCTGCCAAGCCGGCAGAAGGCGCGGCGCCAGCCGCTCCGGCCGCACCCGCAAAATAACAAAACCGTAATGACATAATCCTTGAAAAAGCCGGGTTCAGCCCGGCTTTTTCGTTAGGAAAAATGCATAAGCGACGACAAAGCCGCTCGGTTGCGGTTTTCAGCGCCGCCAAATGATCTAGATTGGGCCCAGACGCTATGGTGACGGCGCTATATCGCGAGAGGAGAACGCATGACGGTTGGCCGAGCGCGGACGCTTCTGAAATCGGTGCTGATGCTGGCTGCTTTTGCCGGCGGCCTGCAGGCGGCCTTCGCGGACGAATGGCGCACGACCTCGTCGCTGATCGGCGAATCCAAATACGGCGACAATTTCCAGCACTACGATTACGTCAATCCGGATGCGCCGAAGGGCGGCACAGTGAACTCGGTGGTGCTCGGCACGTTCGACAGCTTCAATCCTTACATCGTGCAGGGTTCGCCGGCCGCCGGCTTCGCTCAGTTCGGCGGCGGCCTGCTCTACGACACGCTGATGGAGCAGGCGACGGACGAGGGCAGCACCAGCCATACGCTGATCGCCGACGGCTACAAATATCCGGCCGACTATTCCTCGGCGACCTACCGGCTCGATCCACGGGCCAAATGGCATGACGGGCAGCGGATCACCACCGAGGACGTGATCTGGTCGTTCCAGGTGCTGAAGGCCAACAGCCCGATGTACAGCCGCTATTTCGAAAACGTCACCGACGCCGTCGCGGTGTCCGACCGCGAGGTCGAATTCCACTTCAGCCAGAAGGGCAACCGGGAGCTACCGAAGATCATCGGCGATCTCGTTGTGCTGCCCAAGCACTGGTGGGAAGGCACCGACGCCAACGGCAAGAAGCGCGACGTCACAAAGCCGACGCAGGAGCCGCCGCTCGGCTCCGCCGCCTACAAGATCGCCAGCTTCAAGCCTGGCTCCGAAATCATCTGGCAGCGCGTGCCCGATTACTGGGCGGCCAAGCTGCCCGTAAAAATCGGCCGCGAGAATTTCGACAGGCAGCGTTTCACCTATTTTCTCGACGACAATGCCGCCTGGCAGGCCTTCACCAAGGGCGGGCTGGACGACATCAAGCCGGAGAACAGTTCGAGGCGCTGGAACACGGCCTATAATTTCCCGGCAGTTCAGGCCGGCGACGTCATCAAGAAGGAATTCAAGACCGCGTCGCCCGAACCGATGCAGGCCTTCATGCTCAACACCAGGCGCCCGCTGTTCCAGGATCGCCTGGTGCGCGCCGCGTTGATGTATCCGTTCGACTTCGAGACGATGAACCGGACCCTGTTCTTCGGATCCAACACCCGCACCAGCAGCTATTTCCAGGGCACTGAACTGGCGTCGAGCGGCCTGCCGCAAGGCAAGGAACTGGAAATCCTCGAGCAGTACCGCGACAAGCTGCCGCCTGAAGTCTTCACCCAGGAATTCAAGCTGCCGGTCTACGACACCCCGCAGGCGGAGCGCAAATATCTGAAGACCGCGGTCGATCTGTTCGCCAAGGCGGGCTGGGTGATCAAGGGCGGCAAGATGGTCAACGCCAAGACTGGCGAACCATTCAAATTCGAAATCCTCGGCTGGAACGACACCGACCAGGTCATCGCCAGCCCGTATATCGCCAATCTGCGCAAAATCGGCGTCGACGCCACACTGCGCCTGAGCGACCAGACCCAGTACATCAACCGCGTCAAGCATTTCGATTACGACGTCATCATAGGGCAACTTGGCCAGTCGGACTCTCCCGGCAACGAACAGCGCGACTTCTGGAGCTCCAAGGCTGCCGATACGCCCGCGTCGCGCAATTACGCCGGCATCAAGAATCCGGTCGTCGATGCGCTGGTCGACCGCATCATCTTTGCCACCGACCGCGACGATCTGGTTGCCGCCACCCATGCGCTCGACCGGGTGCTGCTGTGGAACTACTATGTCGTGCCGCAATATTACCGTGCCGTGGTCTGGCTCGCCTACTGGAACAAGTTCGGTATGCCGGAGAAGCAGCCCGCCTATAGCGGCGTCGACCAGAATTCCTGGTGGATCGATCCGGTCAAGGAAAAGGCGCTGGCGGCCAAATACAAGAGTGGCAATTGATGGCGGTGCTGCCCCGTCGCGACTTCCTCGCCCTGGGCGGTGCCGCCGCGGCCGCGGCGCTGCTGCCCGGCCGGGCTTTCGCCACGATCCCGACCGGCGTGAAACTGCACGGCCTGTCGGCCTTCGGCGATCTCAAATATCCTCCGGATTTCGCGCATTTCGACTATGTCAATCCGGACGCTCCCAAGGGCGGCCGGATGAATTTCGCCCCGCCGAACTCCACCCTCAATCAGAGCTTCCTGACTTTCAACACGCTGAACTCGCTGGTGTTGAAAGGGGATTCGCCGCCGCGCACCGAGCTCTGCTTCGATTCCCTGATGGCAAGGGCAGTCGATGAGCCGGATGCGGTCTACGGCCTGCTTGCCGAATCCGTTACCTTGTCGCAGGACCGCAACGGCTTCCGCTTCAGCCTGCGGCCACAAGCGCGCTTTCATGACGGCTCGCCGCTGACGGCTGAGGACGTTGTCTTCGCATTGAACCTCTACAAAGACCGAGGACACCCGAACCTTTCCCAAGCGCTGCGGCATATGACGGATGCGGCCGCAATCGATCCGCTTACAGTCAGCCTTACCTTCAACGGCCAGCAGTCCGCGCAGAATATCCTCGCCATCGTCGTAATGCCGATCGTGTCCAAAGTTTTCTACACGGCCAATGATTTCGACGCCTCGACGATGACCCCACCGCTCAGTTCCGGACCGTACAGAGTGGGGCGGGTGGTGGCCGGGCAGACCATCGAATATGAACGCGTCGCCGACTATTGGGGCCGCGATCTGGCCGTGAACCGCGGCAGCTACAATTTCGACCGTATCCGTATCGATTTCTACCTTGATCGCCAGGCAGCCTTTGAAGGGTTCAAGAAAGGGGATACGCATTTTCGCGAGGAGTTCACCGCGCGGGTATGGGCGACCGGCTACGACTTTCCAGCGCTGAAGGATGGCAGGGTCGTCAAACGCGAATTTCCCGGCGAGAAAACGCCATCCATGCAGGCTGTCGCATTCAATCAGCGCCGTCCGCAGTTCCGCGACATTCGCGTGAGACAGGCAATCGCCTATTGCTTCGACTTCGAATGGACCAGGCGGGTTCTGTTTTTCGACTCCTACGAGCGTTCGCAATCGAACTTCGAGCGGTCGGATTACAAGGCCAAGGGCCTACCCTCACCCCAGGAATTGAAACTGCTGGAGCCGTTTCGAGCCGAGTTGCCGCCGGAGACCTTCGGCGATCCGGTGATGCAACCCGTCTCTGACGGTTCGGGCCACGACCGCAAGCTGCTGCGCGAGGCTTCGAGACTGCTTGCGGAAGCCGGCTGGAAGCGAACGGGCAATTTCCTCGTCAATGAAAAGGGCGACCGGCTGCGGGTGGAAATGCTGGCCGAGGACGATGGCCTCGTTCGCATCTTCCTTCCGTGGTCCGAGAATATGAAGGCGATCGGCATCGACGCTTCGGTCCGCCAAGTCGATTCGGCGCAGTTTGAAGCGCGGCAGAGCAATTTCGACTTCGACTTCAACATGCTCGCATGGTCGATCGGAGCGACGCCAACCGCCGATGGTTTGGAGATCCTCTATGCTTCCCGGATGGCGAAAACGCCGGGGATGCGCAACTATCCGGGCACGGAAAGCAAAGCCATCGACGCGCTGATCGAGGCAGCCGGCAAGGCGCAGAGCCGGATCGAACTCGTCACAGCGCTCAACGCGCTCGATCGGGTCTTGCGCGCGCGGCTAGACTGGATTCCAACATATCATCTGGCGAATCACCGGGCAGCCTTCTGGGACATGTTCGGCTTTCCCGCTCAAAAGCCGGATTACGACTTTCCGGTCGAGACGCTGTGGTGGTTCGACAAAGACAAGGCGGCAAAAATTGGCAAAGCCTGAGATTTTTGCACAAGCGAGGCAGGGAACCTGATGGGCGCCTATATACTGCGCCGCATCCTTTTGATGATCCCGACCCTGTTCGGCATCATGGCGGTGTCGTTCGCCGTCATCCAGTTCGCGCCGGGCGGGCCGGTCGAGCAGGTCATCGCCAGGCTGACCAACCAGGGCGGCAGCGATCGCCTCGGCGGCGGCGGCGGCGATGCCGGCGGCGCCAATGTCGACGTCGCCGGCGACGTCGGCTCGAAATACCGCGGCGCGCAAGGGCTCGATCCGGAATTCATCAAGAAGCTGGAGAAGCAGTTCGGCTTCGACAAGCCGCCGCTCGAGCGCTTCGGCATGATGCTGTGGAACTATCTCCGCTTCGATTTCGGCGACAGCTACTTCCGCGACATCTCAGTGCTCGACCTGATCCTGGAAAAGATGCCGGTGTCGATCTCGATCGGGCTGTGGATCACGCTTTTATCCTACCTGATCTCGATCCCGCTCGGCATCCGCAAGGCGGTCAAGGACGGCTCCACTTTCGACGTCTGGACCAGCGGCGTCGTCATCGTCGGCTACGCCATTCCGGGCTTCCTGTTCGGCATCTTGCTGATGGTGCTGTTTGCCGGCGGCTCGTTCTGGGACTGGTTTCCGCTGCGCGGCATCACCTCCGACAATTGGGACCAGCTGTCCTGGCCGCAGCGGATCGTCGACTATTTCTGGCATATGACCTTGCCGCTGACCGCGCTGGTGCTGTCGGCCTTCGCCACGACGACGCTGCTCACCAAGAATTCCTTCCTCGAGGAAATCCGCAAGCAATATGTCGTCACCGCCCGCGCCAAGGGCCTGTCGGAGCGGCAGGTGCTCTATGGCCACGTTTTCCGCAATGCCATGCTGATCGTCATCGCCGGTTTTCCCGGTGCTTTCATCTCGGCCTTCTTCACCGGCTCGCTGCTGATCGAGAACATATTTTCGCTCGACGGCCTCGGCCTGCTCGGCTTCAACTCGGTGGTGCAGCGCGATTACCCGGTGGTGTTCGCCAATCTCTACATCTTCTCGCTGCTTGGCCTGTTCGTCGGGCTTTTGTCCGACCTGATCTATACCTGGGTCGATCCGCGCATCGATTTCGAGCGGAGAGACGTCTGATGGCGCGGACCATGGCCGAAACGGCGCCGGCTCGGATCGCGCGGCCCTTTCTGTCGCCGCTCAATCAGCGGCGCCTGCAGAACTTCAAGTCCAACCGGCGCGGCTACTGGTCGTTGTGGATATTCCTGTTCCTGTTCGTGCTGTCGCTGGTTTCGGAATTGGTCGCCAACGACAGGCCGATCATCGCCTCCTACAAGGGCGAGATCCTGTTTCCGGTCCTGGTCGCTTATCCCGAGGAGAAGTTCGGCGGCTTCTATGCCGTCACCGACTACCGCGATCCGGTGATCCAGGACGAGATCAACGCCAATGGCTGGATGGTCTGGCCGCCGGTGCGCTACTCCTACCAGACCGTCAACAACGCTATTCCCGAAGCAGCACCGACCAAGCCGTCCTGGCTCTACGACAAGAAGACGCGCTGCAACCAGTATCCGAAAGGCGAGGCAGACCCCAATTGCAACGTCGGCAACTGGAACTGGCTGGGCACCGACGACCAGGCCCGCGACGTGCTGGCGCGCGTCATCTACGGCTTCAGGATCTCGGTGCTGTTTGGCCTGATCCTGACTGCCGGCTCGGCGCTGATCGGCGTGGCGGCCGGCGCTCTGCAGGGCTATTTCGGCGGCTGGACCGACCTCCTGTTCCAGCGTTTCATCGAGATCTGGTCGGCCATCCCGGTGCTGTACCTGCTCTTGATCGTCGCCGCCATCCTGCCGCCTGGCTTCTTCATCCTGCTCGGATTGATGCTGCTGTTCTCCTGGGTGGCACTGGTTGGCGTGGTGCGGGCCGAGTTCCTGCGCGCCCGCAATTTCGAATATGTCAACGCGGCGCGCGCGCTCGGCGTCTCCAACATCACCATCATGTTCCGGCATCTGCTGCCCAACGCCATGGTGGCGACCCTGACCTTCCTGCCCTTCCTGCTCAGCGGCTCGATCTCGACGCTGACCTCGCTCGACTATCTCGGCTTCGGTCTGCCGCCCGGCGCCGCCTCGCTGGGTGAGTTGCTGAAGCAGGCACAGCGCAATCTCAACGCGCCATGGCTCGGCATTTCCGGCTTCGTCGTCATCTCGCTGATGCTGTCGCTGCTGGTCTTCGTCGGCGAGGCCACGCGCGACGCCTTCGATCCGCGCAAGACGTTCAGATGACCGACACCCCGCTGCTTTCGGTCCAGGATCTCAGCGTCGCCTTCACGCAAGCCGGCGACCAGTCGATGGCCGTCGACCATATTTCCTTCGACCTTGCCAAGGGCGAGACGGTGGCGCTGGTCGGCGAATCCGGCTCCGGCAAGTCGGTCACCGCGCTGTCGGTTCTGAAGCTGCTGCCCTATCCGACCGCCAGCCACCCGTCGGGAAAGATCCTGTTCCTCGGCGCCGACCTGCTTGCCGCCGACGAGAGAGACCTGCGCCGCGTGCGCGGCAACAAGATCACCATGATCTTCCAGGAGCCGATGACCTCGCTCAACCCGCTGCATACGATAGAGCAGCAGATCGTCGAGGTATTGAAGCTGCATCAGGGCCTGGGGGATCGCAAAGCCAAGGCGCGCACGCTGGAACTTCTGCGCGAGGTCGGCATCCGCGAGCCGGAGAAGCGGCTCGACGCCTATCCGCACCAGCTTTCCGGCGGCCAGCGCCAGCGCGTCATGATCGCCATGTCGCTGGCCAACGAGCCTGAACTTTTGATCGCCGACGAGCCGACGACGGCGCTCGACGTCACCGTCCAGGCGCAGATCCTCGAGCTACTCGCCGGCCTGAAAAGCCGCAAGAACATGTCGATGCTGTTCATCACCCACGATCTCGGCATCGTCAGGAAGATCGCCGACCGGGTCTGCGTGATGACCAAGGGCAAGATCGTCGAGACCGGCCCGACCAAGGAGATATTCGCCAATCCGCAGCACGCCTACACGCGGCATCTGCTTGCCGCCGAGCCGAAAGGCAAGCCGCCGGCGGCCAACCAGGCCGCCAAGCCGGTGATGGTCGGCAAGGACGTCAAGGTCTGGTTTCCGATCAAGAAGGGCTTCTTCCGGCGCACCGTCGACAATGTGAAGGCGGTCGACGGCATCGACGTCACCGTGCGGGCCGGCCAGACGCTCGGCGTCGTCGGCGAATCCGGCTCAGGCAAGACGACGCTCGGCCTGGCGCTGGCCAGGATGATCTCGTCGACCGGGACCATCCAGTTCAACGGACGCGGCATCGATCAGCTGTCCTTCAACGAAATGCGGCCGTTGCGGCGCGCGTTGCAGATCGTCTTCCAGGATCCGTTCGGTTCGCTCAGTCCGCGCATGTCGGTCGCCGAGATCATCGAGGAAGGGTTGAAGATCCATGAGCCGAAGCTGTCGCCCGATGAGCGCGACAGCAGAGTCGTCGACGTGCTCGGGGAAGTCGGCCTCGATCCGGCGACGCGCAACCGCTATCCGCACGAATTCTCCGGCGGCCAGCGCCAGCGCGTCGCCATCGCGCGCGCCATGGTGCTCAACCCGCGTTTCGTCATGCTGGACGAGCCGACCTCGGCGCTCGACATGAGCGTGCAGGCGCAGGTCGTCGACCTCTTGCGCAGCCTGCAGGCCAAGCACGACCTCGCCTACCTCTTCATCAGCCACGATCTGAGGGTCATCCGCGCGCTCGCCAACGAAGTCATCGTCATGCGCAACGGCAGGATCGTCGAGGCCGGTCCTTCCGAACAGATTTTCGGCAGCCCGCGGACCGACTATACAAAGGCGTTGATCTCGGCCGCCTTCAAGATCGAAACGGCGCCGGTCGGCATCGTCAGCGAGTAGATTTTCGCCAGAGATCATGCACAAAATCAAAACGCTGCCGCGCCTTGCGCGTCGGGACTCGAACGCTGTTGGTAAAAAGGGAAAAACAATCCGCAATGGAAAAAGGCCGCATCCTGCTTGCCCTCACCGGTATTCATCCGCTGCGCTGGCGCGAACTGCTGTCGGCGGAGCGCGAGGTGGTGCTCGAGCCGAATGGTGCCGGCGATCCCTCGATTACCTATGCTGTGGTGTGGAAACAGCGGCCGAACCTGTTGTCGTCGCTGCCCAATCTGCGCGCCATCTTCTCGATCGGCGCCGGCGTCGACCACATCTTCGCCGATCCCACCTTGCCCGACGTACCGGTCGTCAAGGTGGTGGCCGACAACCTGACCCAGTACATGACCGAATACGTCGTCTGGCGGGTGCTCGACCACCATCGCCAAGGCATGCTCTACCGCGCCCAGCAGCAGAAGAAGCTCTGGCATGAACCGCAGCAGCGGCCGGCCAGCGACATCTCGGTCGGCATTATGGGGCTCGGCACGCTTGGCCGCGCGGCGGCATCGGTGCTGTTGTCGCTCGGCTTTCCCGTCAATGGCTGGTCGCGCAGCGATCGGCCGATGCAAGGTGTCTCGACTTACGCGGGCGAGGCCGGCCTGATCCCGTTCCTCAACGCCACCGATATCCTGGTGGTGCTGCTGCCGCTGACGCCAGAGACGCACGGTATCATCAACCACGGCGTGCTGAAGGAGCTGCGGAAGCGCAACGGCCTCGGCGGCTCAGTGCTGATCAATGCCGGGCGCGGCAGGCTGCAGAAGGACGCCGACATTTTGCGCGCGCTGGACGACGGCACGCTGAAGGAAGCCAGCCTCGACGTGTTCGAGGTCGAGCCGCTGCCGAAGACCAGCCCGCTATGGAGCCACCCCAAAGTGTTCGTGACGCCGCACGCGGCGGCAACCTCCGATCCGGTCCACCTGGCGCCGATCATGCTGCGTCAGATGGATGCTTTCGAGCGCGGCGAAGCGCTGGAAAATGTGGTGGATCGCGACGCCGGGTATTGATTTGTTAGAGCGCCGCTTTCCAGTCTCAGCCCCAGCCGAGCGGCACGTAGTCGATCTCCATAAACGCCTCGACTTCCGGGATCCAGCGGTCGCGGACGAAGGCGACGTGGTCGGGATGGTCGTTGTAGCCGGAATAGGCCCGCTGATCGGCGAACTCCATCGAGAAGCCGAAGCGGTAGTCGTTCTTGGGACTGACCTGCCGCAACTGCTCGAAATGCGTGACGCCCTTTATCGCCGTGAGAATCCTCTTGGCGTCGGCGAGGAACCGTTTTTCCTCGAGCGAATGCGGCGGGTGTTTCAGCGTGAACACGACGGTGTGACGGATCATTTTTTGCTCCTGCGATGTCTTCGTGTCACGCGCTGTCAGCCCAGGCGCGGATGAGGTTATAGGCGATCGCCCCCTTCGGCGGCGTCACCAGGCCGCCCGGATGCTCGCGGGCCAGCATCGAGAGCACCTCGTCGCGAAAGAACCAGCGGCAATCTTCCAGCTCGTTGAGGTCGGGCTGGATATCGTCGTTGAGCGGTTCGCCGAAGCAGCCGATCATCAGCGAATAGGGAAACGGCCAGGGCTGGCTGGCGTGGTAGACGACGCGGCCTAGCCGGATGCCGGCTTCCTCCAGCGTTTCGCGGCGCACCGCCGCCTCGATCGTCTCGCCCGGCTCGATGAAACCGGCGAGCGCCGAATACATGCCGGGCCCGAAATGCCGGCCGCGGCCGAGCAGGCATTTTTCGCGTGTTGCCGTCAGCATGATCGCTACCGGGTCGGTGCGCGGAAAGTGCTCCGTACCGCAGGCCGGGCAATGCCGCTTGTAACCGCCCGCCCGCATCTCGGCTTCGGTGCCGCATTTGCTGCAGAAGCGATGGCTGGCATGCCAGGCGAGCAGCGCCGCCCCTTGCGCCAGCGCGCCGGCCGCCGCTTCGTCGATCAGCCCCTGCATATAGACCGAGCGATAGTCGATCGCCTTGATCGTCTCGGGAAGCTGCTCGGGCTCGACCCCGGCCGGCACCGCCAGCACCGGGCCGCTTTCGGAAAAACCGAGCAGGACGCCGTTTTCGAGCGATGCTTCGAGCGGCCGGCATTCGGCCACCCCGAACCAGGGGTCGAATGCGCCTTGCGCAAGCTTCAAATAGAGCCGGCCGCCACGCATCAGCAAAAGCCGCGCCGAGGGATCGGCGAGTGCCTTTTCGACGGAATCGTCGGCGCGGTTTTCGGACTGCCGGTCGATAATGTTGCCGGCGAAGCCGACGAACTGGCTCGGCTCGCGCAAGGGCGCGTCAAACAGGCGAAAGCTCATGCAGACTCGGGAAGGTTCAAGGTGGACACGGGAGAGGCTTATAGCGCTGCCTTGATCTTTTCCGCAAACTTGCGAAGGTCGGAGCGCTGATAGGGCTCGCGCAGGCCGTGCCCCCACACCGGGCCGGGCCAGCCGGGATCGCCTTCCGAGCGCGCGACGACGTGTACATGCAGCTGGCGCACGATGTTGCCGAGTGCGCCGGTGTTGATCTTGGTGCAGCCGGTCACCCGCTTCAGCGCCAGCGCCACCATGTTGGTCTCGAAGGTCAGCATCGCCTGGTCCAGCGGCGTCATGTCGTGGATTTCCTCGATGCCCGGCCGCTGCGGCACCAGCAGCAGCCATGGCCAGCGGCGGTCGTTCATGACGCGCAATTCGCACAGGCCGAGCCACATCAGCTGTTCGCTGTCGGCTTCCAACTGGGCGTCAAGCGTGAATCCGGCCTTGAGGCCCGGCAGCATCGGCGTTTCCCTCACTTTTTGACGTTTTTTGAACTCCATCGACGCTAGAGCGGCTTCCGAAGGGCCGCAAGGGGCAGCAAGCAACATTGGCCGTCGCGGCGCTGATTGTGCGCGAAGAAGTGAGGGCCCGGGCAAATTGCATCAGGTTGGCGCTGCCCCGCCGAGGCCGACGATTTTGATCGCGGCCACATTTTGTTCTTGCTTTGTGCCGGCAGCTATGCTACTAATCTCGGTGATTATTCGCACCAACGACCCGCCCGCCGAGGCGGGTTTTTGGTTTCAGCTTTCGCCGTCGCTCAAGGCCCCTATCATCCGCACTTGCATTTCATCGCCGGATTGCCGATATGGGGGCTGGGAGGTTGGTGGTGGACGGTCCACTCGCCAACCGGGTCAGGTCCGGAAGGAAGCAGCCCTAACGAGCCCGGAACGGGTCATTGTTCCAGCCTCCCGCCTCTTCGCCTTTTGCCCTGACATTGACGGCGCCAAGCCGTGCGGGCGAAACTATGCGCAGGAATCGGCCGCCTCCAGTGGCAGCCCTTGGAGCTTAACGGGCGAATGAGCGAAGCCGGAAACGAGGCCGGGAAATTGGACAAGCCTGCCGCCTACCGCGTGCTGGCGCGCAAATACCGACCGTCGAATTTCTCCGAACTGATCGGCCAGGAGCCGATGGTCCGCACGTTGACCAATGCCTTTGCCACCGGCCGCATCGCCCAGGCCTGGATGCTGACCGGCGTGCGTGGCGTCGGCAAGACGACGACCGCGCGCATACTCGCGCGGGCCCTGAACTACAAAACATCGACCGTCGATCAGCCGTCCGTCGACCTTGCCGTGCTCGGCGAGCATTGCCAGGCGATCATGGAAGGCCGGCATGTCGACGTCATCGAGATGGACGCCGCCTCGCATACCGGCATCGACGACATCAGGGACATCATCGAGCGTGTGCGCTACGCCCCGGTGTCGGCGCGCTACAAGGTCTACATCATCGACGAAGTGCACATGCTTTCCAACCAGGCCTTCAACGGCCTGCTGAAGACGCTGGAAGAGCCGCCGCCGCACGTCAAGTTCATCTTCGCCACCACCGAAATCCGCAAGGTGCCGATCACCGTCCTGTCGCGCTGCCAGCGTTTCGACCTCAGGCGCATCGATGCGGCAATGATCAAGGCCGACCTTGCCAGGATAGCCGGTCTGGAGGGCATCGAAGTCGAAGACGATGCGCTGGCGATGATCGCGCGCGCGGCCGAAGGCTCGATGCGCGATGCGCAGTCGATCCTCGACCAGGCGATCGCCCATGGCGGCGGCGCGGTCAGCGCCGAAGCGGTGCGCGCCATGCTCGGCCTTGCCGACCGTGCCCGCATCGTCGACCTGTTCGAACATGTCATGAAGGGCGACGTCGCCGCCGCACTTGCCGAATTCCGTGCCCAGTACGATACCGGCGCCGATCCTGCCGCGGTGCTGACCGACCTTGCCGAGTTCAACCATCTGGTCACCCGTCTGCGTTTCGTGCCTGCTGCCATCGACGACGCCTCGCTGTCCGAGGACGAGCGCCGGCGCGGCGCCGATTTCGCCAGCACGATGTCGGTCAAGGTGCTGTCGCGGACTTGGCAGATGCTCTTGAAAGGTATTCCCGAGGTGCAGACCTCCAACCGCCCGGTCAGCGCCGCCGAGATGGTGCTGATCCGGCTGGCCCATGCCGCCGACCTGCCGACGCTGGACGAGGCGCTGAAATCGCTGGAGAACGGCGGTACCCTGCCGGGCGCTGCGCCGCGCGTGAATGGCACGCCGGCAAGCCCCGGCCCGGCAAACCATGCGCCTGCAAGCGGTGGTGCCGGCGCCGTGGCGCAGGCGCGGATGCCGACGGCCAATGGCGGCGCCCAGACAATGCGCCTGGTCGAGACGATGCGCCTGGTCGAAGCCGAGCCCGTGCCGACCAACTTCGTTGCTCCGCCGGAGCCGGCGGTCGAGGCGCCGCCGGTGCCGGTGAAATCGCTGGCCGACATTGTCGCCCTTGCCGACGTCCAGCGCGACATGGCCTTCAAGGTGCTGGTGAAGCGTTGCGTGCGCCTGGTGCGCATCGAGCCCGGTCGTATCGACGTCAGCCTGACCGACGATGCGCCGAAGATGTTGCTCAATGATTTGACCGCCAAGCTGCGCGCCTGGACGGGCCGCAACTGGCTGGTGTCGCTGTCGAAGGACGAGGGCGGCCAGACCTTGGCCGAGCTGGAATCGACAAAGCGCGAAAACGCCTTCCTCGATGCCAAGAGCGACCCGACGGTCGCCGCCATCCTGGCGCGCTTTCCCGGTGCCAAGATCATCGACGTGCGCATTCCCGACGCGCCGGAAGCCGACGAGGCCGAAGTGCCGGTCGAGCCGCCGGCCGACGACGACGAAACCTGAACAACCAGGACCAGCTGCAAAGGACAGTGCGATGAAAGACCTTCTCGGCATGATGGGCAAGGCAAAGGAAATGCAGGCCAAGTTCCAGGCCATGCAGGATGAGATCGCCACGCTGGAAGCCACCGGGCAGGCCGGCGGCGGCCTGGTCAGCGTGACGCTGACCGGCAAATTCGAGATGAAGTCGCTGAAGATCGACCCGTCGCTGTTCAAGGAAGACGAGGTCGAGATTCTCGAGGACCTGCTTCTCGCTGCCCACAACGACGCCAGGACCAAGGTCGAGCAGATCATGCAGGAGAAGACCAGGGCGCTGACCGCGGGCCTACCGATCCCGCCGGGAATGAAACTGCCGTTCTAAGGCTAGTGCATGTCGCGCAAAAGTGTGCAGCGGTTTTGCGATAACGACATGCATCAAAACAAGAACCTAAAGCGCGTCGCATGAGGCCGGTCGAACGCGACGCGCTAGTCAATCGTATGCCGTTACAGTGGCCGAAGAGTGCAGCGGCCCAGTGCTCGCTCTACCGCCAGCTGTGTCTATTGGGCAACGCCCCACACTTAATAACGCTTTAGCCATCTTTTTGCCTGAAAGTGTCTCATTCTTGCCGCAACCAGGGGCGGGCTGGCAGCAGAATTGAGGGGACACCTGTTGATCTCTACCCGATGGAAGACGCCGTTGCGGCTCGGCGTCGTTATCTCGCCGCTGTTTTTGGCCGCTTGCAGTCAGACCGCCTCGCACGGCATGTCCAGCCTGACCGATGCTATTACGCCGAATTTCCTGAGCTCGCGCTCCTACAATTCCACGCCGAAGGAAAAGGAATGCCTGGAGCGGGCGATGTTCTTCGAGTCCAACCGCTCCAGCCGTGACGGCATGATTGCGGTCGGCACCGTGGTGATGAACCGGCTGCGGTCCGGCAATCACGGCAACACCATCTGCCAGGTCGTCGGCGAGCGCGGCCAGTTCGCGCCGGGCGTCATGACACGGCCGATGAATTCGAAGGCGATGCCCGACGTCGAGGAGGCCGCCGAGGCGGTGCTCAAGGGCGAGCGCAAAGCCAAGCTGAAGAACACCATGTATTTCCACACCGCCGGCCTGCGCTTCCCCTACAGGAACATGCACTACACCATGGTCGCCGGCGGTAATGCCTTTTATGAAAAGCGCGGCCGCAACTGGCAGCCGCTGCCGGACGAACCGGTGGTCGCCATGGCCCAGGCCAAGCCGCAAGCGCCTGCCGCTCAGGCCATACTTGTCGCCTCGGCGGAGCCGGCTCGCGAGGTCAAGCCGACATTCGCCAAGGCGACCTATGTGACCGCCGCCGCATCGCAGCCGGCAAAGCAGACAAGGGTGACTGCCGGGATGGCGACCCCGGAGAGGGCGGCCCCAGAGAAGCCCACCCAGG
Source organism: Mesorhizobium sp. M0701 (assembly GCF_040320365.1). Taxonomy (NCBI): domain Bacteria; kingdom Pseudomonadati; phylum Pseudomonadota; class Alphaproteobacteria; order Hyphomicrobiales; family Phyllobacteriaceae; genus Mesorhizobium; species Mesorhizobium sp. M0701. Next base: position 19,514 of record NZ_JAMYPO010000016.1, read on the forward strand.
AGAAGCCGGTGCTGGTGGCGCTGCAAGAACCAATGCAGGAGCCCGATGCGGCCCGTTTCGGTGGGACCGCGAGCGCACGGCCTGTCACCTCCTTCGAGGCAGCGCCGGCAGAGCCGACAATGTCGTTCGAGGCGACGCCCGAGAACACCGACGCCATCGGCGCGATGATCGCCGGCCAGACCCGGCCACTGGAAGAAAACTGAGGGCCCTAGTGGCTTGCAGTCGCTTCGGACAAATACGTGGAGTCGGCGCCGCCCCTCATCGCCCTGCCGGGCACTTCTCCCCGTATAGTGACGGGGAGAAGGGGGACGGCCGCAATCCTGGCGTACATTCTGCAACGATGATGATTGGCGAAACCGTCGATAAGAGCGTTCCTCTCCCCGTCACTATACGGGGAGAGGTCGCCGGCAGGCGGGTGAGGGGCAGCGCCAACGCCCGGACAAGGGTGACGGGCGAATTCAAGCCTGAAGCGATTGCCCGGTCGCCCGCCTCAGCAGAGTTCCAAAGCGTGCGGAAAAATCCTAAACCGGTGCGATGTCGAAGCGAATCGCCGGTCCCGAGATCGAACGCCTGATCCAGCTGCTGGCCAAGGTGCCGGGGCTCGGTCCGCGTTCGGCACGCCGCGCCGCGCTCCACCTCATCAAGAAGAAGGAACAGCTGCTGGCGCCGCTCGCCGCCGCCATGGGCGAGGCGGTCGACAAGGTGCGCATCTGCTCGACCTGCGGCAATGTCGATACCTCGGATCCATGCATGATCTGCACCGACCCCCGCCGCGACCCCACTACGCTCATCGTCGTCGAGGACGTGGCCGACCTTTGGGCGCTGGAGCGGGCGACAGCCATGAACGTGCGCTACCATGTGCTCGGCGGTACGCTGTCGCCGCTCGACGGCATTGGTCCTGATGAGCTAAACATCCGTTCGCTGGTCGATCGCGTCGCCGGTGGCGAGGTCAAGGAAGTGATCCTCGCCGTCAACGCCACGGTCGAGGGCCAGACCACCGCGCACTACCTCACCGACCAGCTTTCCGGCTTCGACATCAAGGTGACGCGCCTGGCGCACGGTGTTCCGGTCGGCGGCGAACTCGATTATCTCGACGAAGGTACGCTGGCCGCAGCACTGAAGTCGCGGACAGTGTTTTGAGCAGGTTGGGGGAAGGGTGCTCTTGAGATGACTGCGTTCCTTCGCGCCCCCCTCTGTCCAAAGCGCGCCAAACTGTTCGCGATGTCCTCGCACACCTGTTCGCGATGTCTCCGGTCCAAACACCCCCAAGTGGGGGAGATGTCCGGCAGGACAGAGGGGGGCGCGACAGAACGCCGAGCTCGCACACTAGCCTGCCTCTCGTTTCTAGCAGCCCTACTTGGGTTGATCCTCGCCACTCCCGCCTCCGCCGCAAAAATCGACGACCAGTTCCACGCCTGGCTCAGCAACGACCTCTGGCCCGAAGCCAAGGCCAAAGGCATCTCTAGGAAAACCTTCGATGCCGCTTTCGACGGCGTCAAGCCGAACCTCAGACTGCCCGACCTGGTGAAGCCGGGCGAGAAGGCGACGACGCCGCAGAAGCAGCATCAGGCCGAATTCGGTTCGCCGGGCGCCTATTTCGCTGAAAAGATAGTCCGAGCGGTGACCGCCGGCGGCCGCACCCGCGAGGCGACCAACGCTAGGACTCTTGCCGCGATCGAGAAACGCTACGGCGTGCCTGGCGAAGTGCTGCTGGCGATCTGGGGCCGCGAGAGCGGCTTCGGCGCGGCGAAGATGCCTTATGACGCCTTCGAGGTGCTGGGCACCAAGGCGTTCATGTCGACCAAGAAGGAATTCTTCCGCACCGAGCTCTTGGCTGCGCTCGAGATCGTCGAGCGCGGGCTTGCCCCGGTCGGCGCGATGAAATCGTCTTGGGCAGGCGCGCTTGGCCAGCCGCAGTTCATGCCGACATCGTTCCTCAAGCATGCCGTCGATTTCGACGGCGACGGCCGCACCGACATCTGGAATTCGACGCCCGATATACTGGCATCGATCGCCAATTATCTCGTCCATTATGGCTGGGTCAGGGGCCGCGGCTGGGGCTTCGAGGTGACTGTGCCGGACAGCGTCTCGTGCTCGCTCGAAGGTCCGGACCAGGGCAAGAAGATTTCCCAATGGGCTGATACGGGCATCAGGCGAGTGTCGGGTAAACCGTTCCCGGCGAGCGAACTGAAAGCCGAGGGCTTTCTTTTGATGCCGGCCGGGCGTAGCGGCCCGGCCTTCATCGTCACCCCCAATTTCTATGTGCTGAAGCAGTATAACACCAGCGATCTCTATGCCCTGTTCATCGGCCATGGCGCCGATCGCATCGCCCATGGCGACAGCAATTTCTCGGGCAATTGGGGCGCGGTGGGCGGGCTCTACCGCTCCGACATCGCCGCCCTGCAGCGGGCGCTGGAAGCCAAGGGCTACGATGTCGGCAGCGCCGACGGCCTGCCTGGCTTCAAGACGCGCCGCTCGATCGGCAAATGGCAGGCCAGCAACGGCCGTTCCGCTACCTGCTTTCCCGACGCCGACCTGGTTACCGCGCTGAAATAGCCGGATTTTCGCACCGCCGGTCTGGCCCAATCGACCGTTCTGCAAATGCTCGTTGCCGCGCTCGAAACCGCCGGATATGGTGAACCGGAACCGCACAAAAAATTGCCAAGACAACGGTCCGGGGATCACCGTTCGACGCGGCAAGAAATGCCACAACCCTGAGCCGGGAACTCAGGTCAACAAAAACAGGGAACAGTTAAAATGATGATGGAAAAGTTTGCTCTACGCTCCCGCTTCTTGCTCGCGGGCGCGGCCATGTCCGCGCTGCTTCTGGCCGGTGCGCCTGCCTTCGCGGTCACGCCCGCCGACACGCTGGTCGAGGGTTTCGCCATCGACGACATCATCACCATGGATCCGGGCGAAGCATTCGAATTGTCGACCGCAGAGGTCACCGGCAACACCTATGATCTTCTGGTACGCCTCGACCTCAGCGACACATCCAAGGTCAAGGGCGATCTCGCCGAAAGCTGGAGCGTCTCCGACGACGGCCTGACCTACACGTTCAAGCTCAAGCCCGGCCTCAAATTCGCCTCCGGCAATCCGATCACAGCGGCGGACGTCGCCTATTCGTTCGAGCGCGCCATCAAGCTCGACAAGAGCCCGGCCTTTATTATCGGCCAGTTCGGTATCGATGGCGGCAACGTCACCGAGAAAGCCAAGGCCGTTGATGACACGACGTTCCAGTTCACCGTCGACAAGGCCTATGCGCCGAGCTTCGTGCTGAACTGCCTGTCGGCGACGGTCGCCTCGGTCGTCGATGCCAAGCTGGTCAAGGAGCATGTCGCCGCGGTCACGCCGAGCGCCGACTACAAATGGGACAATGATTTCGGCAACGCCTGGCTGAAGACCGGCTACGCCGGCTCCGGTGCCTTCAAAATGCGCGAATGGCGGGCCAACGAGGCCGTCGTCCTTGAGCGCAACGACAATTACTACGGCGAAAAAGCCAAGCTTGCCCGCGTCATCTATCGCAATATGAAGGAAAGCTCGGGCCAGCGCCTGGCGCTGGAAGCCGGCGACATCGACGTCGCCCGCAATCTCGAGCCGAACGACCTCGATGCCATCGCCAAGAATGCCGATCTCACCACCACCTCGGCGCCGAAGGGCACGGTCTTTTATATCAGCCTCAACCAGAAGAACCCGAACCTCGCCAAGCCCGAGGTTCGCCAGGCGTTCAAATATCTCGTCGACTACGACGCGTTGGGCTCGACCATCCTCAAGGGCATCGGCGAGATCCATCAGACCTTCCTGCCCAAGGGCGTGCTCGGCGAGCTGGACGAAAACCCCTTTAAGCTCGACGTCGCCAAGGCCAAGGAACTGCTTGCCAAGGCCGGCCTCGCCGACGGCTTCAGTGTCACCATGGACGTACGCAGCACCCAGCCGATTACCGGGATGGCGGAATCGATCCAGCAGACGCTGGGACAGGCCGGCATCAAGCTGGAGATCATCCCCGGCGACGGCAAGCAGACGCTGACCAAATACCGCGCCCGCAACCACGACATCTATATCGGCCAGTGGGGCCAGGACTATTTCGACCCGAACTCCAATGCCCAGACCTTTGCCAGCAACCCGGACAATTCGGATGAAGGCAAGACCAAGACGCTGGCCTGGCGCAACGCCTGGGACATTCCGGACTTGACCAAGCAGACCGAAGCCGCCCTGCTCGAGAAGGACGCGGCCAAGCGCGCCGCAATGTACCAGGATCTCGAGAAGAAGATTCTCGATACCAGCCCCTTCGTCATCATCCACCAGCAGCTGGAAGTGGCCGGCCTGCGCAAGAACCTCAAGGGCTTTGCGCTCGGCCCGAGCTTCGACACCAACTTCGTCGGCCCCGTTTCGAAGGAGTGACGCCGGGGAGTGATGCCGGCGGACGCGCCGTATGAGCGTAGTTGAAAGCGAGGTGACGGCAGGGCGCGGCGGCGCCCGCGCCGTTGCCGTGGCCTCATCGATCGCTCGGTTCCTGGTCATCGCGATAACGACTTATCTCGGTCTGCTCGCGGTGACCTTCTTCATCGGCCGCGTGATCCCGATCGACCCGGTGCTGGCGGTGCTCGGCGACCGGGCGCCGGCCAACGTCGTCGAGCGAACGCGCCGCGAGATGGGCCTCGACCTGCCGCTGGTCGAGCAGTTCTACATCTATGTCAAACATGCCCTGAACGGTGATTTCGGCACCTCGGTGCTGACCACCAATCCGGTGATGACCGATATCCGCCGCGCCTTTCCGGCGACGCTCGAACTGGCGACATTGGGAACATTGATCGGTTCGGTGATCGGCGTGCCGCTCGGTGTGCTTGCCGCCGTGCGGCGCGGCAGCGTTATCGACCAGATCGTGCGCATCATCGGCCTTGTCGGCTATTCCGTGCCGATCTTTTGGCTGGGGCTGCTGGCGCTTGTGCTGTTCTACGCCAAGCTGCAATGGGTCGCCTTTCCCGGCCGGCTCGACGTCGTCTACGAATACACCTTCACGCCGATTACCGGCTTTTACCTGCTGGATGCTCTCTGGCAGCGGCAGTGGGACGTATTTGCCGATGCCTTCCGCCACATCATCCTGCCGGCCTCGCTGCTCGGCTATTTCTCGCTCGCCTACATCAGCCGCATGACGCGCTCGTTCATGCTGAACGAACTCACCCAGGAATACATCGTCGCAGCGCGCGCCAAGGGCCTGTCGGAAACGCGCATCATCTGGGGTCACGCGCTGCGCAACGCCGCGGTGCCGATGGTCACGGTGATCGCTCTGTCCTATGCCGGGCTGCTCGAAGGCTCGGTGCTGACCGAGACAGTGTTTTCGTGGCCGGGCATCGGCCTCTACATCACCAACTCGCTGCAGAACGCGGACATGAATGCCGTGCTTGGCGGCACGATCATCATCGGCTCGGTCTTCATCGCCATCAATCTATTCTCCGACCTGCTCTACCGGCTGCTCGATCCAAGGACCAAGGCAGGATGAGGACCAAGGCAGGATGAGCACGGAAGCGATTCAAACCCGCCGCGACTGGCTGCTCAGCGAGCGGCCGGCGTCGCGCGTGCAGGCGAGGCTCGGCCGCGCCTATGTGGCGTGGCGGCGCTTTTCCGCCAACCGGCTGGCGTTTGCCGGCCTGCTCATCATCGTCGCCCTGCTGGTGGTCGCGGCATTCGCCGATGTGCTGGCGCCCTATTCGCCGACATTCGGCGACCTCAAGGGCTCGCGGCTCCTGGCGCCGAGTGCGGCGCACTGGTTCGGCACCGACGATCTCGGCCGCGATATCTATTCGCGCATCATCTTCGGCTCGCGCTGGACACTCTACGTCGTCATTCTGGTTGCCATTATCGCCGCGCCCATCGGCTTGCTGGTCGGCACCGTCGCCGGCTATGCCGGCGGCTGGACCGATGCGATCCTGATGCGCATCACCGACATCTTTCTCGCCTTTCCGAAGCTGATCCTGGCGCTGGCCTTTGTCGCGGCGCTCGGCCCCGGCATCGAAAATGCCGTGCTTGCCATCGCCATCACCTCGTGGCCGCCCTATGCGCGCATTGCCCGCGCCGAAACGCTGACGGTGCGCAATTCCGATTATATCAAGGCGGTGCAGTTGATGGGCGCCTCGCCGTTTCGCATCGTGCTTCGCCACATCATGCCGCTCTGCATCTCCTCGCTGATCATCAGGGTGACGCTCGACATGGCCGGCATCATCCTGACCGCGGCCGGCCTCGGCTTCCTCGGCCTCGGCGCGCAGCCGCCACTGCCCGAATGGGGCGCGATGATCGCGTCGGGCCGCCGCTTCGTGCTCGACCAGTGGTGGGTGGCGGGTGCTCCGGGCTTTGCCATCCTCATCGTCAGCCTCGGCTTCAACCTGCTCGGCGACGGACTGCGCGACGCGCTCGATCCCCGAAGTGGCGACCAATGAGTGGCGACCAATGAGCACGCTTCTCGAAGTCGACGACCTGCGCGTCACCTTCCCGACGCGCACCGGCCTGATCGAGGCGGTGCGCGGCGTCTCCTTCTCGCTCGGCCGCGAGCGGCTCGGCATTGTTGGCGAGAGCGGTTCGGGCAAGTCGCAGACCGGCCGCGCCATCATGGGCGTCACCCCGCCGCAGGCCGAGGTGACCGCGAAGACGCTCGCTTTTGACGGCATCGACCTGCTGGCCGCCTCGCCGCGCGAGCGCCGCGCGCTGCGCGGCAAGCGTATCGCCATGATCCTGCAGGATCCGAAATATTCGCTCGACCCGGTGATGAGCATCGGCCGCCAGATCGTCGAGACGCTGCGCACGCATGAGAAGGTCTCCAAGGCCGAAGCCCGCGACCGCGCGCTGGCCATGCTGGAGGCTGTGCAGATCCGCGATCCGGCCCGTGTCTTCGACCTGCATCCGCACGAGGTTTCCGGCGGCATGGGCCAGCGCGCCATGATCGCCATGATGCTGATCGCCGGGCCGGAAATGATGATCGCCGACGAGCCGACCTCGGCACTCGACGTCACTGTCCAGCTCGACGTGCTCGGCATCCTCGACCGGCTGGTCAGCGAGCGCGGCATGGGGCTGATCTTCATCTCGCACGATCTGCGCCTGGTCTCGTCCTTCTGTGATCGTGTCATCGTCATGTATGCCGGCAAGGTGGTCGAACAGCTCAAAGCCTCGGAGCTCGGCCGCGCCCAGCATCCCTATACGCGCGGCCTGCTCAACTGCATGCCCAAGATCGGCGCCGACCGTCACCCGCTGCCGGTGCTCGACCGCAAGCCGGAGTGGGCGGCATGACGGCAGCCCTTTCCGTCGACAGGCTGGAGGTGGTCTTCGACCGCTTCCGCGCGTTGAAAGGCGTCAGCCTCGAGGTCGAATCCGGTGAATCCTTCGGCCTGGTCGGCGAGTCCGGCTCCGGCAAGTCGACGTTGCTCAGGGCAATCGCCGGCCTGGCGCCGGCCGCATCAGGCACCATCGCGGTCAACGGCAAAACGCTCGGCGCGCGTCGCGACAAGGCGTTTTACCGCGAGGTGCAGATGGTCTTCCAGGACCCGTACGGTTCGCTGCACCCGCGCCAGACCGTCGACCGCCTGCTGCAGGAGCCGCTCGCCATTCACGGCTTCGCCGACGGCGAAAAGCGCATCCAGCGGGCACTCGAAGAGGTCGGCCTCGGCACCGGGTTCCGTTTTCGCTATTCGCATCAATTGTCCGGCGGTCAGCGCCAGCGCGTGGCGATCGCCCGCGCCCTGATTCTGGAACCGTCGATCCTGCTGCTCGACGAGCCGACCTCGGCGCTCGACGCTTCGGTGCAGGCGGAGGTGCTGAACCTGCTGGAAGAGCTCAGGCGCCGCCGCAAGCTGACCTTCCTGATGGTCAGCCACGACCTAGCCATCATCACCCACATGTGCGAGCGGCTGATGGTGATGCAGAACGGCGAGGCGGTCGAGCACCTCAGCGCCGGCGACCTCGTCGATCGCCGCGTCACCAAGGACTACACGCGCAATCTGCTGAGGGCGAGCGAGGGGTTTGTGAGAACCGCTTGAAGCTTCTCACCGTGCGCAGGACCAACTGTCTTCGGGAGATTCCCAAGCAGCAATGGACGTTCCCAGACCCGCCCAATGTCGCGGTGTTTTTGGATCGGGTCATAATTACCCGCGGCGACTGGATTGCACACGTCTCGCATGACGATGACGACGGCAGTTGGCAATTCCACAACAGCGAAATTGGACCTGTTGACGAAGGCGACATAATGATTGTCAGCTTGCAAAACGTTGTGCAGCGGGATGAAAGTATCCTTGCGTTGGCCGACTTGCCGGAAGGCTGGCATGCTTGGCGCGAGTCAAAATCGTCGCCATGGCAGCGAGCCAGGTCGCGCCCTGTACCCTCCAACGATAACGAATGATCCGGCAAAGCCTTAAGTCGGACCTTGCACCGGTTCGCCGGTCTCCAAAACGGGTAGCTCGTTCCAGCCTTTCGGCTCCTTGACCTGAACCACGCCGCATAGCGCGCCGGCAGGAACAGCAGCATGATCGCTGCGCCGGCGATAGTGCCGGCCATCATCGCGTAGCTGCCGGACCGCAGGCCCAATCGCCCGCCGCCAGTGCCAACTTGAGGAAAACCTGAAATAAGCCCAGAAGAGTATCAACAGCCATCAAACGAGAGCGGGCGCCGGCCCGGTGAGGGATACGATGACAAATTCAGCCATTTCCGAACGCAAGAGCCAGTCGATTTCGCGCGGCGTCGGCATGACCACTCAGATCTATGCCGATCGCGCCGAAAACTCGGAGATCTGGGATGTGGAAGGCCGCCGCTACATCGATTTCTCGTCCGGCATCGCCGTCGTCAACACCGGCCACCGTCACCCCAGGGTGATCGAAGCGGTCAAGGCGCAGCTCGACCGCTTCACCCACACCTGCTATCAGGTCGTGCCCTATGAGAGCTATATCAGGCTGGCCGAACGGCTGAATGGCATGCTGCCTGGCAAGTTCGACAAGAAGACGATTTTTGTCACCACCGGCGCCGAGGCGGTCGAGAACGCGATCAAGATTGCGCGCAACGCCACCGGCCGGCCGGCCGTCATCGCTTTTTCCGGCGGCTTTCACGGCCGCACCTTCATGGGTATGGCGCTGACCGGCAAGGTCGTGCCCTACAAGGTCGGCTTCGGCGCCATGCCGGCCGATGTCTTCCATGCACCGTTCCCGGTGGCGCTGCACGGCGTCTCGGTCGCCGATTCGCTGGCGGCGCTCGACCGGCTGTTCAAGGCCGATGTCGATCCGGCCCGCGTAGCCGCCATCATCGTCGAGCCGGTCCAGGGCGAGGGTGGCTTCTACGAGGCGCCGCGCGACTTCATGACCGCATTGCGCAAGATCTGCGACCAGCACGGCATGCTGCTGATCGCCGACGAGGTGCAGACCGGCTTTGCCCGCACCGGCAAGATGTTCGCCATGGACCACCACGAGGTGGCGGCCGACATCACCACCATGGCCAAGAGCCTGGCCGGCGGCTTCCCGTTGGCGGCGGTCACCGGGCGTGCCGAGATCATGGATGCGCCGAACCCCGGCGGACTCGGCGGCACCTATGGCGGCAGCCCGATCGGCGTCGCCGCGGCGCATGCCGTGCTCGACGTCATCGACGAGGAGAAGCTCTGCGACCGCGCCAACACGCTGGGCAACCGTCTGAAGCAGCGCCTGCAAGCGATCCGCGACGAAGCCCCGGAAATCGTCGATATCAGAGGCCCCGGCTTCATGAACGCGGTCGAGTTCAACGATGTGACGAAGGGGCTGCCGTCGCCGGAACTCGCCAATGCGGTCCGGCTGAAGGCGCTCGACAAGGGCCTGATCCTGCTGACCTGCGGCGTCTACGGCAACGTCATCCGCTTCCTCGCGCCGATCACCATCCAGGACGGAGTCATGAACGAGGCGCTCGACATCCTGGAAAGTTCGATCCGCGAGGCCCGCGCCGCCTGAGCGGCGAGGATATCGCCTAGGATTCAACTGCGGCGAAGGCCGAGATAGGTGGCAAGCCGCCGTTCAACGCCCTATGCGAGCACGAAATTCGGCAGTCGAATTGGTGCGTGGAAACGGTTCGGAAGGCAACTGTACACCGAGAAAGGCACAAAGCGGCTCCCACCCTTCGGAGGCCTGATAAGTAAGAAGGCGTTCAGGTGGCAGCGTTGATTTCACGGAAGCGTTATGTGCTTCATAGACAGCGATTGCGTGATCACGGTTATCAAATCGACCGCCAAAGACAGTGTTTCCAACCACCGCCACACCAAAGGACTGTGGATCATTGGTAGCAGCATCCATCGTGAGCCCTATTGTTTGCGCCATGCTGTCATACCAGGCTTCCGGGTCACGAACTGTCAGGATAACCTTTGCATGAGGGTAGTGGTCACTCACTTCGCGCCAAAAATGCGCCGTTGGCCAATCGACCGCGGAAAGATAGCCGGCATATGCCGCATCCCAGGTCGGGAGTTGTCCCTGGCCGGCGGCGCGCCACAGCGCCTTCTGCTCGGGATTGGCGTGGACATCTGCCATGTGATGACACGGCCCGAACCCAAGATGCTCCAACGCGAGCTTCAGCGAATATGTGCCAGTGCGACCCATGCCTGCGCCAATGACATATAGAGCCATGAGCACCCCCCGACGAATTTCAATTGGTCAAAATACCGCTGTTTCCTTTACTTCGCTATATGTTTTGAAGCTCCCGGTCGAACTCGGTCATTCAGGGTGATTGGGTTTGATCTTATCCTGCCGCGCGGGCCGGCTCTGCCTGCTGGAAGGCGGCGAGCGCGGCCTTCAGCCCGTCGGGCCCGGTCGCGACAATCTGCGGCGACGGCGAAAAGCCGGCGCCGAGCATCTTGCGGCCAAGCATGTGGTCGCCGGGCCGGTTGACCGATTCGATGCCGAGCAGCCGGCTTCCAGCATAGTGGTAGATGGAGAATTTGTTCTCGGCCACGTCGCCCAGCACGACATGGCTGTCGCCACCCGCAATCAGGCCGACCATCTGCAGCTTCATGTCACCGATATCGGACCAGAACCACGGCACCGCCGAGTAATTGTCGGTGTGGCCGGCGATGGTGCGTGCGGCGAGCCGCGCCTGGTCAGTGGCGTTCTGCACCGATTCCAGCCGCACGTCGCCGCCGGTGAACCAGTGCCGGTAAGACGCCGCGTCGCCGATGGCGAGGATTTCCGGCACCGACGTGCGCATCTGCTGGTCGACGCGGATGCCGTTGGCGATGGCAATGCCGGCGGCTTCGGCCAGTTCGACATTCGGCACGACGCCGATGCCGATGACGACCATCTGCGCCGGCAATCTTTCGCCGGATGAGGTGATTGCAGCCGAAACACGGCCGTTCTCGTCCTCCAGCCGTTCGATGGTGGTGCCGGTAAGGATGCGCACACCGGTGGCCTCCAGCCGCTGGCGCACATGGCCGGCGATGACCGGTGCCACGGCGCGGCCGAGCAGCCGGTCGACCGCCTCGACCACCGTAACCTTGCGGCCTGCCGCGGTGAGCGTCGCGGCAATCTCCAGGCCGATGAAGCCGCCGCCGAGGATGACGACCTCCTCGCTTTGCGCGCTCAATTCGCGGATCAGGCGGGCATCGCCGAGCGAGCGCAGCGACACAACGCCGGAAAGCTCCGAACCCGGCAGCGGCAGCAGGCGCGGCCGCGCGCCGGTGGCGAGGATCAGCCGGTCAAACGGCAACACACCGCCGCCCGATATCTCCAGCCTGCGGCCGCCTACGTCGATCCGCTCGACCCGGATGCCTGGCCGGAAGTCGATGGCGCTGCCGGTATAAAAAGCCTCGCCGCGCAACGGCTGCGGCTTTGCTTGCTGATCCTTGATGAAGGTCTTCGACAGCGGCGGCTTGTGGTAGGGCAATTCGTTTTCGTCGCCGACCAGGATCACCGGGCCGTCATAGCCTTCTTCGCGCAGGCTGGCGGCCGCTTGCACGCCCGCATGACCCGCACCGACAATGACGACCCCGTTCTTCATAACAGCCCGATTCCTCATCCAAATCTAGGACGTCTCGCCAGGTGGCGATTGTCCGGCGCCGCCGCAAGAGCGCCGATCCGGGTCGCACCCGGAACGGCCGCCTGTCAACTGCGTCATGCGCCGGCATTCCTCATACGTCGGTGTTAAAGTTGACAGTTCTAGTTTAGAATAATTCTAAACTATTGTTTCAATTGAATTTTTTCTACGCCACCAGTTGACATCCGGCGTCTTCGCCGTTTTATGGAAGCTCGCGCGTCAGCGCATCCCTTTGATGTCTGGGCCTTGAACCCTTTCGATTGGAGGCATTTCGGTGTCTTTCTTCCGCGATGGCGCGACCCTTCTTTGCCCGCTGGCAGCTGCCCGCCGAGGCGCCGGCATTTCATTGATTCCCGAGGAGAGACAATCATGAGAACGATGATCACGGCACGGTATGGCGGCAGGCTTGCGGCGATCGGCGCCACCGCAATGCTGACGGCGGCCGTGTTCGTGCTGCCGGCCAAGGCGCAAACCGATGCCAAGGCGGTCATCAAGACCTATTCCGACATTGCGCTCGCCAAATACGAGGATTCGCTGATCGCGGCCGAGGCGCTCGACAAGGCTGTCGATGCGCTGCTCGCCAAGCCATCTGCCGAAACGCTGAACGCCGCCCGCGAGGCCTGGAAGGCATCGCGCGTTCCCTATCAGCAGACCGAGGTCTATCGCTTCGGCAATGCCATCGTCGACGACTGGGAAGGCAAGGTGAACTCCTGGCCGCTCGACGAAGGCTTGATCGACTATGTCGCCAAGAGCTACGGCACTGAGTCGGACGCCAACGCGCTCTACACCGCCAATGTGATCGCCAACAAGTCGATCGAGATCAACGGCAAGAAGGTCGACGCCACCGACCTGACGCCGGAGTTCCTCTCCGGCACCCTGCAGGAGGCCGGCGGTATCGAGGCCAATGTGGCGACCGGCTATCACGCGATCGAATTCCTGCTTTGGGGTCAGGACTTACACGGCACCGGTCCGGGCGCCGGCGAACGGCCCTACACCGATTACGACCTCGCCAATTGCACCGGCGGCAATTGCGACCGCCGCGGACAGTATCTGAAATCGGCGAGCGACCTTCTGGTTTCCGATCTAAAGGATATGGTCGACGACTGGAAGGAAGGCGGCGCCGCCCGCAAGAACCTTGTCGATGGCGAGCCGAACGCCGCCATTTCGACCATCTTCACCGGCATGGGCTCGCTGTCCTATGGCGAGCTCGCCGGAGAGCGGATGAAGCTCGGCCTCTTGTTGCACGACCCGGAAGAGGAGCACGATTGCTTCTCCGACAATACCTACAACTCCCATCTTTACGATGCGATCGGCATCCGTGCCGCCTATCATGGCAGCTACAAGCGGCTCGACGGCACTGTCGTCGAGGGGCCGTCGGTCGCCGACATGGTCAAGGCGGCCGACCCGGCGGTTGACAAGGAATTGTCGGACAAACTGGACGTCACCGTCGCCAAGATGGAGGCCATCAAGGCACGGGCGCTTGCCGGCGAGGCCTATGACCAGCAGATCGGAGAAGGCAACACGGAAGGCAATGCCACTGTGCAGGCGGCGATCGACGCGCTGGTCGATCAGACCAAGTCGATCGAACGCGCCGTCGGTACCCTGAAGCTCAATGCGATAGCCTTCGAGGGCTCGGACAGCCTCGATTCACCGGACAAGGTGTTCCAATAGACTATCGAAACCACCAGCCACGCGACGCAACGAAGCGCCGTTAGCCAGAGCGACAAATGCTGATCTGCCATTGCAACATCATCACCGAAAAGGAGATAGAGCAGACGATCGTCGGACTGCTGGATGAGGACCCCTGGCAGCTGATCGTGCCGGCGAAGGTCTATCACGCCATGCACAAGCGCGGTCGCTGTTGCGGCTGCTTCCCAAATGTGGTCGAAACGATCATTCGGGTCACCGAAAATTACCATGCCCGCTCGGCGGCGAGTGGCGTGGACATCGTTTCACACCTGGATCGCGTCAGAGGCCTGCGCGTCCAATACGGGAGCAGAACCCATGAAAGGCGAACAGCAGATCATAGAGCGGCTTAACGAGGCTCTGTTTCTGGAACTTGGGGCGGTCAATCAATACTGGGTGCATTTCCGGCTGCTGGAAGACTGGGGATATGCCAAGCTAGCGAAGAAGGAACGCGCTGAATCGATCGAGGAAATGCACCATGCCGACCGGCTCGTGGCGCGCATCATCTTCCTCGAGGGCCATCCGAACCTGCAGTCCGTGGCACCGCTGCGCATCGGGCAGAATGTCAAGGAAGTGCTCGAATCCGATCTTGCCGGCGAATATGACGCGCGCACCGCCTACAAGCGTTCGCGCGAGGTTTGTAACGAAGCAGGCGACTACGTGACGATGAAGCTGTTCGAGGAATTGCTGGCTGACGAGGAAGGTCACATCGACTTCCTCGAGACGCAACTCGACCTGCTCGCCTCGATCGGCGAAGAAAAGTACGGCCAACTCAACGCAGCGTCGGCCGACGAGGCGGAATAAGGACATGCCGGAATGCGGCGCCCCCTAGATTTCATGCGCCGCTTGCGGCCGGCCGAGCATTGTGGCCTGCCGCCTCCGCGATACGGTATCCTTCGCGGCGCCTTTCTTGCCGTGGTGGCGACGCTCACAGCCTCGGCGCTGGCCGGGGCGCCGCAACCGGCGGGGCTTGCCACCAGCCGCACGGATCTGACGCCGAAGGATCTGGCGCGCGTCATCGCCATCACCAGGCCGACCAGCGATTTCTCCAAGCCCGAGCAATTCGAGCTGATGCAGGGCGGCGCCGGCACCTCGAAGAAGGACGTCAACAAGGACGCCTTCTCGCAATCCTCCGCCAACATCAGCTTCGAGGAAGAGGGTACCTTCAAGCTCGGCAATGCCATTTTCCGCAAGAACTGGGTGTCCTCGCCATCCTCGACACAAGCCTCGGATGGGCTCGGTCCGCTGTTCAACGAGCGCGCCTGCCAGAACTGTCATCTGAAGGACGGTCGCGGCCATCCGCCCGAAGGCGACAGCGGCACCACCTCGATGTTCCTGCGCCTGGCAAGGGAAGCCAGTACCGAGGAGGAGAAAGCCGCGCTCGCCGATCACAAGGTGCTCAACTTTCCCGACCCGGTCTATGGCACGCAGCTGCAGGAATTGGCCGTTCCCGGCCTGCAGGGCGAAGGCAGGATGCATGTCGACTATCAGGACGAGAAGGTGAAATTGGCGGACGGCAGCACGGTGTCGCTGCGCAAGCCGAGCTATTCGGTCGACGGTCTCGCCTACGGGCCGCTCGATCCGCACACCACGCTGTCGCCGCGCATGACACCGCCGATGATCGGTCTTGGCCTGGTCGAGCAGATCGCTCCTGCCGACATCCTTGCGCGTGCCGATGCGGCCGACCGCGATGGTGACGGGATTTCCGGCAGGCCAAACATAATACGCGACGCCAGCAGCGGTGAACTGACGCTCGGCCGTTTCGGCTGGAAGGCGCAGGCGGCATCGATCCGCCAGCAATCGGCGGACGCTTTTGCCGGCGATATCGGCATTTCGACGCCTGAGGTGCCGAAGCACTGGGGCGATTGCAGCGCCGCGGAAAAGACCTGCCTTGCCCTACCTAACGGTGTACAGGAGCGCCTCGGTCCGGTCGAAGCGCCGCCGCCGGTCATGGACCTCGTGACCTTCTATTCGCAAAACCTTGCTGTGCCGGCCCGGCGCGATCTCGACAGACCGGACGTGCTCGCCGGCAAAAAACTGTTCTACGATATGGGCTGCATCTCCTGCCATACGCCGAAATTTGTCACCCGTCGCGGCACCCCGAACAAGGCGCAGGCCTTCCAGCTGATCTGGCCTTATTCCGATTTCCTGCTGCATGACATGGGACCCGGTCTTGCCGACGGACAGGCGGTGGGCGAGGCCACGGGAAGCGAATGGCGCACGCCGCCACTGTGGGGCATCGGGCTCACCCAGACTGTCAGCGGCAACACCTTCTTCCTGCATGACGGGCGCGCACGAAGCCTGGCCGAGGCGATTCTGTGGCATGGCGGCGAGGGCCAGAAGGCGCGTGACCGCTTTGCCGCTGCCGATGCCGCCGACCGCGCCGCGCTGATCAAGTTTCTGGAGTCGCTCTGATGCGGAAGCGTCTTGCATTCGCTCTGATGCTGGTCCTCGCCGGTGCGCTGCCGGCATCCGCGGCGGTGAAGGCTTCGGATGTGATCCAGCGGGCGATCGACGGCTTCGTCCGCCCGGCCTATGCCAGACTGCATGACCATGCGGACAGCTTGGCCAAGACCATGCACGCGCTTTGCCAAGCGCCCTCGCGAGACAATCTCGATGCGGCACGCGCCGAGTTCGCCGGTGTCGTGGATGCCTGGTCGGTGGTGGAAATCATCCGTTTCGGGCCGATCGCGGAAAACAACCGGCTTGAGCGCATGCTGTTTTGGCCGGACCGCAAGAGCATCGGCCTGAAGCAGGTGCAGGCGGCACTTGCCGGCAAGGATCCGACAGCCGCCGATCCGGCCCAGCTGGCTACAAAGAGCGTCGCCATGCAAGGGCTCGGCGCACTGGAATTCGTCCTCTACGGCGACGGAGCCGGTCAATTGGTCGGCAGGGACGACGCCTATCGCTGCGCCTACGGTGCGGCCATTGCCGGCAATGTCGAGACGATTGCCGGCGAGGTTGGCGATACCTGGAACGAGCCCAACGGCTTTGCCGCGCTCTGGGCCAATCCGGGTCCGCAGAACGCGCTCTACCACGACGGAACTGAAGCGGTGACCGAACTGGTCGGCGTCTTCATCAACGAGCTGGAAATGGTCCGCGACGTACGCCTGAAAGGCTTCCTGGGCGCCAAGCCGGAGGCCGACAAACCGAAACAGGCGATCTATTGGCGCTCGCAAAACACCGCCCGCTCGCTGACCGGGAATCTGGCGGGCATGGACACGCTGTTCCAGGCCTCGCAGCTTGGCGACGCGCTGCCGGCCGATGCGCGCTGGATGGCAGAATCGGTCCACATCCAGCTCACCAACGGGATCGAGGCGGCCAAGGCGATCAGGGGACCGATCGACAAGGCACTTGCCGATCCGGCGCTGCGCCAGAAGCTCGACTATTTCTCGCTGGTGACATCCAGCCTGACGACCCTGATCGGCACCAGGCTGACCGCCGAATTCGGCCTGACCGCCGGGTTCTCGTCATTGGATGGCGACTGATCATGAGGACGCCGCTGATCGATCGGCGCGATTTCCTGAGGGCCGCAGGCGCTGGTTTCGTAGCGGCGATGGCGCCGTCGGCCTGGGCAAAGACACTCGACGCCGACTCGGTCTTCGCCACCGCTTTCGTCAAGCGCGACGGCAGCTATGGCGCGGCCGTCCTGTCCGAGGCCGGCAAGTTGTTGCACACGATCGATCTGCCCGATCGGGGCCACGACGTTACCTTCGACCCGGTGTCCAAGCGTTCGGTGGTGTTTGCCAGGCAGCCGGGCACCTTTGCTGTCGTCTTCGACCATACCGGCCGCGATGAACCGCAGACCGTTGCCAGCGTTGCCGGCCGGCATTTCTTCGGCCACGGCGTGTTCTCGGCCGACGGTACGCTGCTCTACGCCACCGAGAACGATTTCGACAATGCCGCCGGCGTCGTCGGCGTCTATGACGCGCATGCGAAATTCAAGCGCATCGGCGAGTTCCCGACCTACGGCATAGGCCCACACGAGCTTTTGCTGCTTTCCGACGGCAGGACGATTGCTGTGGCTAATGGCGGCATCGAGACGCATCCGGATTATGGCCGCGCCGAGCTCAACATCGCAACGATGCGGCCATCCTACGTGCTGGTCGACCGTCTCACGGGCGATCTCACCGAAAAGCACGAATTGCCGCCGGCGCTGCACCAATTGTCGATCCGCCATATGGATGCCGACCGGTCCGGCACCGTCTGGTTCGGCTGCCAGTACAGGGGGCCGGGCACCGATCGTCCCCCGCTGCTCGGCCGCGCGCCGCCGGGCAAGGACTTGAAATTGCTCGACATGTCGCAGGACGTGCTCTCGGCCTTCAGGAACTATATCGGCTCGGTCGCCGCCAACCCTGCCGCCGGCACTATCGCCGTGTCTTCGCCTGAGGGCAATTCGCTCGCCGTGATCGACACGGCCAGCGGCCGCATCGTCGCCACCAAGGCGCTGGTCGAGGTTTGCGGCGTTGCAGCCGATGGGGAAAGCTTCATGGCGACGACCGGCGCCGGCGAAATCATCGAAGCCGGTGGTGCGACCCGTTCCGAGCCGGACTATGTCTGGGATAATCACGTGCTGCGTATCGAGCAGATCGGCTAGTCCTGGCACCGATTTGTGGCAGTTACGTTCGTCGAAACTTACCGTCTTGAACCTGAGCCGAAGCAAAGTCGCCTGACGATTTATCCATTATGCCCTTGCGGTGATGAGCCCTGGCGGGCAGAGGGAAGCTGTTTTCGAAACTGTCTCAACCGGCCGCTTCATGAATTTACTTGCCATCGACTGTGCCGCCAATCTCTGCGCCGCCTGCGTCTACGACGCGGCGGCTGGGAAGGAACTCGGCCGTTCGGTGATCGATCTTGGCAAGGGCCATGCGGAACATTTGATGGCCGTGATCGAGGGAGCATTGAAGGCGGCTGGAACCGATTATGCCAGCCTCGGCGCCATTGCCGTTTCCACCGGTCCGGGCTCCTTCACCGGTCTGCGCGTCGGCGTCTCGGCGGCGCGCGGCCTTGCGCTGGCGCTGAAAATCCCGGCGATCGGCGTGACGACTCTGGAGGCCCTGGCGGCGCAAGCGAGAGCGGCATTTCCCGGTCGCGCCGTGCTCGCCGCGCTCGATGCAGGGCGCGAGGAAATCCATGCGGCACTCTACGATGAAGCATCCGTTTTGATTTACGGTCCCTCGGTGACCACGCTCTCGCAAGCCGCCGCCATCGCGGTTGACAGCTCCGCGGTTCTCGCCGGTACGGCGGCAACGCAAATTGCCGCCTCGGCCGGGCGCGCCTTCGACGTCGGCGCGACAGCGGCCACCGCCGACATCGCCGTCTATGCCCGGCTGGCCGCCGCCCAACGTGCCGGTAAAAAGGGCAAGGGCGAAAAGCCGAAACCGCTCTATCTGCGCGGCGCCGACGCAAAGCCTCAGGGACTGCGCGGCGCCGACGCAAAGCCTCAGGGAGGCTTTATTCTATCGAGGCAAGACCATGATCCCAAAAAGTGGAAACCGGTTTTGGGAAAAGATCATGGTCCAAACGGAAACAAGTCCTGATGCGCATTCCCTTCCTCCAGTCGCGCCGCAGGGACTATGCGCTCGAGCCGTTGACGGTTGCCGATAGCGCGGCCATGTCGGTGCTGCATCGCGAGGATTTCGCGCGGCCGTGGACCGACGACGAATTCGCCGCGCTGCTCGAGCAGGACACGGTGTTCGGCTATGCCGCGCGCGAGACCGGACAGGGTGCCAAGCCGCCGGTCGGCTTCGTGCTGGCGCGGCTGGCGGCCGGCGAGGGGGAGATCCTGACGGTCGCGGTGGCACGCTCGCATCGGCGCCGGGGGCTCGGCTGGCAATTGATGGATGCGGTGCTGCGTGAACTGCACGCACAGCGCGCCGAGGCGCTTTTCCTGGAGGTCGACGAGACCAATGTCGCCGCGACCGCGCTCTACCGGCGGTTCGGCTTCCGCGAAGTCGGCAAGCGTGCCAACTATTACAAGTCGCCGGAGCACGGCCCGACCGGCGCGCTTGTCATGCGCCGCGATCTTCGTTAGCCAAACGCCGGGGTGGTGCGGATGATCGGAAAAATCAGGATTTTCCTGGCGCTGGGGCTGGTTGTCGTCGGCTCGCTGGTGCTTGTGCCGCTGCAGATCTTGTCGATGCGGACCGGGCTCTGGCGCGAGACCTTCATCCTGAAAATCTGGCACAGGATGATTGTCAGGACGCTGGGGCTGCGCATCCATGTCAAGGGAGCGCTGTCCGGCCAGCGCCCATTGCTGATTGCTGCCAACCACATCTCCTGGACCGACATCATGGTGCTGGGGTCGATGGTCGACGTGACGTTCATCGCCAGGGCCGATATGGCCGGCTGGCCGTTGATCGGCATGCTGTCGAAGCTGCAGCGCACGGTATTCATCGAACGTGAGCGCAAGCGTTCGTCGGGCGACCAGGCCAGCGAGATCGCCGACCGCATGGCCAAGGGCGACGCCATGGTGCTGTTCGCCGAAGGCTCGACCGGCGACGGCAACATGATCCTGCCGTTCAAGAGCACGCTGTTCGGCGCCGCCACAATGGCGATTGCGGAAGGGGCGGCCGAACAGGTCTTCATCCAGCCGGTGGCGATCGTCTATACGCGCCTGCATGGCGTGCCGCTCGGCCGCCGGCATCGGCCGGTTGCCGCCTGGATCGGCGACGAGGAGCTGATGCCGCACCTCAAGGTGCTGATGGCCGAGGGCGCCCTCGACGTCGAGGTGCATTTTGGCGAGGCGATTGCTTTCTCCAAGGGCTCAAGCCGCAAGGAGACGGCAAAGCAGATGGAACGCCAGGTGCGCGAGATGGTGCAGGCGGCGCTCGCCGAACCGCGTCCGAGCCGGTAGGCTGCGCAGGTCCCGGCCAGATTCGTCTGTTTTTTGTCGGGGAAAGGCGCTAGAAGCCGCGAAATGGAATTGAACACGATAGAACGCGACGACATCGGCGCTGCCGCCGAAAACCTGGTCGTTCCGCCTGCCGCGACCAGAAAGGTCTTCGTCAAGACCTATGGCTGCCAGATGAACGTTTACGATTCGCAGCGCATGACCGATGCGCTGGCGGCCGACGGCTATGCCGCGACAGACGCTATCGGCGAGGCCGATCTGGTGCTGCTCAACACCTGCCACATCCGCGAGAAAGCGGCGGAAAAGGTCTATTCCGAACTTGGGCGCATCCGTGAGTTGAAGGCCGAGCGTGCAAAGGCCGGGCGCGAAATGCTGGTCGGCGTCGCCGGCTGCGTGGCGCAGGCCGAGGGTGCCGAGATCATCCGCCGCTCGCCGGCCGTCGACCTGGTCATCGGCCCGCAGACCTACCACCGGCTGCCCGGTGTGCTGGCGAGGTCGCGTGGCGGCGAAAAGATCGTCGAGACCGACTATGCCGTCGAGGACAAGTTCGAGTATCTGCCGCAGCCGAAGCGCGCCGAACTGATCAGGCGCGGCGTGACGGCGTTCTTGACCGTTCAGGAAGGCTGCGACAAGTTCTGCACCTTCTGTGTCGTGCCCTATACGCGCGGCTCGGAAGTCTCGCGGCCGGTCGCACAGATCGTCGCCGAGGCCGAGCGCCTGGCAGATGCCGGCGTGCGCGAGGTGACGCTGCTCGGCCAGAACGTCAATGCCTGGCATGGAAGAGGCGAAAACGGCGAGGAATGGGGCCTTGGCCGGCTGCTGTTCAGGCTGGCCGAGATTCCAGGCCTGGCGCGGCTGCGCTACACAACCAGTCATCCGCGCGACATGGACGATGAATTGATCGCCGCCCATCGTGATTTGCCGACGCTGATGCCCTATCTACATTTACCGGTGCAGTCCGGCTCCGACCACATACTCAAGGCGATGAACCGCAGGCATATGGCCAAAGACTATCTGACGTTGATCGACCGCATCCGTGCCGCACGGAACGATATTGCACTGTCGGGCGATTTTATTGTCGGCTTTCCCGGCGAGACGGAAGACGATTTCGAGGCGACCATGCAGTTGGTCGAAGACGTCAACTATGCCTCGGCCTTTTCGTTCAAATATTCGCCGCGCCCCGGCACGCCGGGCGCCGAGATGAGCGATCACGTGCCGGAGGCCGTCAAGGACGAGCGCCTGCAGCGGCTGCAGGCGCTGCTGCTGAAACAGCAGCAGGATTTCGGCACCAGCCTGATCGGCAGGACCATCGACACGCTGATCGAAAAGCCGGGCCGCCAGGCCGGCCAGAAGGTTGGCCGCTCGCCCTGGCTGCAGCCGGTTATTGTTGATGAAAAGGCCGGCGAAATCGGTGACATTATCCAGGTACGAATCACGAAGACGGGCTACAACAGCCTGTTCGCCGAATTGGCCTGAAGGTCTCGGCAGATGAGGAGAGACGGTTGAGCGCTGCTGAAGTGAAGAACCTGCCCCAGAACCTACCCTCGGGGGCCTCGGATATCGCGCACATCGTACTGACTTTCGACAACAACAAGCTTGCCAGCGCCCTTTACGGCCAGTTCGACGAGAATCTGGCCCGACTCGAGCAGAAGCTCGGCGTCGATATCCGCTCGCGCGGCAATCAATTGACCATCAAGGGCTCTTCCTCGGCCGCCGAGCAGGCACGCCGCGCCTTGGACAATCTTTACGGCATTCTGCAGAAAGGCACCGACATCGGCCAGTCCGATGTCGATGGCGCCGTGCGCATGGCGATCGCCAGCGACGATCAGCTGACGCTGCCGACGCTGGAGCGCAAGGGCAAGGTGTCCGCCGCCCAGATATCGACGCGCAAGAAGACGATCTATGCCCGCTCGCTGAACCAAGACGCCTACATGCGCGCGCTGGAGCGGTCGGAACTCGTCTTCGGCATCGGCCCGGCCGGCACCGGAAAGACCTATCTGGCGGTGGCGCATGCGGCAATGCTGCTCGAACGCGGCATGGTCGAACGCATCGTGCTGTCGCGCCCCGCGGTCGAGGCCGGCGAACGGCTTGGCTTTCTGCCGGGTGACATGAAGGAGAAGGTCGATCCCTATCTGCGGCCGCTCTATGACGCGCTCTACGACATGATGCCGGCCGACAAGGTCGAGCGGGCGATTGCCGCAGAGGTCATCGAGATCGCGCCGCTGGCGTTCATGCGCGGCCGTACGCTGGCGCACGCTGCCGTCATACTCGACGAGGCGCAGAACACCACGCCGATGCAGATGAAGATGTTCCTGACCCGGCTCGGCGAGAACTCGCGCATGATCGTCACCGGTGATCCGACCCAGATCGATCTGCCGCCAAACACCAAGTCCGGCCTGGTCGAGGCGCTGAGAATCCTCGACGGCGTCACCGGCATGGTGACGGTCCGCTTCAACGAAGGCGACGTCGTCAGGCATCCGCTGGTCGCCGAGATCGTCAAGGCCTACGACCGGGACGGCAAGCTGGCCAGGGGTTTGGGTGTCGAAAGCTGATACGATTATGCGGCCGCATGGCTGAGGAGCAAAAGGCGGGGGGACCGCTTCCCGTCGAAATCGATATCGCGATCGAGGCGGGCGACTGGCCCGACGAGACGACGCTGACGCGGCTGGTCGACCACGCCGTCTCGGCCGCCTTTGCCGAAACCGGTGCCGACGGGCGTTCCGAGCTCAGCATCGTCTTTTCCGACGATGCCCGTATCGGCACGCTCAATGCCGGCTGGCGCGGCAAGGACAAGCCGACCAACGTCCTGTCTTTTCCCGCTTTTCCGTTTGCCAGGGGCGGGCCTCTGCCGCCGATGCTCGGCGACATCGTGCTGGCCGCCGAGACTGTCGCGCGCGAGGCGGCACTGGAAGACAAGCCCATCGAGGACCATATCTCCCATCTCGTCATCCATGGCCTGCTGCATTTGCTGGGCTATGATCACGAAACCGATGCCGAAGCGGAACTGATGGAAGCGACAGAGCGCGCAGCACTTGCGAGGCTTGCCATTCCCGATCCCTACACGTAATTACAAAAGACCAATTGACCGGACGATGATGAACGACAAACCAGAGACTGCCGCCCGCTCCGACGCCGGCAGTGTGATCAAGCCTTCCGAAACGACGGAAGAGGGCTCGAGTCCGAGTACCACGACCGGCAGCTTCGCCAGCGAGGCATCGCCTGCCGGTCCTTCCCTGTTCGATCGCGTGCTCGGGCTTTTCAGGCACCGCAACGGCACCAGCCTGCGCGAGGAGATTGCCGGTGCGCTTGCCGAAACGGCGAGCGATGCAGAATCCTTCTCGCCCGGCGAACGCGCCATGCTTAACAACATCCTGCGCCTGCGCGAAGTGCGCGTCGAGGACGTCATGGTGCCGCGCGCCGACATCGAGGCGGTCGAGATCACCACGAAGCTGGGTGATCTTCTGGGGCTGTTCGAGCAGTCCGGCCATTCCCGCATGCCGGTCTATTCGGAGACGCTCGACGATCCGCGCGGCATGGTTCATATCCGCGACGTGCTGGCGCACATCACCAAGGTCGCCCGCGTCAGAAAGGGCAGGACGACCAGGAAAACTCCGGTCGCGACGGTTCTCGATCTCGCCCAGGTCGATCTGGCGCGCACCATCGGCGATCTCAACCTGATCCGACCGGTGCTGTTCGTGCCGCCGTCGATGCTCGCCTCCGACCTGATGGGGCGGATGCAGACGACGCGGACCCAGATGGCTTTGGTCATCGACGAATATGGCGGTACTGACGGTCTCGTCTCGCTCGAGGACATCGTCGAGATGGTGGTCGGCGACATCGAGGACGAGCATGACGAGGACGAGCCGATGATCACCCAGGCCGGTGAAGGCGTCTTCATCGTCGACGGCAAGGCCGAGATCGACGATGTCGCCAAGATGATCGGCGAGGATTTCGCCGCCGGCGAGCACGGCGAATATGTCGACACGATCGGCGGCATGATCTTCAACACGCTTGGCCGGGTGCCGGCGCGCGGCGAAGTGGTGCAGGCCATACCCGGCTTCGAGTTCCATGTGCTCGACGCCGATCCGCGCCGCGTCAAGCGCGTGCGCATCGTCGAGACCCTGAAGGGCGAGCGCCGCCGCCGCGCCGTCCGCACCGAGCAGGCTTGAAGGACGCGGCTTGCCCGATGCCGGTTGAGGACCCGTTCAAGCACTCAACCTTGGGCTCGGGTGTCTTCTACCAGAATCCGCGGGCCGCATTGACATGGCTTGAAAAGGCTTTCGGCTTCG
The DNA here is from genome assembly GCF_040320365.1 of Mesorhizobium sp. M0701. Classification (NCBI taxonomy): domain Bacteria; kingdom Pseudomonadati; phylum Pseudomonadota; class Alphaproteobacteria; order Hyphomicrobiales; family Phyllobacteriaceae; genus Mesorhizobium; species Mesorhizobium sp. M0701. The sequence goes on from NZ_JAMYPO010000016.1 coordinate 44,357, forward strand.
AGCCGAGCATGGTGGTCAGCGATGCTAATGGCAGGCTCGTCCATTCCGAGATGCGGTTCGGCGACGACTATATCATCGTCGATTCCGAATGGGCCGACCATATAGCCAGCCCGGCTTCAGTTGCAGGCAAGAACACGCAGTCGGTCTATGTACGCCTGAAGGACGGGATAGATGCCCACTGCGATCGTGCAAGGGCGGCGGGAGCCGAGATCGTCGAGGAGCCTGCCGACCAGCTCTACGGTGAACGGCAGTACAGGGCGCGCGATCCTGAAGGCCATGTCTGGACCTTTTCCCAGACTGTCCGCTCCGTCCCGCGCGAAGAGGCTGAGCGGCTGGGCGGGCTGAAGATACAAGGCTGGCATCGATAGCTATGAGCGGACTAGGTCGCCCGGTTTGGAGCCAAGCCCGCAGCCTGATAAATCTTGCTTCCTGATTCGCACGACTCGGAAGCATAGATGGAGCGCCAGGCCGGCCGGATAATTCTGCTTTGGGGCTGGCGGCGCGCGCTGGTGGCGTTTCTTGCCGGCGCGCTGGCGGTTCTTGCCCAGGCGCCGTACGATTTCTTCGCCGTCTGTTTCGTTTCGTTTCCCCTGCTGGTGTGGCTACTCGACGGCGCGACCGGCGAAGCCTCGGACGGTTTTCTGCGACGCTTGCTGCCGGCTTTCGCCATCGGCTGGTGGTTCGGTTTCGGCTACTTTCTTGCCGGTCTCTGGTGGGTCGGCTCGGCGCTTCTGGTCGAGGCCGACAGCTTCGCCTGGGCCTTGCCGTTCGCGGTGGTCGGCATCCCCCTCGCGCTCGCCTTCTTCTATGGCTTCGCCGCCGTGGTCGCCCGGCTGTTGTGGAGCAATGACATCGGCCGCATCGCGGCACTTGCCTTCGGCTTTGCCTTGGCGGAATGGCTGCGCGGCTTCCTGTTCACCGGCTTTCCCTGGAATGCCGTCGGCTATGCGGCGATGCCGGTGCCTTTGCTGATGCAGAGCGTATCGGTGACCGGCATGGTCGGCATGAACGCGCTTGCGGTCTTCGTCTTTGCGCTGCCGGCGCTGCTTGCGGCGCGCCGGCATCTCCGCCTCGGCGCGGCATTGCTTGTCGTTCTCGTCGCCGCCCATGCCGGCTTCGGCTATATCCGGCTCGCCGCCCCCGAAAAGCCGGCCGCCCGCAGCCTTGACGTCCGTATAGTGCAGCCTGCCGTCGACCTTACGGAAAAATGGGATACCTCGGTGCGTGACCGCATCTTCGCCACCATGATGGGGCTTTCGGCCAAGGCGCCGGAACCCGGCCATGACAGGCCGCAATTGATCCTGTGGCCGGAGACGTCCGTGCCGTTTCTATTCACCGAACGTCCGGATGCCCTGCCTGCGATCGGAGAGATGCTTGGCGATGGCCAGATGCTGGTCGCCGGCGTCGTTCGCGAGGAAGGCGGCTCGGCGGCCGGCAGCCGTTACTACAACTCTGTGGTGGCGATCGACGAAAGGGGCGAAATCGTCGATGCCGTCGACAAGGTCCACCTGGTACCCTTCGGCGAATACCTGCCTTTCGCCGATCTGCTCGGCCGCTTCGGGCTTGAGCAGCTTGTTGCCGGTCCAATGACCTTCGCGGCGGGCAATGAGCGGCATCCGATCGCGCTGCCCGGCGGTATCCGGGCGCTGCCGTTTATTTGCTATGAGGTCATCTTTCCCGATCTGGTCGCAGTTGACGCAACGTCAGCCGAGCTTATTGTGAACGTCACCAATGACGCCTGGTTCGGCGACACGCCGGGGCCGTACCAGCACTTCAGGCAGGCGCAGATCCGGGCGGTGGAGAATGGGGTGCCCCTGTTGCGCGCGGCTAATAACGGCATTTCGGCCGTTGTCGACCCGCGCGGTCGCATCGTTGACGCGCTGGCAATCGATGCACGCGGCGCGATCGATGTGCGTGTGCCGATCTCCAACACAGCCATCGTTTCCTCCGGCCAACGACGCATTAACGGAATGCTGATCATGTTTTTGCTTGCCGTTGCGGCATGCATTTTGAACGTAAGGCAAAGGCTACGGGCGAATTGACAGCCGACACATTAGAAACTCATACTGTAAGCGCCTGAAAATTTTCGAAGTCGATAAGGTCGTTCTGTTGGGGCACGGGCCGCGGCGTCGTTTGGGCAGCAAAATAGAAAAAGCCGGAAAAATTCGGCGAGGAAAAAATGACAGAAGAAAACAAGAAAAAGCCGAATCCGATCGACATCCACGTCGGAAGCCGCATCCGGCTTCGCCGCAATATGCTGGGAATGAGCCAGGAAAAACTGGGTGAAAACCTCGGCATAACGTTCCAGCAGATCCAAAAGTACGAAAAGGGCACCAATCGCGTCGGCGCCAGCCGTTTGCAGGCAATCGCCTCCATACTCGGCGTCCCCGTCGCCTTCTTTTTCGAGGATGCGCCCGGTCAGGAGCCCGTGGGCAACCGTGGATTTGCCGAGGATGCTTCGATGACCTCCGCCGTCGAATTCTGCGGCAGCCCGGAAGGCCTCCAGCTGAATCGCGCCTTCGTCAAGATCGCTGACGTGAAAGTGCGCCGCAAGATCATCGAGCTGGTGAAGTCGCTTTCCACCGACGAAGTCGATTGACTGGCCCCTGAAGAGTTCAACAAGGAAGGGGTCGTCGTAGCTGGGCATGCAATTTCTCGCGGCTGCGCGCATTGAGGGATGTTCATTCCGCAGATGCGCTAAAGCGCAGATCGATTTCGCTCGACACGCTTCCTCGAAGCCGGTTTCCTCAGTCTGTTGGTGCCAGGGCTGATCGCAGTGCGCCCTGCGGCCGTCTCGGGATGCAAAGATAATAACGTCAAAATTCATGCCGGGACGGCTGCATGGCTTGACGAGCGACGCCCGGCACCGTTAACAACTGGCGCGCCAAAATCGGCGGCCTGCCGATATTTTTTTCAAGAGGGGACACCCGTGACGCGGCACAATTACTTCTTCACCTCGGAATCCGTTGCCGAGGGCCATCCCGACAAGGTCTGCGACCGCATCTCCGACGAGATTGTCGATCTCGTCTATCGCGAAGCCAGAAAGACCGGCATGGACCCGTGGAAGGTCCGCGTTGCCTGCGAGACGCTTGCGACGACCAATCGCGTTGTCATCGCCGGCGAGGTGCGCGTCCCCGAGACGCTGCTCAAGAAGGACAAGGAGGGCAACGTCCTGAAGGATGCGGCCGGCCATCCGATTGTCAACCCGGCCAAGTTCAAGTCGGTCGCTCGCAAGGCGATCCGCGAAATCGGCTACGAGCAGGCCGGCTTCCACTGGAAGACAGCCAAGATCGAGGTCCTGCTGCACGGCCAGTCGCCGGATATCGGCCAAGGCGTCGACAACGCCTCCGACCGGCAAGGCGAGGAGGGAGCCGGCGACCAGGGCATCATGTTTGGCTATGCCTGCCGCGAAACCCCGGACCTGATGCCGGCGCCGATCTATTACAGCCACAAGATCCTCGAATTGCTGGCGGCTGCGCGCCATGAAGGCAGCGGTGATGCCGGCAGGCTCGGGCCGGATGCCAAGAGCCAGGTCACCGTCCGCTATGTCGACGGCAAAGCGGCGGAAGTGACGCAGATCGTGCTGTCGACCCAGCATCTCGATGAGACGTGGGATTCGAAGAAGGTGCGCAACGTCGTCGAGCCCTATATTCGCGAAGCACTGGGCGACCTGAAGATTGCCGACAATTGCAACTGGTACATCAATCCGACCGGCAAGTTCGTCATCGGCGGGCCTGATGGCGACGCCGGCCTGACCGGCCGCAAGATCATCGTCGACACTTATGGTGGAGCTGCGCCTCATGGCGGCGGCGCTTTTTCTGGCAAGGACACCACCAAGGTCGACCGCTCGGCGGCCTATGCGGCGCGTTATCTCGCCAAGAACGTGGTTGCCGCAAAGCTCGCCGATCGCTGCACCATCCAGCTTTCCTATGCGATCGGTGTCGCCCAGCCGCTGTCGATCTACGTCGACCTGCACGGCACCGGCAAGGTCGACGAGGCAAAACTCGAGCGTGCCCTGCGCGCCGTGATGGACCTGTCGCCGTCCGGCATCCGCCGCCACCTCGATCTCAACAAGCCGATCTATGCCAAGACGTCGTCCTACGGCCATTTTGGCCGCAAGGCCGGCCGCGACGGATCCTTCTCCTGGGAGAAGACCGATCTCGCCAAGGCGCTCAAGGACGCTCTCGCCGAACCGGTCGCCGAAGCAGTCGCCGCCTAACCGCGGCGCCTATGGATCCGAAGGACCGGCCAAGCCGTGCGACCGAGGCCTTTTTCGGTCGCCGGCGCGGCAAGGCCATTCGACCACAACAGGCAGCGGCGCTGGAGAGCGGCTTCGCCGCCTACAGGCTCGATCTGACGGTTGAACCGCCGGCCGACTTGCGGAGCCTTTTCGAAGCCGAAGTTTCGGCTGTCCAGCTCGAAATCGGTTTTGGCGGCGGCGAACATCTTCTGCACCGTGCTACGGCCAGCCAGGCGACCGGCTTTATCGGCGTCGAGCCTTTCGTCAACGGCATGGCCAAGATGATGATGGCGGTCCGGGAGCGGCCGCTTGCCAATCTGCGCGTCTACGACGACGACGCCACACGTCTGCTGGACTGGCTGCCGCAGGCTTCGCTTGACGGCATTGACCTTCTCTATCCGGATCCGTGGCCGAAGAAGAAGCACTGGAAGCGGCGCTTCGTCAGCCCGGTCAATCTCAACCGCTTCGCGCGCGTCCTGAAGCACGGCGGAAAGTTCCACTTTGCGTCCGATATCGATAGCTATGTGAACTGGACGCTCCTGCATTGCCGGGCGCACGACGCCTTCACGTGGCAGGCAAGCGAAGCAGCCGACTGGCACCGGCCCTATGATGGCTGGCCGGGGACGCGCTATGAGGCCAAGGCCATTCGCGAAGGCCGACGGCCCGCCTATCTCACCTTCGTGCGGAAATAAGCGGGAAATTAGAGCTGAGCACAAGGCGAGCGGGCCGAAGGCTCTCGGCGCTCACTTGGCTCAGAAGCGACGGATCTTGTCGAAGGCTGCCGGCTCCATGCCGAGATTGCGCAGATCATGCGCACGCGGCTTGCGACCGCTTTCCACAGCCCGCGACGCGGCTACGGCGCTGCCGAACACGCTAAAGACATCGCCTATGGCTGAAAAAAATCCACGATTGTTCATGATGGTACCCTTTTGAGCGCAGTGAGCGCTCCAATTGTGCAATGCAACATAGATAGTCGTGCGTGGCCGGTGCTCAAAGGGGGATCACTGCATGGGCGCCATGCATTTGGCGCAGCGCTGCGGACTCGGAGCCTTGCCGTCATGCAGGACGGGCTTGAAACGAGGACCACGATCGTCTATATCAGCTTCAAATTCTTGGTCGCTATGACGAAGAGTGGGTCCACCCGGTCCCGCTCTTTTTTATTACCTGCCGACCAACAGAAATCGAGTGACAGGACCGAATGACAGTGACGGCAAGCGAAGGCGACGACCGCATCATCCGCGAAAGCGGCATCGATGCGCGCATCGCGCTGATCGTTCAGCCGGTACTGCGCGCCATTGGTTTCCGCTTGGTACGTGTGCACGTGTCGGGCCAGAACGGGCTGACGCTGCAGATCATGGCCGAGCGCGAGGACGGCACCATGACGGTCGAGGATTGTGAAGAGGTCAGCCGCGCGGTGTCGCCGGCGCTCGATGTCGATGATCCGATCGAGAAGGCTTATCATCTCGAAGTGTCGTCGCCGGGCATCGACCGGCCGCTGGTCCGCAAATCGGACTTTGCAGCCTGGACCGGCCATCTGGTGAAGATGGAAACGTCGGTTCTCGTCGCCGACGGTAAGCGCTTCAAGGGCAAGATCGCCGAAAGCGACGCGGACGGTGTGCTGATCGAGCGTGACAAGGCCGCTTACGGCGAGGAGCCGACGGTACGTGTTCCCTACGATGCGATTGCCGAAGCGCGGCTGATTCTGACCGACGACCTTATCCGCGATGCGCTGTCGAAGGACAATCGGGCGCGCAAGGAAGCCAGGAAACGCCGCGGCGAACCCGAAGACGCACCAGAGGGTGCGGAAGACGAAACCGAACAGGAAATGTGATTGGGCTGCCGGCCGTAAAGGTCGGCAACAAGCTCGGGAGAAAGAAGATGGTTGTAAGCGCCAACAGGCTTGAACTGCTGCAGATCGCCGATGCGGTCGCGCGTGAAAAGTCGATCGACAAGTCGATCGTCATCGCCGCCATGGCCGATGCGATCCAGAAGGCCGCGCGCTCGCGCTACGGCCAGGAAACCAATATCCGCGCCGACATCAATGCCAACACCGGCGAGATGAAGCTGCAGCGGCTGATGGAAGTGGTCGAGAAGGTCGATGACTACGCGACGCAGATTGCCATTTCCTCGGCGCGCGAGCGCAATCCGGACGCCCAGCTCGGCGATTTCATTGCCGAACAGCTACCGCCGATGGATTTTGGCCGCATCGCCGCCCAGTCCGCCAAGCAGGTCATCGTGCAGAAGGTGCGCGAGGCCGAGCGCGACCGGCAATATGACGAATACAAGGACCGTATCGGCGAGATCGTCAACGGTACCGTCAAGCGCGTCGAATACGGCAACGTCATCGTCGATCTCGGCCGCGGCGAAGCGATCATCCGCCGCGACGAGCTGATTCCGCGCGAAAACTACAAGTATGGCGATCGCGTCCGTGCCTATGTCTATGACGTGCGCCGCGAACAGCGCGGCCCGCAGATCTTCCTGTCGCGCACCCATCCGCAGTTCATGGCGAAGCTGTTCACCATGGAAGTGCCGGAAATCTACGACGGCATCATCGAGATCAAGTCAGTCGCCCGCGATCCGGGTTCGCGCGCCAAGATCGCTGTCATCTCGCGCGACAGCTCCATCGATCCGGTCGGTGCCTGCGTCGGTATGCGCGGCAGCCGCGTCCAGGCGGTCGTCGGTGAATTGCAGGGCGAGAAGATCGACATCATTCCATGGTCGCCTTCGGCGGCGTCCTTCATTGTCAATGCATTGCAGCCGGCGGAAGTCGCCAAAGTCGTGCTCGACGAGGATGCCGAGCGCATCGAGGTCGTCGTTCCCGACGATCAGCTGTCGCTGGCCATCGGCCGCCGCGGCCAGAACGTCCGTCTTGCCTCGCAGCTCACCGGCTGGGATATCGACATCCTGACCGAGCAGGAAGAGAGCGAACGCCGCCAGAAGGAATTCGTCGAACGGTCGTCGCTGTTCATGGAAGCCCTCGACGTCGACGAGATGGTCGGCCAGGTGCTCGCTTCCGAAGGCTTCACCAGCGTCGAGGAGGTCGCGTATGTCGACTCCGGCGAAATCGCGTCGATCGACGGCTTCGACGAGGACACGGCTTCGGAAATCCAGACCCGCGCCCGCGAATATCTGGAGAAGATCGAAGCCGAGCATGACGAGAAGCGCAAGGCGCTCGGCGTCAAGGACGAGCTGCGCGAGATTCCCGGCATCACCACCGCCATGATGGTGACGCTCGGCGAGGACGGCGTGAAGACGATCGAGGATTTCGCCGGCTACGCCGCCGACGACCTGACCGGTTGGAAGGAACGCAAGGACGGCGAGACGAAGGTATTCCCGGGTGTGCTCGCCAACCACGGCGTATCACGCGCCGATGCCGAGCAGATGGTCCTGGCCGCTCGCCTGAAGGCTGGCTGGATCACCGAAGACGAGCTTGCCGCCGAGGGCGTGCCGGCTGACGAAACCGTCGGTGCGTGAGGTGAAACCGCATCGCACCGAACCCGCCCTTGGACGAGATGAACGATCGCACCTGCATCGTCACCCGCAGGCAAGCCGAACCGGATGAACTGATCCGTTTCGTCGTCGGCCCGGATTCGGCCGTCGTTCCGGACATCAAGAGAAACCTGCCCGGCCGCGGTTGCTGGGTGACGGCCGACCGCCTACATATAGAAAAGGCAGCGGCCAAAAACCTGTTTGCCCGTGCTTTTAAGGCGCAGGTGAGCGTGCCGGCCGATTTTGGCGGCATGGTCGACGCGCTGCTTTCCAGGTCCGCTCTGGGCATGCTTGGCCTGGCCCGCAAGGCGGGCGCCATAGCGCTCGGAGCGACCAAGGTCGAGAGCGCCGTGCGCGGCGGACTTGCACTTTTCGTGCTCCACGCGACCGAGGCTTCCGACGATGGCGTCCGCAAGATAAGCCAGGCGCGACGGGCAACCGTCCACCTCGGCGGGCCTGCGATCCGCGCTTACAAACTTTTCTCCGAGGCCGAGATGAGCTTGGCATTGGGGGGTACAAATGTGATACATGCTGCCGTTCTCGCGGGAGACGCGGGCAGGGCGGTCCAGAAGCGCATGGTTGCGCTCGACCGATATCGGGGCGGTTCCCCGGACGATCTGGCAATGCTTGCGGCCGTTGCTGACGAAGATGATGCCGCAGAGGATATGGAATGAGCGATACGAAATCGGGCGACGACAAGACGCTGAGTGTTACGCCGAAGAAGACCTTGACGCTGAAGCGCCCCGGTATGGAACAGGGCACGGTGCGCCAGAACTTCTCGCACGGCCGCACCAAGTCGGTGGTCGTCGAGACCAAGAAGCGCAAGTTCTCGCTGCCCGGCGACAAGCCGGAGCCGGCGGCAGCGCCTGTGTCTGTCTTCACGCCGAAGCCGGTCGCGGCAGCGCCTGCCGTGCAGGAAGCTCCCAAGGCGCCTCCCCCTCCGCCGCCGGTCGAACGCGGCGGCATGGTGCTGAACGAGTTGTCGCGCCAGGAAATGGAAGCACGCCGCCGGGCTCTCGAGGGCTCGAAGGTCCGCGATGTCGAGGATCGCCAGCGCGCCATCGAGGAAGCCAAGCGCCGCAGCGAGGACGAAGAGCGCCGCCGCCGCGAGCGCGAGGAATCGGCTCGCCGTCAGGCCGAGGAAGAGGCACGGCTGCAAGCCGAGGCCGAATCCCGCCGCCGTGCCGAGGAAGAGGCGCGCCGCCGTGCGCCGCTCGCCGCCGAACTGGCAACAGTCGATGACGAGGAAGAGGTCAAACCGAAGCGGACCGGTGCCGGCGCACCAGTGCGCCGTCTGGTCACGCCGGAAGTGGCGCGTCCGGCCAAACCGACGAAGGGCGAGGAAGACCGCCGCCGCGGCAAGCTGACGCTGAATTCGGCACTTTCCGACGAGGATGCGCGCGCCCGCTCGCTCTCGTCGATGCGCCGCCGTCAGGAGAAATTCAAGCGCGCGTTGCATAACGAGCCACGCGAGAAAGTCATGCGTGAAGTGATCCTGCCCGAAACCATCACCATCCAGGAGCTAGCGCAGCGCATGTCCGAGCGCGCTGTCGACGTGGTCAAGTTCTTCATGAAGCAGGGCCAGATCCTGAAGCCTGGTGACGTCATCGACGCCGACACGGCCGAACTCGTCGCCACCGAATTTGGCCACACGGTCCGCCGCGTCGCCGAGTCCGACATCGAAGAGGGCTTGTTCAACATCGCCGATCGTCCCGAGGATCTGCAGCCGCGTCCGCCGGTGGTAACGATCATGGGCCATGTCGATCACGGCAAGACCTCGTTGCTCGATGCCATCCGCAATGCCAACGTCGTCTCCGGCGAGGCCGGCGGCATTACCCAGCATATCGGCGCCTATCAGGTCGAGAAGAACGGTCACAAGGTTACCTTCATCGACACGCCCGGCCACGCCGCCTTCACGGCGATGCGCGCCCGCGGTGCCCAGGCGACCGATATCGCCATCCTCGTGGTGGCAGCTGACGACAGCGTCATGCCGCAGACGATCGAATCGATCAATCACGCCAAGGCGGCCGGCGTTCCGATCATTGTGGCGATCAACAAGATCGACAAGCATGACGCCGACCCGCAGAAGGTGCGTTCGGAACTGCTGCGCCACGAGGTGTTCGTCGAATCCATGGGCGGTGAGGTGCTGGATGTCGAGGTGTCGGCGACCAAGGGCATCAATCTCGACAAGTTGCTCGAAGCGATCCTGCTGCAGGCCGAAATCCTCGACCTGAAGGCCAATCCGGACCGCACCGCCGAAGGCGTGGTCATCGAAGCCCAGCTCGACAAGGGCCGCGGCCCAGTCGCTACCGTGCTGGTGCAGACCGGCACGTTGATGCCGGGCGACATTCTCGTCGCCGGCAACGAATGGGGCCGGGTACGCGCGCTCGTCAATGATCGCGGCGAGCAGGTCAAGGAAGCGCCGCCGGCAATGCCGGTGGAGGTGCTCGGCCTGCAAGGCACGCCGCAGGCCGGCGACCGCTTCGCCGTTGTCAACAACGAAGCCCGCGCCCGCGAGATCACCGAATATCGCCAGCGTCTGGCGCGTGAGAAGGCGGTGGCCAGGCATGCCGGCCAGCGCGGCTCGCTTGAACAGATGATGTCGCAGTTGCAGACCAGCGGATTGAAGGAATTCCCGCTGGTCATCAAGGGCGACGTGCAGGGCTCGATCGAGGCGATCAACGCCGCGCTCGACAATCTCGGCACCGACGAGGTGCGCGCCCGCATCGTCCATGCGGGGGCTGGCGGCATTACCGAAAGCGACGTGTCGCTGGCGGAAACTTCGGGGGCTGCGATCATCGGCTTCAACGTTCGCGCCAATGCGCAGGCCCGCGCAGCCGCGGCTGCGGCAGGCATCGAGATCCGCTACTATTCGATCATCTACAATCTGGTCGATGATGTGAAAGCGGCGCTCTCCGGCCTGCTCTCGCCGGAGCGTCGCGAGACCTTCATCGGCAATGCCGAGATCCTCGAGATCTTCGACATCACCAAGGTCGGCAAGATCGCCGGCTGCCGTGTCACCGAAGGCAAGGTCGAGCGTGGTGCGGGCGTGCGCCTGATCCGCGACAACGTCGTCATCCACGAAGGCACGCTGAAGACCCTGAAGCGCTTCAAGGACGAGGTTTCGGAAGTTCCGGGCGGCCAGGAATGCGGCATGGCCTTCCAGAACTACGAGGACATGCGCGTCGGCGACGTCATCGAGTGCTTCCGCGTCGAGATGGTGACCAGGACACTATAAAGCGCTTGGCACCGATATGGGCCAGGACGTTCCAAATTTGGAAGGTATGTTCCCTCTATGGGAGTATACCTTCCAGACAAATGATACGCAGCTTAAACGTGCTGCGCGTTCGTTTTCCGATCTGAGGTATGGTCGATCCAGGCGTTGGATTCTTACAGGGCTTGCTTGGCTGATTTTGATAGCCGCAATTCTTTTGATTATCTGGACATCTGCGTTGGTCGTCGCTCTGCTGGAGTACCTTGCAAAGGGCGTGGTTTCCAGTGAGACAATTTACGTTCTGGCCCCAATTGCTATGGGGACAATATATATAATAATAGCTCGTAGTTTTTTGGTTCTTTTAACAAGGAAGGCACATAATAAGAAGCTTGGCAATATCGCTGAATCGGTTAAGATTTTCGACGGGTATATTATCCAGTTTTTGGACGAGAGCTCGATAAAGAATCGAAAGATAGAACGGGTGCATCTCAGCAGCGATTATTTATTCTTCGTTATTGACGACGGCACCCGTTTCGTTTTTGTCCCGAGAGATGTCGTTACCGCCGATGCGCTTGCGAAAATAAAAATCTGGGTAGCTGACGCGCGGTTATAGAATGAGGACCAATTAACGCAGGTTCCCAAGGGTAGCCAAGCCAGTTCAACAGCGCTAAGTGGGCGGCTTGAGGCGGTTCGAACCCGCGCGAAGGAAGAATTTTCATGCCTAGACCATCAACGGCTGGCCCATCCCAGCGCATGCTGCGCGTCGGCGAGCAGGTGCGCCATGCGCTGTCCGAGACCTTGCAACGTGGCGAGATCCTCGATCCGTTGATCGAGAATGCCGTGGTGTCGGTCTCGGAAGTGCGCATGTCGCCCGATCTGAAGATCGCCACCGCCTTCGTCTCGCCGCTTGGCGCCAAGGATGCCGGCGTGGTGGTCGAAGCGCTCAACAAGCATGCGAAGTTCGTCCGCGGCCGTGTCTCCGGCGCGCTGCGGCAGATGAAATACATGCCGGAATTCCGCTTCCGGCTCGACACCAGCTACGACAATTTCCAGAAGATAAACGAGTTGCTGCACTCGCCCGAAGTGGCGCGCGATCTCGACCCCGACGACAAAGACAAAGACGACAGGAAGGACAGCGAATAGTGGCGCGTCGCGGCAAGAAGAAGGGCCGGCCGATCTCGGGCTGGCTGGTGCTGGACAAGCCGGTCGGCATGGGCTCGACTGAAGCCGTCTCCAAGGTCAAATGGCTGTTCCAGGCGGAAAAGGCCGGCCATGCCGGCACGCTCGACCCGCTGGCGTCCGGCATGCTGCCGATCGCGCTCGGCGAAGCGACCAAGACCGTGCCATACGTCCAGGACGGCGCCAAGGTCTACCGCTTCACGGTTGCCTGGGGCGAGGAGCGTTCGACCGACGACCTCGAAGGCCCGGCGACCAAAAGCTCGGACCGCCGTCCGGCGGAAGCCGACGTACGGGCGCTGCTTTCGAAATATACCGGCGTCATCATGCAGACGCCGCCGCAATTTTCGGCGATCAAGATCGCCGGCGAGCGCGCCTACGACCTTGCCCGCGATGGCGAGACGATCGACATTCCGGCACGCGAGGTCGAGATCGGCCGGCTCGATCTGGTCGAGCACATGGCCGATCGCACCATCTTCGAGGTCGAATGCGGCAAGGGCACCTATGTCCGCTCGCTGGCGCGCGACATGGGCCGCGACCTTGGCTGCTTCGGTCACATCGCCGAGCTGCGGCGGGTCGAGGTCGAGCCGTTCACGCAGGAAGATTTCGTTACCCTGGCCGAGCTGGAAGCCGCCCGCTTCGGCGAGCAGGGCGAGCCGCAAGCAGCAGACGCCCCGATCGACTTCGGTGCCATCGATGCACTTCTGGTCGACACCGCCGCCGCGCTCGAATGCCTGCCGCAGGTCGCGATCAGCGATGATGCGGCAACCAAAATCCGCCTCGGCAATCCGGTCATCATTCGCGGCCGTGACGCGCCGGTAGAAGCGGAGGAGGCCTGCGCCACCGCGCGCGGCAAGCTGGTCGCCATCGGCGCCATCGAGCAAGGCATGTTCAAGCCAAAGCGGGTCTTTATCGGGTAACAGCTGTCTCTCGGCGCATGATCTCCAACCGGATTCTATTTTGGGAAAGGATCATGCGCTAAATCAACAGGGCGACGGCGTCGTTTGCCGTCCGAAGGGATGCGCGGCACCGACGCTGCATTCGAGGGGGCACATGGCAAAGGCTGAGACGGGCAGGAAGCGGGCGGCGCTCAAAACACGGAGGCCGCCGGTCGGGGCCTCGCCCGGCACGCTGATCGCCGACCCGGCGGCACGCCGTTCCGAGCTCAGGCTGACATTGATCTCGCCCGAAAAGTTCAAGACCATCGACAATGCCAGCATCGACGACGTCAACACCCATTGCCACAATTGGCCGGTTATCTGGCTCGATTGCACAGGTCTCGCCAACATCCAGCTGATCGAGGAGATCGGCCGGATCTTCAACCTGCATCCGTTGGCGCTGGAAGATGTCGTCAACACCGGCCAGCGGCCGAAGGTGGATTTCTTCGAGGACCATGCCTTTGTCGTCGTCAGGATGATCGACGATGTCACCGCGCATCGCTACGAACAGATCGCCGTCTTCTTCGGCAGGAACTTCGTCGTCACCTTCCAGGAACGCGAAGGCGACCCGTTCGATCCCGTGCGCAAGCGGATCGCAAGCTCGGTGCCCAACCGCTTGCGCTCGCGCGGCCCCGACTATCTCGCCTATGCTTTGATCGACGCCATCGTTGACAGCTATTTCCCGCCGATCGAGGCTGCCGGCGAATTGGTCGACAGCATTGAGGACCAGATGCTGAACCAGGCGCACAAGCATCAGATGCGGCAGCTTCACGAATTGCGGCGCGATGCCAATGTGCTGAAGGGCGTGCTTTGGCCGATGCGCGACGCGCTGGCGACCATGATCCGCAATGACGTCTCTTATGTGAAGGCCGAAACCAAGATATTTCTGAACGACACGCTCGATCATTCGCTGCGATTGATCGAACTGGTCGAAACCCAGCGCGACATGCTGACCGGCCTGATCGAGATGCACTTGTCGCTCAGCCAGGCGCGCACCAACGACGTCATCAGCTATCTGACGATCGTCTCGGTGATCTTCATGCCGCTTACCTTTCTCGTCGGCGTATGGGGCATGAATTTCGACCCCGACACCTCGCCCTGGAACATGCCGGAGCTGAAGGCCTATTACGGCTATCCCCTGTCGCTCGTCTTCATGGCGCTTGTTGCGGTCGGGCTCTTTGCGTACTTCAAATGGAAGAAATGGCTCTGACTAGGCGGAAGTGCCCGTTTATGCAGCAAAAAGCCGGCTTGTGAATTAGGCTGGCCTTTTTGTCGGAATTGCACTATATGCGCCGCAGCCTCGCGCTTTGACGCGTTGCTTGCACCGGCCCCTGCTGGACGACATCCCGGCTGAGGGCGTCCCGTTTCCTCAAACAGACAAGGAAAAACACGATGTCGATTACTGCCGAACGCAAGAAGGAATTGATGGGCGAATTCGCTACCGCCAAAGGCGATACCGGGTCTCCGGAAGTCCAGGTGGCCATCCTTTCGGAGCGCATCAAGAACCTGACCGACCATTTCAAGGACCACAAGAAGGATAACCATTCCCGCCGTGGTCTGCTCGCTCTCGTTTCCCAGCGCCGCAGCCTGCTTGATTATCTCAAGCGCAAGGACGACGCGCGCTATCAGACGCTGATCGAGAAGCTCGGTCTGCGCCGTTGACGAATTGACCGGCGGGTTCTTTCGAGAGCCCGCCGGTCGCGCATTGGAGCATCGGGTCATCCAAGGCTCCATGAAGGAAGTAGAGCGCCGCGCATCGGTTTGGATGCGCAAAGGACGCTCTGAAGTTTAGATTTGCGCAGGATATTTTCCGAAAACCTGGTTTTCGGGTTCACGCGCAAGGCCACTCGGATCGATTGGCCAACCCGGTTTCGAAACAGCAGAGGGCCGCTCGAAACCGCCCATGGACGGTCATGGGGCAGGATTGCAGGACGCTCGTGCGGCACCGCGCCGAATAAACCGAGCCTCCCGTTGTCTTGCCCGTGGCTGCCCGAGAAAGGAAGCCAAGGGAAAGGGGCATCCGCGCACGCTGAAACGGCGCGGCCCTTTCCGCATATGAAGGACAAGACATGTTCAATTACCACAAAGTGGAAATCGAATGGGGCGGCCGTCCGCTCATTCTCGAAACCGGCAAGATCGCACGTCAGGCTGATGGCGCGGTGCTGGCCACCTACGGCGAAACCAAGGTTCTCGCCACCGTCGTCTCGATGAAAGAGCCGAAACCCGGCCTCGATTTCTTCCCGCTGACGGTCAACTACCAGGAGAAGACTTACGCGGCCGGCAAGATCCCGGGTGGCTATTTCAAGCGTGAAGGCCGTCCGAGCGAGAAGGAAACGCTGGTTTCCCGCCTGATCGACCGCCCGATCCGGCCGCTCTTCGCCGAAGGCTACAAGAACGACACCCAGATCGTCGTCACCGTCGTCCAGCACGATCTCGAAAATGACCCGGACATCCTGTCGATCGTCGCCACCTCCGCCGCCCTGACCTTGTCCGGCGTGCCGTTCATGGGTCCGGTTGGCGGCGCCCGCGTCGGCTACATCAACGGCGAATACGTGCTCAACCCGCATGTCGACGAGATGCAGGAATCGAAGCTCGACCTAGTCGTCGCCGGCACCGCCGACGCCGTGCTGATGGTCGAGTCCGAAGCCAAGGAACTCGGCGAGGACCTTATGCTCGGCGCCGTCATGTTCGGCCACAGGGGCTTCCAGCCGGTGATCGACGCGATCATCAAGCTGGCTGAAGTCGCGGCCAAGGACCCGCGCGACTTCACCGCGCCGGACTATTCCGCACTTGAAGCCGAGATGCTCAAGATCGTCGAAGGCGAGCTTCGCGACGCCTACAAGATCACCGACAAGCAGAAGCGCTATGCCGCCGTCGACGCCGTCAAGGCGAAGGTCAAGGCCGCGTTCGCGCCGGCAGAAGGCGAAGAGGCCAAATACACGTCCGAACAGATCGGCACCGTGTTCAAGGAGCTCCAGGCCAAGGTCGTGCGCTGGAACATCCTCGACACCGGCTCGCGCATCGACGGCCGCGACCTGAAGACGGTCCGCAAGATCGTCTCGGAAGTCGGCGTCCTGCCGCGCACGCACGGCTCGGCGCTGTTCACTCGCGGCGAGACCCAGGCACTGGTTGTCGCCACGCTCGGCACCGGCGAGGACGAGCAGTATGTCGATTCGTTGACCGGCATGTACAAGGAGAAGTTCCTCCTGCACTACAACTTCCCTCCCTATTCGGTCGGTGAAACCGGCCGCATGGGTTCGCCGGGCCGCCGCGAAATCGGCCATGGCAAGCTCGCCTGGCGCGCCATCCGGCCGATGCTTCCGACCGCCGACCAGTTCCCCTATACGTTGCGCGTCGTTTCGGAGATCACCGAGTCCAACGGCTCGTCGTCAATGGCTACCGTCTGCGGCACCTCGCTGGCTCTGATGGATGCCGGCGTGCCGCTTGCCAAGCCGGTCGCCGGCATTGCGATGGGCCTGATCAAGGAAGGCGAGCGCTTCGCCGTGCTCTCCGACATCCTTGGCGACGAGGACCACCTCGGCGACATGGACTTCAAGGTTGCCGGCACCGCCTACGGCATCACCTCGCTGCAGATGGACATCAAGATCGAGGGCATCACCGAGGAGATCATGAAGATCGCCCTCGACCAGGCCAAGGATGGCCGTCAGCACATTCTCGGCGAAATGGCCCACGCGCTGTCCGGCGCACGTGCCGAGCTCGGCGAGTTCGCGCCGCGCATCGAGGTCATGCACATCCCGACCGACAAGATCCGCGACGTGATCGGCTCGGGCGGCAAGGTCATCCGCGAGATCGTCGAAAAGACCGGCGCCAAGATCAACATCGAGGACGACGGCACCGTCAAGATCGCCTCGGCCAATGCCAAGGAGATTGAGGCGGCGAAGAAGTGGATACACACCATCGTCGCCGAACCGGAAGTCGGTGAAATCTACGAAGGCACGGTCGTCAAGACCGCCGACTTCGGCGCTTTCGTCAATTTCTTCGGTCCGCGTGACGGCCTCGTCCACATCTCGCAACTCGCCAATGATCGTGTCGCCAAGACCTCCGATGTGGTCAAGGAAGGCGACAAGGTCTGGGTCAAGCTGATGGGCTTCGATGAGCGCGGCAAGGTCCGCCTGTCGATGAAGGTCGTCGACCAGGCCACCGGCAAGGAAATCGTGCGCGACAAGAAGAGCGAAGGCGAAGAAAACGCCGCCTAAGCTGATCTAACTATGCAATCGAAGCGGGCGCGCCGGAAGGTCGCGCCCGTTTGCGTTTCAACAACAGCCTTGCAGTTCAAGAGTCGTGAATGTTCGCCGAGCCGCTGAAAACGCTTTTCCATCCGTTCGAGGCCGGTGCTGTTTCCCTGCCACGAAAGGATGAACGCACACTCTTTCTCGGTGCCGAGCCCGGCTTTCGCTTGCCGGAAGGGTCTGATGCCAAGCTTCATCTTGTCCAAGGCTTCAGGCCGCACTTTCGCGCCTTGCAGGCGTCCGGCTTCGCGGTCACGCCGCAGGTCGAAGGCGAGGCTTTCGACGCGGCATTTGTGCTCGCTGGCCGCCATCGCGGCCAAAACGAGTTGCGCGTTGCCGAAGCGGTCGAACGCGCAGCACCAGGCGGGTTGATCGTCGTCGCCGGCAGCAAGGACGATGGAATCGCCAGCCTGCGCAAGCATGTCGGCGCCCTTGTGCCGCTCGAAGGCCACCTGCCGAAGCATCACGGCATTGCCTTCTGGTTTCGCCGGCCGGCCGATACCGTTGCCGCGGCAACGCTTCGCGCCGCCAATCCGGACTTGGTGGTCGAGGACCGCTTCCGCACGGCCCCAGGCATGTTTTCCTTCGACAAGATCGATGCCGGATCGAAGCTGCTGGTCGAAAATCTGCCCAACGATCTGCGTGGCAGCGTTGCGGATTTCTGTGCCGGTTGGGGCTATGTCGCCGCCGAAGTCGCCGCCCGCTCACCCGGCATATCGGCGCTTGACCTTTACGAAGCGGATTTCGAGGCGCTGGAGGCGGCCAAGGCCAATGTCGGCAACACAGGCGTGGAGCCACATTTCTTCTGGATAGATCTTTTGAGCGAACCGGTCGAGCGCCGCTACGACGTGGTCGTCATGAACCCGCCCTTTCACCGCAGCCGGGCGACTGAGCCGGAAATCGGTGCCGGCATGATCCGCGCGGCAGGCAAGGCGCTGAAGCCCGGCGGCCGGCTGTTCATGGTGGCAAACCGTCAGCTTCCCTACGAACCGGTGCTGGCGGCCGCCTTCTCCAGCCATGCGGAGCTCGCCCGCGACGGCATGTTCAAGGTCTTATCGGCGCGACGCTGAAATCCTGCGGGGCAAGCCCGCGATACGTCGCTCGCGCTATTCCCGCCCGCCGTCGGTCTGCTTCAATTCGTCAAGCGTCGGCATGGAAACGATGTGATAGCCGGAATCGACATAGTGGATTTCGCCGGTGACGCCGGAGGACAGGTCGGACAGCAAATAGAGCGCGGAGCCGCCGACTTCGTCGATCGTCACTGTACGGCGTAGCGGCGAGTTGCGCTGCTGGTAGGAGAACATGTGGCGTGCGTCGGAAATCCCGGCGCCCGCAAGCGTCCGTACCGGTCCCGCCGATATGCCGTTCACCCTGATGCCGCGCGGGCCGTAGTCGTTGGCGAGATAGCGGACGCTGGCCTCCAGCCCCGCCTTAGCGACACCCATAACGTTGTAGTTCGGCATGACGCGGACCGAGCCGGCATAGGTCAGCGTGATCATCGAACCGCTATCCTTCATCAATGTGGCGGCGTGACGGGCGATCTCGGTGAAGGAGTAGCAGGAGATCACCATGGTGCGGATGAAGTTGTCGCGGCTCGTGTCGGCGTAGAGGCCTTTCAGCTCGTTCTTGTCGGAAAAGCCGATGGCATGGACGACGAAATCCAGCCCGCCCCACGCCTTCCCCAAAGTCTCGAAAGTCGCGGCGACCGACACGCTGTCCTCGACGTCGCAAGGCACCACCAGGGATGCGCCCAATTTCTCGGCGAGCGGCTTGACCCGGCGCCCGAAGGCCTCGCCCTGATAGGTGAAGGCGAGGTCCGCGCCATGTTCGGACAGTTTGCGGGCGATACCCCAGGCGATCGAATGATCGTTGGCAACACCCATGACAAGCCCGCGCTTGCCCTTCATCAATCCGTCCATGGTCGGCAAATCCTTATGCGGAATAGCGCTGGAAAATCAGCGTTGCGTTGGTGCCACCGAAACCGAACGAATTGGACAAAACGGTGTCGATCCTTGCATCGTCGATGCGCTTGCGCACGATCGGCATGCCCTCGAATTCCGGATCGAGGTTCTCAATGTGGGCGCTCTCGCCGATGAAGCCGCCTTGCATCATCAGGATCGAGTAGATCGATTCCTGCACGCCGGCGGCGCCCAGAGAATGGCCGGTTAGCGATTTGGTCGACGTGATGAAAGGCATCTTCTCGCCGAACACCTCGCGGATGGCGCCCATTTCCTTGGAGTCGCCGACCGGCGTCGAGGTGCCGTGCGTATTGATGTAGTCGACCGGCGAGGACACCGTTGCGAGCGCCTGCTTCATGCAGCGCGCCGCGCCTTCGCCCGACGGCGCCACCATGTCGTAGCCGTCCGATGTCGCGCCATAGCCGACGATCTCGGCATAGATCTTGGCGCCGCGTGCCTTGGCATGCTCAAGCTCTTCAAGAATCAGCACGCCGGCGCCGCCGGCAATGACGAAACCGTCGCGATCGACGTCGTAGGCGCGTGAGGCGACCGATGCCCTGTCGTTGAACTTGGACGACATGGCGCCCATGGCATCGAAGAGATCCGACATCGTCCAGTCGAGATCCTCATGGCCGCCGGCGAAGACGATGTCCTGCTTGCCCCACTGGATCAGCTCGTAGCCATTGCCGATGCAATGCGCAGACGTCGAGCAGGCCGATGAGATCGAATAGTTGACGCCGTGGATCTTGAACCAGGTGGCAAGCGTCGCCGACGCGGTCGACGACATCGCTTTTGGCACTGCGAACGGCCCGATCCGCTTGGGGCTGCCGTTTTTGACCGTGGTCTCGGCCGCCTCGACGATTGCACGGGTCGACGGTCCGCCGGAGCCCATCACGATACCGGTGCGCTCGTTGGTGATGTCGGCCTCGTCGAGGCCGGCGTCTGCGATCGCCTGGTCCATTGCGACATGGTTCCAGGCAGCACCCTGCGACAGGAAGCGCATGGCGCGACGGTCGATCATGCCCGATGGGTCCAGCGTCGGCGCACCCCACACCCGGCAACGGAAGCCATGCTCAGCGAAAGAGTCGGAGAAGCTGATGCCGGATCTGGCATCGTGCAGCGAGGTCTGCACCTCGTTGGCATTGTTGCCTATCGACGACACGATGCCGAGACCTGTGACTACGACCCGTCTCATTCGCAACTCCTTCCAGCGCGGACCCCGAACCTGAAATCAATTTCCGGAATGGAACCATGCGCAAAATTAAAAGTGCTACAGCGTTCATCAGACGTCCAAGACGTCGTACTGTAGGGTCTTCGTTCAGACGGCGGCCGATTGCTTGGACAGACCGACCTTCAGATCCGTTGCCGCGTATATGGGCTCGCCATCTGCCTTCAGCCAGCCATCGGCGATGCCAAGCACAAGCCGACCGCGCATCACTCGCTTGAAGTCGACGCCATACTCCACCTTCTTGACCGAAGGCGTGACCATGCCTTTGAACCTCACCTCACCGGTCGACAGCGCCATCCCCTTGCCGGGTTCACCGAGCCATCCGAGATAGAACCCCGTCAACTGCCACATGGCGTCCAGGCCTAGGCATCCTGGCATGATCGGATTACCGATGAAATGGCAGGCGAAAAACCACAAATCCGGCTTGATATCGAATTCCGCGCGGATGAAACCCTTGTCGAACGCACCGCCGGTCTCGCTGATCTCGGTGATGCGGTCGAACATCAGCATCGGCGGATAGGGCAGCTGCGCATTTCCCGGTCCGAACAGCTCGCCGCGGGCGCAGGCAAGCAATTCCTCGTAACCGTAGCTGGATTTCGAACCCGCCATCAATCTCGTCCCCGTGATCGTCCCGGGCGATAGGCGCCCTTGTCGGTGGTTTCCTAACACAATCTGTTTCAGGCCGGAAACCGGCGCTTGCGCTTAACCTGCCCGTCTGCCCGGGTCAATGCGCGCTATTGATCGCATTCGGTCGACAGAATATATGTCAGGACACGTCCGGTTTCGGCAGATGCTCAATTTCTGCCATTTTGGACCTGTGTGAGGCGGAACTGTGAGCGCGACGGATAGATGGATCTGGGTTGCCGGAAGGATAATGTCGCTGTGGACAAGCGCGTTCGCGAGGCCGGTCTGAGGCCGACACGCCAGCGCATCGCGCTGGCCGATCTGCTTTTCGCCAAGGGCGACCGCCATCTTTCGGCCGAGGAACTGCACGAGGAGGCGCTTGCCGCCGGCGTGCCGGTGTCTCTGGCCACCGTCTACAATGCTCTGCACCAGTTTACCCAGGCCGGTCTTCTCCGCATCCTTGCCGTCGAGGGATCGAAGACTTATTTCGACACCAACACCTCCGATCACCATCATTTCTATATCGAGGGCGAAAACAGGATCTTCGATATCGACAGCGGCCCGGTGACGGTTTCCAACCTGCCGGAACCGCCGGAGGGCATGGAGATCGCCAATGTCGATATCGTGGTGAGACTGCGTCCGAAACGCTGCGACTGACCGGCGCCTTATGAAATTCCTGGATTTGACGCTCCGGCTCGAATGGGTCGCCGTCGCGGTGGCGGCTATTGTCTTCTATGCAATCGCCGGTGTTTCCTGGTGGCTGTTTGCCGTGCTCATTCTGGCGCCCGACCTGTCGATGCTGGGTTACATGGCCGGGCCGCGCGTCGGGCCGTCGCCTACAACGCCTTGCACATACTGATCTTGCCCGTTCTGCTGGCGCTTGTCGGCAGCGTCTTTGACAATGCAATGGCGATAGCTGTCGCACTGATCTGGATCGCCCACATCGCCATCGACCGCGCTCTGGGCTATGGTTTGAAGCTGTCGAGCAGTTTCCAGGATACCCATCTCGGCCGCATCGGCCGCTAAACCATCCCCGAACCGAAGATCAGCGAAACAAATGCCGGATCCGGTGCTTGCAGCGCTGGCCTGACCTCCGGTTCGGAAAGGTCAGTTCTTGACCTTTTCGCCGGGATAGGCACCCCAGACGAGCGACTGTGCGAGCCAGCCGGTATGGCCGTCGAAGGTCATTTCGCACCATTGGCCATCGCAGGACTTGATTGTGCCCATCACCCCCGGTTCGAGGATCGCAATGACGCCTGCATCTTTTGCCGGGTCGTCAAGGAGGTTGACGCGAGCGTCCTTGCCGCGCTGCCAGGGGGCGACAATCGCCGTGCGACGGCCCGAAAGCAGCGACTGATTGATCCAGCCTTCCGAGCCGTCGGCATCACGCACACGGCGCCACGTATCGAACTCCTGGATGATCTCCATCGGCAGGCCTGGCTTCATATACATCCAGTCGACGGAATAATTGACGCCCGGCCCAACGCGCGAGTTGACGCGGCCGGATTTCAGGCTGACGAAGCGCGGCAGCGGCAAGCCGCTTGGTCCGAGCGTGACGCGCTGGGCGGGTGCGGCGGCACTTTGCGCCATCACCAGTGGGCTGTGGATGAGAGCGCCGAGGAATGCTGCACTGAGGGTCAGGCGGAGCGACGCGAAACCAGACACTTTCGTTCCTTTCGGCGCCCGCCCATCGGCCTTCGCGCCCATTTTTCTTTGTCTTCGGCGGAACCGCTTGTTACATGGATGACCGGTACCGCGATCGGCTCTCAGTTTCGCCGTTCTTGGTTAAAGAGGTCTCAACGAGATCGGGTTCGAGGAAACAATGACAGGCAAAAAGAAGCCCCTCGTCGTCATCACGCGCAAGTTGCCCGACGTAGTCGAGACCCGCATGCGCGAGTTGTTCGACGCCCGCTTGAATGTGGAGGACAGGCCGATGACGCAGCCGGAACTGGTGGCGGCGGTCAAGGAGGCCGACGTGCTGGTGCCGACTGTGACCGACAATATCGACGCGGCGCTGATTGCCCAGGCCGGCGACAACCTCAAGCTGATCGCCAACTTCGGTAATGGCGTCGACAAGATCGACGTTGCGGCAGCGGCCAAGAAAGGCATCACCGTCACCAACACGCCGAACGTGTTGACCGAAGATACGGCCGACATGACCATGGCGCTGATGCTGGCCGTACCGCGGCGGCTGGCTGAAGGCGCCAACGTGCTGACCGGCGATAAGAAATGGGCGGGCTGGTCGCCGACCTGGATGCTCGGCCGGCGCATCTGGGGCAAACGGCTCGGCATTGTCGGCATGGGTCGCATCGGCACCGCTGTCGCCAGACGCGCCAAGGCGTTTGGCCTCTCGATCCACTACCACAACCGCCACCGCGTACTGCCGGCAATCGAGGACGAGTTGGAAGCCACGTATTGGGAAAGCCTTGACCAGATGCTCGCCCGCATGGACATTATCTCGGTCAATTGTCCATCGACACCGGCAACCTTCCACCTGCTTTCGGCGCGGCGGCTGGCGCTTCTGCAACCGTCAGCTTACATAGTCAATACCGCGCGCGGCGATATCATCGATGAGGAATCGCTGGTCAAGCTCATCCATGACGGCAAGATCGCCGGCGCCGGCCTCGACGTCTACGAGCACGAGCCGGCGCTGAACAGCAAGCTGCTGAAACTTGCCCACAAAGGCAAGGTCGTGCTGTTGCCGCATATGGGCTCGGCGACGCTCGAAGGCCGTATCGACATGGGCGAGAAGGTAATCATCAACATCCGCGCCTTCTTCGATGGTCATCGCCCGCCCGACCGCGTGCTGCCGCTGCGGGCGTGACCGGCCAGCGAATTCTGGTCGGGGCAGCTGCCGGCTCGCTTTTGGTTAGCGTTTGCTTACAAAAGCACCTTGCGCATGGTGATTGAGGTCGGCCGGTCGTAACCTTTGTGCGCTGTCCGTTCGGTTTCGCGAAAGCCGAGGCGGGCGAAGGCAGCGTGGTTTCCAGTCAGTTCGACCCGGGTCTGGAGCTCGATGGCGGTCCTGTTGCGGCTGCGGGCAAGATCTTCGACGGCCTGCATCAGCTGTTTTCCGACGCCTTGTCCCTGAAGCGTCGGCTCGACCGCGAGCTTTCCAATATAGAGGTCGTCTGCGCGCTTCAGGACGAAGACGCAACCGACGATCTCGTTTCCCTTCAGTGCCAGGAATGCTGTCTCCTCCAGCGCTCTAGCCCTGAGATTTTCAACGGTGAGCCGATGCGCCGAGGACGGCGGGTCAATAACCTCGTCCATAAAGGCGAAGGCGCGCATGACCAGCGCCAGCACCTCGTCCCAACGGTCGAAATCGGCCGCAAGCTGCACGATGGAAACGTCGGCAGGCAGGCTCACGGGCTGGTTCGCTTGTAGCGGATCGTGTCGAAGCGTGCCGCCAGCGCATCGTAGAGCAGCAGTCGTCCGACCAGCGGCTCGCCAATCCCGGTGATCAGCTTGATCGCTTCCATGGCTTGCAGCGTGCCGATGACCCCGGTCAACGCGCCGACAATGCCGGCCACCGCGCAGGATGGCACCAGTCCCGGCGGCGGCGCCTCGGGAAAGAGATCGCGGTAGCTTGGGTTCAACTTGCCGTCCGGGCCGGTTTCGAATGGCTTCAGTACGGTGACCGAGCCGTCGAAGCGGCCAACGGCGGCATGCACGAGCGGCCGGCTTTCCGCGGCGCAGGCGTCGGCCACCGCGTAGCGTGTCTCGAAATTGTCGGAGCCGTCAACGACGATGTCATAACGGGCAATGAGGGTAGGGGCGTTGTCCACGGTCAGCCTGAAATTGTGCTCTTCCACGACGACGTTTGGATTGATGCGGATGATCGCCGCTCTGGCGCTGTCGGTTTTCGCCACCCCGACATCGCCCGTGGCGTGGATCACTTGTCGTTGCAGGTTGGAAAGCGAAACGATGTCGTCGTCGACGACACCGAGAGTGCCAATCCCTGCGGCGGCGAGATATTCGAGCACCGGCGCTCCCAATCCGCCGGCGCCAATGACGAGCACCCGCGCCCGCTTCAGCCGCTGCTGGCCGGCGCCGCCGATCTCGGGCAGCACGATGTGGCGGGCGTAGCGTTCGAGCTCTTCATCGGTGAGGGCGGCTGTGATCATCGCCGGACCATATAGCGGAGGAAAAAGCTTGTCAGGTATCAATGCATGCCGCTCAGAAGTGCGCCATGAACCAAGTTCAAATGGTCGGCCTGACCGTGCCGTGATCGACGGTCAGGAATTGCGCGCGTCCCTTGAGGCTGTCAAACAACGCGGCATCGGTCCCGGTCATGAAGGCCTGGCAGTTTAGTTCCTCCAGGATCGAGAACAAGGCCGCCCGTCGACCGCCGTCGAGATGGGCGGCGATCTCGTCGAGCAGCAGGATCGGTGTCATGCCCGACATCTCGCCGGTTAGCCGCGCATGCGACAAGACAAGGCCGACCAGCAGCGCCTTCTGCTCGCCGGTCGAACAGAGCTCGGCCGGCATCGCCTTGGGCCGGTGGCGCACCACGAGGTCGGAACGGTGCGGGCCGTCGAGCGTGCGTCCGGCGGTGCGGTCGCGGTCGCGCCCCTGGGCAAGCGCACGACGGAACCGTTCCTCTACGTCGACGGCCGGCAAAATACCGAGTTCGCCTTCCAGTTCGCCAGAGATGCCGATGTCGGCTTGCGGAAACGGTCCGTCGCCGGGCAGCCGGTCGATCATGGCGGCGAGCAGGCGCACCAGTTCGGCACGCGCCGCGGCAATCGCCACGCCGGTCTCGGCCATTTGCATCTCGATCGCATCGAACCAGGCACCGTCGCGTGAACCGTCGGCGAGCA
The DNA here is from genome assembly GCF_040320365.1 of Mesorhizobium sp. M0701. Classification (NCBI taxonomy): domain Bacteria; kingdom Pseudomonadati; phylum Pseudomonadota; class Alphaproteobacteria; order Hyphomicrobiales; family Phyllobacteriaceae; genus Mesorhizobium; species Mesorhizobium sp. M0701. Next base: position 70,297 of record NZ_JAMYPO010000016.1, read on the forward strand.
GTCTGTTGCGGCCGCGCATTGCCTTTTCGTAGTCAAGCGCGCGCTGGCCGTGGCCAGGATCGATCGCCAGCACCAGCCGGTCTAGGAAGCGCCGGCGGTCGGCAGCCGGCCCGGGGAACAGGCCGTCCATGGCCGGTGTCAGCCAGACCACGCGCAGCCATTCCAGCATGTCTTCGGCTGAGCGTGCCGTCGCGCCGTTGATCCGCACCCGGCGGCCGGCTTCGCCGTCGCTGCTCGATATTCCGGTACCGATCTCGACCTGGCCTTCCGGTCCGTCAAGCCGGGCATGCAGCGCAAAGCCACCGTCGCCACCTTCGCGCGCCACCTCGGAATAGGGTGCGCGGCGCAGGCCGCGGCCCGGCGTGAGCAGCGAGATCGCTTCAAGCAGATTGGTCTTGCCGGCGCCATTGTCGCCGGAGAAAACCACAGCGCCGGGATCAAGGTCGATTGCCAACGCCGCATAGTTGCGGAAATTCGTAAGTGTGAGCTTACTTATGTACATCTGCTGCGGTTTTGCAGATCTGGTCACGACAGCAAGATGGTCCCGTTCGGGCCCTACACCCGCATCGGCATCAGCACGTAGAGCGCGGTCTCGTCGGCCATGTCGTGGATCAGCGTCGGGGAACCGGCATCCGCCAGCATGAACTTCGCCTCCGTGCCGGTCAGTTGCGCGGCAACGTCGAGCAGGTATTTGGCGTTGAAGCCGATTTCGATCGGATCGGACGAATAGTCGGCCGCCAGTTCCTCGGTGGCACTGCCCGAATCCGGGTTGTTGACCGCAAGCGTGACCTGCCCTTCGGCGATCGAAAGCTTCACCGCCCGGCCGCGTTCGGACGAAATGGTCGAAACGCGATCGACGGCAGCGGCGAAACTCTGGCGATCGATAATCAGCTTCTTGTCGTTGCCGGTCGGAATGACGCGCTGGTAGTCCGGGAAAGTGCCGTCGATCAGCTTGGAGGTCAAGATAACGCTGCCGATGGTGAAACGGATCTTGGTGTCGGACAACTCGGTGGTGACTGCAACATCGGGATCGTCGACCAGCTTTTGCAGCTCGCTGACCGTCTTTCGCGGGATTATGACGCCAGGCATGCCCTCAGAGCCTGCCGGCGCATCGATCTCGGCGCGCGCCAGCCGGTGGCCGTCGGTCGCGACAGAGCGCAGCTTCAGCTTGCCGCCGGCCTCGTGCGTGTGCAGATAAATGCCGTTCAGATAATAGCGCGTCTCCTCGGTCGAGATGGCGAACTGGGTCTTTTCGATGAGGCCTTTTAGTCCGACGGAATCGAGCCGGAAAATATGCGAGAACGACCCGGCTGAAAGCTCGGGAAAGTCGGACTGCGGCAGGCATTGCAGGCGGAAGCTCGAGCGCCCCGACGTCACCGTCATGGCGTTGCCGTCTTCGTCGGTCTTCAGCGCCACCTCCGCGCCGTCGGCAAGCTTGCGCACGATGTCGTAGAGCAGATGTGCCGGGACCGTCGTCGCCCCGCCACGTTCGACCTTTGCCGGCGTTGCTTCGGTCACCTCCAGGTCGAGGTCGGTCGCCTTCATTTCAAGGCTGGCCCCCTCGGCGCTAAGCAGCACGTTCGACAGGATCGGAATGGTATTGCGCCGCTCGACCACGCGGTGAACATGGTTGAGCGACTTCAGGAGATTTGACCGTTCCAGGATAACACGCATGACGAAACAGGCTCGCTTGAATGAATGAACGGGTCTCCGGCAAGCGGCGCCCCGCGAAAGGTCTGAACAGGCTCAGAATCTGCGTAAACTGACAGGAAAAACCCGGCAAACGCAAGCCCGCGCCACCGGTTCGGACCGGCTGCACGGGCTTTCTGGGGATAAAAAGGCCGGAGTCCGCGAGCCGGCGTTTTTCGGGCCGTCAGGCCTGGTCGTTGATCAGCCTTCTCAGCAATTCGAGTTCCTGCGCCAGTGTGTTGTCGGCACCGGAAAGATCCTCGATCTTGCGCACCGCATGCAGCACGGTCGTATGGTCACGACCGCCGAACCGCCGCCCGATCTCCGGCAGCGAGCGCGGCGTCATCACCTTCGACAGATACATGGCGACCTGCCGTGGCTTGACGATGGTGCGTGTGCGCCGGTTGGACAGAAGTTCGGTCTTCGACACGTTGTAGTGGCGCGCGACGATGCGCTGGATGTCCTCGATACGCACCCGCTTGGGTTCGCCCGAACGATAGATGTGGCCAAGGATCTCGTCGATGCGGTCGATGGTGATCTGCGGTTCGAAGGATTGACGAAACAAAAGCTGGTTGAAGGCACCTTCGAGCTCGCGTCCGCTGCCGGTCACAGTGCGGGCGACGTGGTTGAGGATCTCTTCGGAAATATCGAGCGACGCATCATCGAGCTTGGCGGTGGCAAGCCTGAGCTTGAGCATACCGATACGCATGGCGAAATCCGGGGCTGACATTTCCAGCGCGACGCCGCCGTTGAGGCGCGAGCGGACGCGTGGCTCCAGCGACTCCAATTCCGACGGCGGCCGGTCGGCAGCGACCACCACTTGCTTGGCGCTGTCGAGCAGCATGTTGATCAAATGGCAGAATTCGTGCTGGATCGACTTGCCCTGCAGGAACTGCATGTCGTCGATGATGAGGAGGTCGATGTCGCGCAGCTGTTCTTTCAGCGTCAGTGCGTTGTTGTCGCGGATCGCGGTGGCGAACCGCCACATGAAATACTCAGCCGTCAGATAGACGACCCGCGATTTCGGATTCTGCTTCAGCGATTCTGCGGCGATCGCCTGCAACAGGTGCGTTTTGCCCAGCCCGACCGTCGCGTGAAGAAAGAGCGGATTGAAACGCACCGCGCTCGACTGCGATTCCGCGACCGCCTTGGCGGCGGCAAAAGCCACTCGGTTCGATGGTCCTTCGATGAAGGAGGTGAAAGTATAGCGTGGATCGAGTGGCGAACCGAGAACATTGTGCCGGAACTCGGTTTCTGCCGGCATCCCCGGGCGGGGTACCGGGACCCGTTCGACCCTGCTGGGGCTCGCCGTGCCCGCAGAGAGCGCGGTTTGCGTCTGCCTGGTCATCTTGCGCGCCGGGGCCACTTCTGGCTCGACGCTGTTGCGGCCCTGCCGTGTGGCGGTGCGAACCACGATCTCGATCTTGAGGATCTCCGGATCCTCGTGCTTCCACAACTCGGTGATGAGATCGAGATAGTGGCCGTTGATCCATGAACGCAGGAATGCGGTTGGCACTGAGATGCGGACAATGCCCTTAGAGGATTCAGCGACCTTCATGCGCCCGAACCAGCTCGAATAGACCTCGGTTCCCAGACGCGCCTTCAACTGGGCCTTGACCCGATCGAACTTCTGTTCAGCTTCATTGGAAGCCGCCATGTCGTTCCTTCCGATTAACGTTCCAGGAAATGGGAGGTCGCCTGTAAGCTCCCTTTCGATGCCGCCGCTCTGCATGATCGAGTTCCTTGTCTCTTGTACCTGTTTTCCGCCGGGGATGCGCCTCCTGCATCCATGTTTCCGGCGACCGTGTCTTCGCTGCGACACCATCGCCGCCGCCGGCTGATGAATCGCCTCGTTGTCGGTCCGGCGCCGAAGAGCCGATCCGCTTTGGTCATGTCAGGGCAACAAAATGCCGTCCGGCGAAAAACCGCCGGCGCACCGTCGACCTGCCATGTACAATTACGCCAGTCCCCTACCGTATCGAAAAGACAAACCAACCCCGTCCGCGGAGTTGAATCCGCGGTGTAAACTCTGCCAATTTGAGCTGGCCGGTTTCAGGCTGGTCAAGGGCCAAGGGCCCGTCCCTTCGATGGACAGACATTACCGAAATCGCTGTGGATAGGGCAAGGCCACCCCTAACGGATTTTTAAGGAATCTGACTAGCAAGGGACGTTTCGAACGCCATGCTGCAACAGTAGATTTTGACAAAGCCATTGTGATTCAAACCCTTTTCCGGCGAATATGAAAAAGGCCACACAACGCGAAATTTTCTGAAATAATTCACTTGACAGCCAATTGTCGCCTATCGGCCGCAGCTGATGTGAACAAGCTGTGGATCACCATCGGTAAGCTTCTGAAAAGAAAAGGTAATCTGTGACGCTCGGAAATTTTCGCATTGGCAGTTTCGAAGGCTCCGAATATCAGCGGGCATGTATATGCCGGCAAAGCATTTCGAACTTTGAAATGCACCCGGAGCGCCATTTTGCGGGCTTTCTTTTAAGTACTTGCCGGCAAACGAAAAAAACCCGGCGCGATTGGCCGGGTTTGAAGAAGCGCAGTTCAGGAAAAGGTATATTAGGCCGACAGCACCTTGACCCGTTGGGCCAACCGCGACACCTTGCGCGATGCCGTGTTCTTGTGCACCACGCCCTTGGTCGCGGCGCGCATCAATTCCGGCTCGGCCACCTTGAAGGCAGCCTGTGCGGCCGCCTTGTCGCCAGCCGCGAGCGCCTCTTCGACCTGGCGGATGTAGGTCCGGACGCGGGAGCGGCGGTTCTTGTTGATCGCTGCGCGACGGGCGATCTTGCGCGTTGCCTTTTTGGCCGAGGAGGTATTGGCCATGGTGCCTCTCTTCTGATCTGGTGGGCGCTTGCGGGATACCGCAGGGCGCAAAAAACAAACGGGCAGCCACAGGGCCGCCTCGGTTGGTGCGGCTTATAGTTCAGCTTTTCCGGCGCGTCAACGCTGCAGCGATTTCTTTTTGACCGGCGCCTTCGTCATCTCATCGGTTCGTGAAATTCGGCTTCCGCTTGCCGCTGAAGGCCGCCATGCCTTCCTTCTGGTCATCCAGCGCAAACAGCGAATGAAATAGCCGGCGCTCGAACCGCAGACCCTCGGTGAGCGTCGTCTCATAGGCGCGGTTGACGGCCTCCTTTGCCATCATCACCGACGGCAAGGAAAAACCAGCGATCTTGGACGCTGCCTTAAGCGCTTCCTCGATCAACTCGCCGGCTGGCACCACGCGCGAGACAAGGCCGGAACGCTCGGCCTCGGCTGCGTCCATCATTCGACCCGTCAGGCACATATCCATCGCCTTCGACTTGCCGACAAAGCGGGTCAGGCGCTGCGATCCGCCCATGCCGGGCATGACGCCCAGCGTGATCTCGGGTTGGCCAAACTTGGCGGTGTCGGCGGCGATGATGAAGTCGCACATCATCGCCAGTTCGCAGCCGCCCCCCAGCGCATAGCCCGCCACCGCCGCGATGATCGGCTTTCGTGCCCGCGTAAATTCTTCCCAGCCGACGAAGAAATCCTGCAGATAGGCATCCACATAGGAGATGGACTGCATTTCCTTGATATCGGCACCTGCCGCGAAAGCCTTTTCCGAACCAGTGATGACCATGGCGCCGATGTCGGCATTGGCGCCCATGCTATTCACCGACGCGACCAGTTCCGCCAGCACTTGTGAATTCAGCGCGTTGAGCGCCTGCGGCCGGTTCAGCGTAATCAGCCCGACCTTGCCGCGGGTTTCGACGATGATGGTTTCATAGCCCATGCTTTGCTCCTCCTCGCTTCTGGTTCAAGCCTGACAGGCCCGGCAGTGGAAAGTCGAACGACCGCTTTGCACGATACGCTCGATGTGGCCGCCACAACCAGGCTTGGAGCAGGCTTCCCCCTCGCGATCGTAAACCGCGAAGGAATGCTGGAAGTAGCCCAGCGATCCATCGGTCTGCATATAATCGCGCAACGACGAGCCGCCGGCGGCGATCGCATCGGCGACGACCGAGCGGATTGCTTCGGCCAGGCGTTCGCTCTGCTCTTTGGCTTTCTTGCCGGCTCTCGCGAGGGTGCCCGCTTCGCGCAGCGGCGACAGGCCGGCCCGCCAAAGCGCTTCCGAGACGTAGATATTGCCTAGCCCGGCAATCAGCCTCTGGTCCAGAAGTGCCGCTTTCAGCGGTGACTTGCGACCTTTCAGCAACGAAGCGAGCAGCGCGCCGTCCAGTGCGTTGCCTGTAGGCTCGACGCCTAATCCCGCCAGCATCGGATGCATGTCGGGCTCGCCTTCCGAAAACAGCATGAACCCGAAGCGGCGCGGGTCGTTGAAGATCACGCGAGAGCGGACGCCGGCAGGGGATGCGATGTCGAAGACGACGTGATCGTGAGCAGTGTTTTTCGAACGTTCGTGGTGGAACGCGCCGGGCGTTGCGCTCTCGTCGGCCGTTTCGATGCGAAACGAACCCGACATGCCGAGATGGCAGATCAGAACCGGGCCGTTGTCCATGTGCATTGTCAGATATTTGGCACGGCGGCCGAGCGCCGCAATCGTCTTGCCGGTCAGCCGCTCCGAAAATCTCTCGGGGAACGGAAACCGCAAATCCGGCCGGCGTGCCTCGACACCGACAATGCGGGCACCTTCAAGGGCCGGCTGCAGACCGCGCCTGACTGTCTCTACCTCCGGCAGCTCAGGCATGGCCACCTATCGTGGCATGGAAGGAGGTGCCGTAACGGCCGCGCGCCAGCCCGAGATGTTCGGCCACGGTTTCGCCGATGTCGGCAAATGTTGTCCTCAGTCCGATGTCTGCGCCTTTGAAACCCGGCCGTGTCCCGATAATCGGAATACGCTCGCGCGTGTGGTCGGTGCCGCGCCACGTCGGATCGTTGCCGTGATCGGCGGTCAAAATGAGCAGATCGCCTGGCCTCAGCCGTGCGAATGCCTCGGGCAGGCGCCGGTCGAAAGCTTCGAGTGCGGCGGCATATCCCGCAACGTCGCGCCGATGCCCGAACTCGGTGTCGAAGTCGACAAAGTTCGCGAAGACGAGGTCGCCGTCGCGGGCGTCTTCCATGGCACCAAGCGTTTTGTCGAACATCGCCATGTTGCCGGCAGCCTTGCGGACTTCCGAGATCCCGCGATGGGCGAAAATGTCGCCGATCTTGCCGATCGCGATAACCCGGCTGCCGCGCGCCGTCAGCCGATCGAGCAGCGTCGGTTCCGGCGGCGGTACGGCATAGTCGCGACGATTATGCGTTCGCTCGAACGTGGCGGCGGTTTCACCGATAAACGGCCTCGCGATGACGCGGCCGATATTCAGCGGATCGACGAGCCTGCGCACCACTTTGCAGAACTCGTAAAGCCGTTCCAGGCCGAAATGAACCTCATGCGCGGCGATCTGCAGGACGGAGTCGATCGAGGTGTAGCAGATCGGCTTGCCGGTGCGGATATGGTCTTCGCCGAACCGTTCGATAATCTCGGTGCCCGGAGCATGGCAATTGCCGAGGATGCCAGGCACCTTCCCTTCACGCACCATTGCTTCGGTCAACTCGGCCGGAAAGGCGGGAATCTTGTCTGGGAAGTAACCCCAGTCGAAACGGACCGGCAGGCCGGCTATTTCCCAATGGCCCGATGGCGTGTCCTTGCCGCTCGAAACCTCTTGGGCCGCGCCGTGAAAGGCGGCGGCAAGCGGCGCACTGCCGGCATTCTCGAACCTGAAACCCGTCGCCGTTGCCGCGGCCTGGCCGAGGCCGAGTGCGAGCATGTTTGGTACAAGAAGGGGTCCGGCACGCAGGCCTTCGCGATCGGCGCGGCCTTCTGCGCAGGCCCGCGCGATGTGTGCGAACGTATTGGAGCCGGTGTCGCCATAACGTTCGGCATCGGCCGCGCCGCCGATGCCGAAGGAGTCGAGGACAAAAAGGAAGGCGCGTGCCATCGAAAGGTTCATCATTGCCTGTGCGTTGGCTCAGACATAGGGTTCCGCGCTGCCATTGGCAATTCGGAAACCCAAACAGCACGGCTTGGCGTGCTGGTCCCGGAGAGACGAATCGCGGCATGGTCGATCCGCGGATGGAAATGCGCGGCGCGGAGCTCGCATGAGGCTTGCCCTGACAGCATTCGCCGCCGTACTGGCTTTGCTGCCGGATGCGTCTTGCACAAATCTGGCGCGAGCCGACTGGCGCGATGTTATCGGAACGTTCCGTATCGGTATCGTCGCCGAACCGTTGCCGGTCCGAGGGACTATGTGCTGGCTGCAGCCATCGTGCGTCTAGTCTCGGCCCGCGGTCGCAAGCAATAGCAACAGACCGGTTAGCGGGCTTCAGGCGTCAGCAATCGCTGCACGGAATGGTCGGGCTCCTGCGCGGCCGCAGATAATAAGTTTCCGCCATCGATATCGAATTGAAGACCGAGCTCAACCCGAACCGGCTTTGGCCGTCCGCCGACCAGGTGATGATTGGCTTGTAGGCGAGATCGCTTTCGACCCGAATGAGGAACGTGCCTTTGATCTTGAGCGCGCTCGGGACCGTTGTGGTGGAATCCTTGACAGCGTCGACGCTAGAGACGCCATCGACCAGTTTGCGCGACCACACGACCAGGACTTTCGGCGTCGTCTCGTTGGTCACCTGTATCGCCGTGATAATGATCTTCGGTTTCGAGCGGTTGTAGGGCTGGAGCGTGGAACTGCCGATCGCCATGATGGCATCGACATCGGCCGCCTTGACGGTCTGCTGCTGCGTGACGAGGTCCGCTACCATGCTGCCGATGCGGCTGACCTTCTTGCTGGTCTCGATGGCTTGCGAGGCCTCCATTGTCATAAAGTACATGATCAACAGGACAGGCACGATGAGGGCAAACTCGACAGCCGCAATACCGCGGCGGTCCGAGCAAAGCCGGACTGCTCTTGTACAAATCCCTGCGATGCCCAGCTGTGCCCCCGCACGAATCATGGCTTTGCCCTTTTCAAGCGACTACGTGTTTCAGTTGTCGAACGGCTCGTTCTGCCAAGTGATCGAAGCAAAATGCAGCGTTTTGCCGTCCTTCAGGTTGGCCATCGATTTGGCCATGAAGTCGGTCATCACCGGCCATTTGTAAAAAACACGCAGCATGTTTCTCGACTCCGCCAGGCCAGGTGCGACGGTGAAGGTCTGTGTGCTCGTGCCCTTGGTCAGCACGACGTCGCCATCCTGGATCTTGAAACCGGCCAGCGCCGCATCGGCGAAGGTCGGATATTCGCGCAAGTCCACCAGCAATCCGGGACAGGTCTTGGCGACCATGATCTCCAATTTGGTGCAGATCATATCCCGCAGCTTGGTGCCGGACACATCGGCCGGTCTTAGTTGGCCGGTACGCAGCTGGCGCGCGATGTCGTCGGTTGCGTTTGCCATCACTTCCTGTGCGGCGAAAGAAATGCAGCTCTCCAGGATGGCGAAGACAAGAAGCGCGAAAGGAATTGCAAGCATGGCGAATTCGATCGCCGTGCTTCCGCGGCGGTCGCCCAAAAACCGTCTTGGAGAACCTGCTCGTCCTGCCTTGCTCATGTCCTCTGCCCGCCGATGCCGCTTCTGTATCGGTCCCACCCTTAGTCGGAACCGATTGAAGTCCGGTTGGAATGACCGTTAAATTCAACGGGAAGGCCTTAACCCGGCGATAACCGAAGCACGTACTCGCCAAAGACGGAGACGTCGGCTACTAATGCGCGGCGCTCATTTCGGCTTCAGAGGCCTTCTCGGCATCGCTCTTATACGAGCTTTCGCAATATGGCGCGCAGGACATGGTCTGTACTTCGGAACGCCGATAGATGCGCACCGACGACGCTGCCTGGCGTACGACGGTTATTTGCTCATCGACGATCGGGTTGCCCTCCTGGTCGAGGACGACGAGATTGGTGACGCCAAATCCCTTGCCGGTCAGTACGATCGTCGATGCGTCCTGCACGGAGGCGTCGGCGATCGCCGGATTGCCGACGACAATCGTATCGGCGGCGCGCGACAATTTGATGATCTTTGCCTGGTTCATCGTCACCTCGATGCCGGCGCCGGCCTTGGCTGGAAAGGCGAAAGCCGCTGCGGCAAAAAGCACGGCAACTGGAAATGATGATCTCGGCCCGGCCATTGAGGCGCCCCCTGGCAAACTGTTCAACGGAACATGAACGAGATTGGTGAACCAACCGTTAAGCGGCTGGAGTTCAGGATCAAGCCGGAACCGGCATTGGGCCTAGCCGGCACGGCTGGAACGTCTTTGCCGAATTGCGCCTTTTGCGCCTTTTGTCAGCCCGGTGGCCTGGCGGCGGGTATTTTAGTTCTGGGTTAACCACGCAATGTCGTCGAAGCGGGAAAGGAATCGGTAAGCCTGTTTATTAAGCCGATTGAAACAGCTTCTCCTTAGATTCGCAGTATCCGATCAGCCACCAAGAGAAGTTGACGGAAGTGCTGTAACAATTGGAGTAGGAGCTCGAATGTCTAACCTCATCGCACGTTTTGTGAAGGACGAATCCGGCGCAACCGCTATCGAATACGGTCTGATCGCCGCTCTTATCGCACTCGCCATCATGGTCGGCGCCGGCCAGCTCGGCAACTCGCTGAACGCCAAGTTCACCGCCATCTCCACCAAGGTGAACGGTAGCTGACCGTAACGGGTTCGGTTGTTCTGAAATAAGGGCCGCCGCTCTGGCGGCCCTTATTTAGTCCTGGTATGATTTGAAACTTAGGCCTCATCAGTCGTTAATCGAATAGGATTAGGTTGGGGCCAGATGCAATTGGGTCATAGGCGCGCCGATGCTTGAAGCCTTGATCTTCGTCGTGTTTCCGTTTTGCATGCTTTTTGCCGCGATCTCCGACATGCTTTCGATGACGATCGCCAATCGCGTGCCGGTGTTGCTTGTGGTTGTCTTCGCCTTGGTTGCGCCTTTGACCGGTATGGACTGGGCCACCTATGGCTGGCATTTCGCCGCCGCCGGCCTGGTTCTCGCGGTGACGTTCGGCCTGTTCGCGCTGGGCGGCATGGGCGGCGGCGACGCCAAGCTTCTGGCTGCCACTGCCATGTGGATGGGACTGAACATCCATCTCATCGAATACCTCGTCGCCTCGACATTCATCGGCGGCCTGCTGACGCTAGCCATCCTCGCCTATCGAAAATCGCCGCTTGCCGCCGTCACAAGCCACAATCCGTTCCTGCGCCATTTCGCCGATGAGGCGACCGGCGTTCCGTACGGCATCGCGCTTGGCATTGGCGGTCTGCTCACCTATTCCGACTCGCCATTGATGGCCTGGGCACTTACCAGGCTGGCGGGCTGAATTTCGCTTTACGCCTTTGGCGCCGAGCAGGCGAGTTGACCACGTTTTCCTTCGGGCCGGGCTTGTCGGTCCAATTTATATAAACGTTAAATTAATCACGATCGTAAGTATAACATTAACCTTGTTTTGACGATTGCCGCTGCAAAGTCCCGCTTGGCTACGTGGTTTGCCAAGGCGAGGTTCGGACAGATGCCAGCATCCCGATTGATTATTCTGAGCGTGGCGATAGCCGCGGCCGGTGGTGCAGGCTATGTCGCGAAGAACATGGTCGTGGCTCCGCCGCCTCCGGTTGTCGATTCCGGTCCTCAGGCGCCGGCGATCGCGCTGCAGGATGTGCTTGTCCTTTCCGGCGACGTTCCGATGGGCAGTCCGCTTGAAAACAACATTTCCTGGGAGTCATGGCCGTCCGCCGGCATCAACGCAAATTTCATCACCCGCGCCGCCGAGCCTGAAGCGCTGGACAAGCTGAAGGGCGCCGTCGCTCGCGTGGCGCTCTACGCCGGCGAGCCGCTGCGGCGCTCGAAGCTGATCGGTGAAGGGCAAAGCTTCATGTCGTCGATCCTGCCCTCCGGCATGCGGGCCGTTGCCACAAGCATCTCGGCCGACACCTCGGCCGGTGGCTTTATTCTTCCCAACGATTTCGTCGACGTCATCATGACCCGCAGAGCCGATCCCGCCAATGGCGGTGGTCCGGGCTTCACGACCGAAACTATCCTGAAGAACATTCGCGTCCTGGCGATCGACCAGACCATTCAGGAGGACGAGGAAGGTAAGAAGACCAGGGTTGGCCAGACCGCCACCCTGGAACTGACGCCGCAGCAGTCCGAGATCATCACCGTCGCACAGCAGATGGCGGATCGCCTGACATTGGCGCTGCGCTCGATCAAGGACAGTCAGGACAAGAATGTGGGCGAAGCCGATTACCTGGTTTCCGGCAATGGCCGGCGCGGAACCGTGCGGCTGATCAAGTCGGGCGAAGTTTCCGAAGTGGGGGCAAGGAAATGAGGCTAAAAACCAAACTGCCGCTCATCCTGGCTGCGGCGATCGGCCTGTTTCTCCTTGGAACGAATGCATATGGCATTGTCGATGCCAGTGCGGCGGGCAATGCCAGGGTGACGGCTTCGACCGCCACCCAGCGGGTCAAGCTCGGACTGAACAAGTCGGTGGTCATCGACCTCCCGAGCGATGCCTACGACATTCTCGTCGCCAACCCCGCTGTAGCCGACGCGGTGACCCGCACTGCCAGGCGCATCTATCTGTTTGGAAAGGCGGTCGGCGAGACAAATATCTTCGTCTTTGGCCCGAATGGCGAGCAGATCGTCAGCCTTGACCTAGCGGTCGAACGTGACGTTGCCGGGCTGGAGGATTATATCAAACGCTTCATCCCGTCATCGGAGGTTAAGGTCGAGTTGCTGAACGACAACGTCGTTCTGACCGGAACCGTGGACACTCCTCTGGACGCCAAGCGCGCGGCCGATCTGGCAACCATTTTCGTGTCCGGCGGCGAGGCAACCACGGGTCAATATTCGCAGACCGCTGCCGGCGGTTCGGCTGAAGCCGGCGTCGCGATCGATAACCCGGATGCCGAGCGCCGCGTCAGCAAGATCGTCAACTTGCTGCAGATCATCGGCGACGACCAGGTGACGCTGAAGGTGACGGTCGCGGAAGTCAGCCGCTCGGTGATGAAGCAGCTCGGCGTCAACATGGTGGGCAACGGCAGCAGCAACGGCATCAGCTGGGGCGCGGTAAGCGACAATTTCACTGGTTTGGGCAAGTCGCTGTCGAACTCGGGCCTCTCTATCGGCAGCTCGACGCTGCAGGCCTACATCAATGCCATGGAACAGTCCGGTGTCATGAAAACCCTCGCCGAACCAACATTGACGGCCGTATCCGGCGAGAAAGCGACCTTCAAGGTTGGCGGCGAATACAATATGGTGACCAGCGTTTCCCAAGCCGTATCAAATGATAACCAGACCGGTCTGAAGACGTATTCTGTCGAGAAGATCGAATACGGCATTGGCCTGGAATTCCAGCCGGTGGTGCTGTCTCCCGGCCGTATCAGCCTGAAAGTCAGAACCTCGGTTTCCGAGCCGACAACGGAGGGGTCTGTGTCTTTGTCCGAAGGTGTAACGAGCCCGGGCATGAATGCCCTGTCTCTCCGCAAGCGCTTGGCCGACACAACGGTGGAACTGCCTTCGGGCGGCTCGATGATGATTGCCGGCCTTGTCCGCGATGATCTCAGGCAAGCTGTTAACGGCTTGCCCGGTCTGACAAAGATTCCAGTGCTTGGCGCGCTGTTCCGCAGCAGGGATTTCGTTCGCAACGAGACCGAGCTCGTCATCATCATTACGCCCTATCTGGTGAAGCCGGTGGCGCGCAATGATCTTGCCAAGCCGGATGACAATTTCAACGCCGCCAGCGATGGCGCCGGCATTTTCCTTGGCCGCGTCAACCGTGTCTACGGCACCATGCAGACCGACAAGCCCAACGGCCGTTACCACGGCGTTGTCGGCTTTATCTACAAGTAAGCGGGGAAGCGGTCATGTCTAAGGCAACATCGAAGGCACGGGCGATCACCGCGACGCGGTCAGTCCATTCGCGAATCTGGCGGCCGGCCGTTCCCATTATGGCGATCGCGGTGGCGGCATTGCTGGCCGGCTGCGCCAATCGCGACAGCGTCACGGTGGGTGCCATACCGGACGATTATCGCACCACCCATCCGATCGTCATAGCCGAGAAGATACAGAAGATCGACCTTCCGGTCGGCGCCGGCGACCGTGGCATGACCAGATCCCAGCGTGACACGCTCCTGGGCTTTCTGGACGGATACGACAGGAGCGCGGCTCCGGTGCTGACGATCGAGATTCCGAGCGGCTCAGCCAACGAAATCGCAGCGGCCGCGGCCGGCCGCGATTTCGCCAGGCTGGCCATAGCCAGCGGCATCAGCCGGAAGCGGATCGACATGCGGTCCTACCAGTCTGTTTCGGCCGAAGCGTCGGCACCGGTCCGTGTTGCCTACGTCTCGGTGAAGGCTCAGACGGATAAATGCGGTCGCTGGCCCGAAGACCTGCTGCAGACTTCGGAAAACAAGCACTATGCCGATTTCGGCTGTTCGTATCAGAACAACCTGGCTGCCCAGATGGCCAATCCGTCCGATCTGATCGGGCCACGCAAGCCGACGCCGATCGACGCGGAAAATCGCGGTGCTGTGATCGACGTCTATCGTGACAGAGGTATTTCGGACGAATTCCTCGGCAATTCGGAAGTCGAATATTAACGAGTGTTGAGGCTCAACAAACCCTAAGCCGCGCAAGTCACGGAAAGTGATGACAATGAGCAATCTTGCCTACGACACAGAGGTACCGGGCGGCGAAACTTCGGAGCAGGATATTGCCGCGATGCAGGCGTTGCGGCCGATCCCGCGCATTTCGATCCAGGCATTTTGCGAGACCGAAGGCGTAGCCAATCCGGTCGAGCGCGCCGGCGAGGATCGCCGCATGGCCAAGGCCCATCTGAAGGTGCATATGGGGGGCATCCCCACCGCTATCGAATTCTATCAGTCGGCGCCGACACCAAACCTGATCCTGCTTGAATCGCGCAGCGAGCCGAAGCTGTTGCTGGAACAACTCGCGCAGCTCTCCGAGCATTGTGACCCGAGCTCCAAGGTGGTGGTTGTCGGCCACTACAACGATGTCGGCCTGTACCGCGAACTCATCCGTTCGGGCATTTCCGAATATGTCATCGCGCCCGTATCGATGGCCGACATCGTCAGCGTGGTGTCTTCGATCTTCGTTGATCCGGAAGCTGAGCCGATCGGCCGCTCGATTGCGTTCATCGGCGCCAAAGGCGGCGTCGGCTCCTCGACCATAGCCCATAATGTGGCCTGGGCCATGTCGTCCCTTTTCAAATCCGAAGTGGTTGTCGCCGATCTCGACCTCGCCTTCGGAACGGCCAATATCAATTTCGACCAGGATCCGGCGCAAGGCATTGCCGAGGCAGTCTTCTCGCCGGAACGCGTCGACGAGGTCTATCTCGACCGGCTGCTCGCCCAATGCGCCGAGCACCTGTCGCTGCTTGCGGCCCCTTCGACCCTGGAGCGGGTCTACGATTTCGATCCCGACGCCTTCACCCAGCTTATCGACATAGCCCAGCGTAGCGCGCCGCTCCTCGTGCTCGATGTTCCCCACGTGTGGGCCGGCTGGACCAAGAACACGCTGGTCAAGGCTGACGAGATCGTCATCACGGCGACGCCCGAACTGGCCAATCTGCGCAACACGAAGAACCTGGTCGACATGCTGAAGCGGCTTCGTCCGAACGATCCCGCGCCAAAGCTTGTGATCAACCAGGCCGGTGTGCCGAAACGTCCTGAGATTACGCCGTCCGACTTCTCCGAATCGCTCGGCCTTTCGCCGATGTCGGTCATCCCGTTCGAGCCGCTTTTGTTCGGAAATGCTGCCAACAACGGACGTATGCTCGGTGAAATGGATGCCAAGAGTCCGGTTGTCGCCACGATCAACGAGATCGCCCATGTGCTGACAGGGCGCAGCGAAATCAAGGTGAAGAAAAAGGCTGGCCTCGGCAATCTGATCGGCAAGCTTTCGCGCAACAAGAAGTGATGCCTCAGCGGTGGAATTGGTAAGCGATCATGTTTGGTAAAAGAGGCAGCGACGACGGCAACCGGACCATTCCGGAATTCCGTCAGCCAGCACCCGCACCTGCTGCGCCGGCGGCCGCAAACCCTGTGGAAGCGGCTATAGCTGCCAGACCCGCGACGCTGCCGCCATCCGGCGCGCCTGCCGCGCCGGTTCGCCGTGCGGTCGAGCCGCCGCCATTGGCCCCGGAGCCGAAAAGTATCCAGCGCCAAAAGAGCGAAACCTACTACGACACCAAAAGCCAGGTCTTCGCCGCACTGATCGACACGATCGACCTGTCGCAGCTGGCCAAGCTCGATCCCGAAAGCGCGCGCGAGGAAATCCGCGACATCGTCAACGACATCATCGCGATCAAGAATTTCGCGATGTCCATCGCCGAGCAGGAAGAGCTTCTCGAGGATATCTGCAACGACGTTTTGGGCTACGGGCCGCTGGAGCCACTGCTTGCCCGCGACGATATTGCCGACATCATGGTCAACGGCTCCAAGAACGTCTACATCGAAGTCAACGGCAAGGTCGAGCAGACCGGCATCCGTTTCCGCGACAACCAGCAGCTCCTCAACATCTGCCAGCGTATCGTCAGCCAGGTCGGCCGCCGCGTCGATGAATCAAGCCCGATCTGCGATGCGCGTCTTCCTGATGGCTCCCGTGTCAACGTCATCGCACCGCCCCTGGCTATTGACGGCACCGCACTTACCATCCGCAAGTTCAAGAAGGACAAGCTGACGCTCGACCAGCTGGTCAAGTTCGGCTCGATTTCGCCGCAAGGGGCCGAGATTCTCAAGATCATCGGCCGTGTCCGTTGCAACATCGTCATCTCGGGCGGTACCGGCTCGGGCAAGACGACGCTGCTCAATTGCCTGACCAACTATATCGACCGGGAGGAACGCGTCATCACCTGCGAAGACTCGGCTGAGCTGCAATTGCAGCAGCCGCATGTGGTGCGTCTCGAAACCCGTCCGCCCAACCTCGAAGGCGAGGGCGAAGTGACCATGCGCGACCTGGTCAAGAACTGTCTGCGCATGCGCCCCGAACGTATTATCGTCGGCGAAGTGCGCGGACCCGAAGTGTTCGACCTGCTGCAGGCGATGAACACCGGCCATGACGGCTCGATGGGAACGATCCACTCGAACAGCCCGCGCGAATGCCTCAACCGTATAGAGTCGATGATCGCTATGGGCGGCTACACGCTGCCGCAAAAAACCGTGCGCGAAATCGTCGTCGGCTCCGTCGACGTGATCATACAGGCTGCACGCCTGCGCGACGGATCGCGGCGTATCACCCACATCACCGAGGTGATCGGCATGGAAGGCGACGTCATCATCACCCAGGACATCGTTCTCTATAACATCAAGGGCGAGGACGCGAACGGCAGGCTGCTGGGCGAGCACGTGTCGACTGGCATCGGCCGTCCGCATTTCTGGGAGCGCGCCCGCTACTACGGTGAGGAGCAGCGCCTCGCGGTTGCGCTCGAGGCGATGGAGAAACGCGCTGATTGATCCGTCTGGAAGCGTGGGGGCCAGGGTCGATGTTCGGAATTGACGGCACCGTATTGGCATTCGTCGTGCTCGCCGGCTTCAGCGCCGGCGCTGTGGCCTATGCTTTCCTGTTCAACCGGATCAGCACCGAGAAGCAGGTCGGCAAGCGGCTTGAATCGATCAAGACCGCCGAGACGGATCGTTCCGTCGTCAAGGCGTCGCGCGATCGCGTGGCGGAAGCGGCCAAGCGTCGCAAGTCCGTCCAGGATTCGCTGAAGGATCTCGATCAAAAGCAAAAGTCCAATCAGAGCCTGGTCAAGAAGCCACCGCTGAAGATCCAAATCCGTCAGGCCGGCATGAAGATCTCGCTTGAGCGCTTCTATGTCTACTCGGCGGTCTGCGGCGTCGTCTTGACGGCTCTTGTCTATTTCATCGGCGCACCGTTGCTGGTCTTGCCGGCTGCGCTGCTGGTCGGCGTCTTGGGTCTGCCCCGCTGGTTCGTCTCGTTTCGCCGCGCGCACCGCGTCAAGGCGTTCCTCAACGAATTTCCGAACGCGCTCGATATCATCGTGCGTGCGGTAAAATCCGGCCTGCCGCTGAACGACGCCGTGCGCCTGATCGCCAACGAATCCCCCGAGCCGGTCAAGACCGAGTTCCGCCGCATGGTCGATTCGCAGCAAATGGGTTTGTCGATCCCCGACGCGGCCATGCGCATGCCAGAAACGATGCCGTGCACCGAGGCGAGCTTCTTCGGCATCGTCATCCAGATCCAGTCTCAGGCCGGCGGCAATCTTTCCGAAGCGCTGGGCAATCTTTCGCGCGTGCTTCGCGACCGCAAGAAAATGAAAGCCAAGGTCCAGGCACTGTCCATGGAAGCCAAGGCATCCGCCGTGATCATCGGCGCGTTGCCTTTCGTCGTCGCCTTTCTCGTCTATTTGACGAGCCCGAACTACATCATGCCCCTCTTCATCACCAGCACCGGCCATCTGATCCTCGGTTGTTCCGGCATCTGGATGTCGATGGGCGTCCTCGTAATGCGCAAGATGATGAATTTCGAAGTCTAGGACTCGCGTATGACCGATCACGTCATCAGAACTCTCACCGACCCGTCCCTGCTGATCGCACTGCTGGTCGGCATCGCGGTGTTTGCGACCGTCTTCACGCTGCTGCCCGCTTTTGGCGGGAACCAGCTCAAGGCGCGCATGAAATCCGTAGCGCTGGAGCGCGATGAGCTGCGCGCCAAGCAGCGCGCGCGGCTGGCAGTCGAAGCCGACCGCCGCCGCAAGGGCCTGCGCGAAGAACAGTCGGTCGGCATGCGCAATATTGTCGATCGCCTGGATCTCAGGCGTGCGCTGGCGGATGAAGGTACCTTGCAGAAATTGAAAGTGGCGGGTTTTCGCGGGCAAAATCCGCTGACGCGCTTCCTTTTCTTCCGTCTCGTCCTGCCCTTCATCGGCTTTGCATTGGCGGCGATGTATCTGTTCGTGCTCGGCGGATTACCCGAGCAGCCGCTTTTCGTGAAGCTGTTCGTGTGCATCGTGGTAGCCTATGCGGGATTCTACGCGCCGGTGCTCTACGTCAACAACCGCGCTACCAAGCGCAAGCAATCGATTCAGATGGCGTGGCCGGACGCGCTCGACCTGTTGCTGATATGCGTCGAGTCCGGCATGTCGGTGGAAGCGGCGCTTCGCAAGGTCGCCGATGAGATCGGCGCGCAATCGGTGGCATTGGCGGAAGAATTCATCCTGACAAACGCCGAGCTTTCCTATCTGCAGGAGCGCAAGCAGGCCTACGAGAACCTTGCAAGCCGAACTGGCCTGGAATCCGTCAGGTCGGTGTCCCAGGCGTTGGTTCAGGCCGAGCGCTACGGCACGCCCGTGGCGCATGCGTTGCGGGTGCTTGCCAGTGAGAGCCGCGACATGCGCATGAATGCCGCCGAGAAGAAAGCGGCCGCGCTGCCGCCGAAGCTCACCGTGCCGATGATCCTGTTCTTCCTGCCAGTGCTGTTCGCCATCATTCTGGGTCCCGCCGGCATCCAGGTGAGCCAGCGCGGCATCTTTGGCGACCAGCCGAAATCCAGCAGCGAGTAGCGCCAGCGGCGTTGCCAGAAACGCTGATACGATTCAGAGCCACGCTGCCGGTGCAGCGCGGCTCTTTGCGTTAGACATGTTGCGGAATTCGCGCGCCGGTTCGGCGCTCGAAGCGGTCAGTTGGTGGCGGGCTTTGCCTTGTCCTGGTCCTTGAGCTGGCTCCAGGCATTCTGCTGCGCCAGCATCTGGCGAAGGTAAGCGACGTTAGCCTGCGCCTGATCCGGCGACAGCTCTTGCGAGGCGATCTTCTCTGCCTCGTCGAAACGGCCTTGCAGACCGACGACCAGCGCAAGGTTCTGGCGGACGCGGCTATCTGCATTCGGCTGCTGGGCGGCTGAGCGCATATAGGTTTCGGCTGTGCGCAAATCGCCTTCCAGCACGTACGACATGCCGAGATTGGACAGGATCGACGGTTCGTTCGGCCTGAGATCAAGCGCCTTGCGATAGCCTTGGCGCGCCTCGTCCTTCTGGCCGAGCTGGTCGAGAATAGCAGCTTCCGCCGATACCAATTTCCAGTCAGGATATTCGGGCGTCTGGGCGCGGCGCACGGCATCGAGAGCCGGCTCGAACTGTCCGTTGGCGGCAAGCGCCTTGCCATAGGCGGCGAGCACGTCGCGATCCTTCGGCAAGGCGATCGCCAGCTTGCGCATCACCGCAAGCGATTGGTCTGCGTCGCCGTCCATCTGCAGCGCCGCGGCATAATTTGTCGCGATCCGCTTGTCGCTGGGGTTTTTCGAATAGGACTGGCCGAGCGCCATCGTAGCGTTGTGCAGTTCGCCCGCCGACATTGTTTCCAGCGGCTTGCCGCTTGGACGAGAAATCGAGCCAGTCGTCAATTTGCTGGTTCCGCAGCCAGCGACGCCTGCGGCAAGCGCCATCATCAACGCCGTGCTGATCAGCCTATTTGCGCTGGCGTTCATCCTGCGGTTGGTCGGCATCGGCACCAGGGCTCCGTTCATGCGCGTGACCATTTGCGAGGTCATCTTTCCTCCCGCAGAAATATTCTGTTAACCCTAACGGAGAGTTAAGAAACGCCGACTCGGAAGCCGGAGGCCAGCGAATGCCTGTCGAACTCGTCGAGAAAGAATTGAGCAATGCGCTGCCGGTCCATCTGGTGGCGAAGGATGCTCTGGCGGCGGCGGGCCTTGCGCCATCGTCGGTCGCCTGGGCCAAGGCCAACGGCTTTTCCGGCGAGCCCGGCAGGACGCTGATCGTGCCTGGCGACAACGGCGCGATTGCCGGAGCCCTGTTCGGCACCGGTGATGGCGAGGGCGCACTGGCCATCGGCGCACTAGCGAGAGCCTTGCCCGCAGGCGAGTGGCATTTTGCGTCCGCACCGGCCAAGCCGGAGCTTACGGCACTCGCCGTGGCGCTCGGCGGCTATGTCTTCACCCGCTACGGCAAGAAGCCAGGCAAGACGCTTCGCCTCGCGCTGCCGGCAGGCACCGACGCCGCCCGCATCCGCCGCCTCGCCGATGGCATTTTCCTGGCGCGCGATCTGGTTAACACGCCGACCAGCGATATGGGCCCCGGGCAGTTGGAGAAGGCCGCCCGGACCTTGGCCGCGACGCACAAGGCCGAAATATCGGTGACCAAAGGCGACGATCTTCTTACCGCCAACTTTCCGATGATCCACGCCGTCGGTCGGGCTTCTGCCGACGCGCCACGCCTGATCGACATGATTTGGGGGCCGAACAATGCCCCCAAGATAACGCTGGTCGGCAAGGGCGTCTGCTTCGATACAGGCGGTCTCGACATCAAGCCGTCCTCGGGCATGCTTTTGATGAAGAAGGACATGGGTGGCGCTGCCAACGTGCTGGGTCTCGCCTCCATGATCATGGCCACCGGGTTGAAGGTTCGGCTGCGCGTGCTCATCCCGGCTGTCGAGAATTCGATAGCCGGCAACGCCTTCCGGCCAGGCGACGTGCTGGTGAGCCGCAAGGGCATTACCGTCGAAATCGGCAACACCGACGCCGAAGGACGGCTGGTGCTCGCCGATGCCCTGGCCTTGGCCGATGACGAAGAGCCGCAGATGCTGGTCGATATGGCAACGCTGACAGGCGCTGCCCGTGTTGCGCTCGGTCCCGACTTGCCGCCGTTCTATACCGGTGACGAGACGCTTGCATCCGAGCTGGCGGACGCCTCCGTTGCGGTCGAGGATCCGCTATGGCGGATGCCGTTGTGGAAGCCCTATGACGCCAAGCTGGCGTCGAAGGTGGCCGACGTCAACAACGTCACGCCGGACGGTTTCGCCGGCTCGATCACGGCGGCGCTTTTCCTGAAGCGCTTCGTGGAAAAGACCGCCGGCTGGGCGCATGTCGACATCTTCGCCTGGAACCCGTTCGACCGCCCGCACGGCCTTGCCGGTGGCGAAGCGCAAGGCATCCGGGCGCTGGAGCAGGTCATTTCGAACCGCTACGGCTGATTCTCGAGCATAGCCGACGAAGGTATTGACTGAAACGGAACCGAAACAATTTTCCGTCATGCTGGACGGATGTCGATTATCATGCGTCCAAGCCAGGCCTTGCGACTATGGCAACAGGTGGTGCTGTCCGAGGTGCGTGACGACGCGCCCGATCTCACTATGCGCCAGACGGCGATCCTGTTCACCATCTATCTCGATCCGCCGCCACATACGGTGCGGGGGTTAGCCGCCCGCCTCAACGTCACCAAGCCGGTGATCACCCGTGCGCTCGATACGATGGGGGCGCTGAAACTGGTGTCGCGCCACCGCGACGAGCTCGACAAGCGCAACGTGCTGGTCAGGCGTACAGTCGAAGGCGCGCTCTTTGTCGAGCGCTTTGGCGATGTTATCATTGCCAGAGCCCAAGAGTTGCCCATTTGAACGAGTTGCCGATTTGACCGCCAGGGATGCCCGCCTCCATGCCTTCCGCTCCGATCTCGCCGACGCCAGGCTGAGAGGCGAGGTCGCTGCCGACCGTTTCGTCGCCGGCCGGCCGGCTCGCATATCAGCCTCCGTCGCCGACATCCGCAAGGCGCCGTGCCCGGACGCCGGCGTCGATACCCAGCTTCTGTTCGGCGAAGACGTCCTCGTCTTCGAGGACGTTGAGGGCTGGGCCTGGATACAGGCCGAGCGCGACGGCTATGTCGGCTACGTCGCCGACACCGTGCTGGGCGGTCGGGAGCATGCGCCCACCCATGTTGTCTCGGTGCCGCGCACTTTCCTCTATCCGGGACCGGATTTGCGGTTCCCGGTGGGCGGGGAGCTCTCGATGGGGTCATTGGTGGCGGTGACGGGCTCAGCGGAAACGCGCGGCACGCATTATGCTCTGCTGCCGTCCGGCCAGGCGGTCATCTCGGGTCATCTCAGGCCGGTCGCCGAGGTTCACCCCGACTACGTCGCGGTCGCCGAGGCGTTTCTCGGCACGCCTTATCTGTGGGGCGGCGTCTCCGGATTCGGCATCGATTGTTCCGGTCTCGTGCAACTTGCAATGCACATGGCTGGCAGGCAAGTGCTGCGCGACACCGACATGCAGGCGGCGACCGTTGGTGAACCGCTCGACCCCGGGCCGGATTTTGCCGGGCTGCGGCGCGGCGACCTGGTCTTCTGGAAAGGCCACGTCGCGATCATGACGGACCCGGAGACCATGATCCACGCCAACGGCCACACCATGCTGGTGTCGCGTGAAGGACTGAGGGAGGCGGTCGCCCGTATCGGCTATCTCTATGGCGGACCGACCGGGTTTCGCCGGCCGTAACGCGAATCGATCACCTTTTGTTCTGATTCTGCTTGGCGATTGCGCGCCGCCGCGCTACCTCTGGCGCGTGACAGAGCAGCCGCGCCTTGCCCAACAGAATGCCGCCGTCGTCCTGCCCGAGCCATTTGTCAAATGGTTTGAGGAAAAGGGCTGGTCGCCGCGCGCCCACCAGATCGATTTGCTGGCCAAAGCCCAGGGCGGCCGGTCGGTATTGCTGATCGCCCCGACCGGCGCCGGCAAGACGCTGGCCGGGTTCTTGCCATCGCTGACCGAACTGGCCGGCCGACCGAGGAGAAGGCCGGGGCAGGCGCATCGAGGCATCCACACGCTCTACATCTCGCCGCTGAAGGCGCTGGCCGTCGACATCGAGCGCAATCTCGGCAAACCCGTCGAAGAAATCGGGCTGCCGGTCACCGTCGAGACGCGCACCGGCGACACGCCCGCACACAAGCGCCAGCGGCAGAAGCTGGCGCCGCCCGACATTCTCCTGACCACGCCCGAGCAATTGGCGCTGCTGATTGCTGCGCCCGATGCCAGGCGCTTCTTCGAGGACCTGCGCTATGTCGTGCTCGACGAATTGCATTCGCTGGTGACCTCGAAGCGCGGGCATCTCCTGTCGCTCGGGCTGGCCCGGCTGCGCTCGTTTGTGCCCGCACTGCAGACGATAGGCCTGTCGGCGACGGTCGCCGAGCCTGACGAATTGCGGCGCTGGCTGGTCAGCCAGAATCCACCGGGGCCGATGGCCGAACTGATCGTCGTCACTGGCGGCGCCAAGCCCGATATCTCCATTCTCGATTCGGAGGAGCGCGTGCCGTGGGCGGGACATTCGGCCCGCTACGCAACGCCGGAAATCTACAACGAGATCAAGCGCCACAAGACAACCCTGCTGTTCGTCAACACGCGCAGCCAGGCGGAGTTGCTGTTCCAGGAGTTGTGGCGGGTCAACGAGGAGACCTTGCCGATCGCACTGCATCACGGTTCGCTCGACGTCGCGCAGCGCCGGCGTGTCGAAAAGGCAATGGGCGAGAACGCCCTGCGCGCCATCGTCGCCACGTCGACGCTCGACCTCGGCATCGACTGGGGCGATGTCGACCTGGTCGTCCATGTCGGCGCGCCGAAAGGTGCCAGCCGGCTGGCGCAGCGCATCGGCCGCGCCAACCACCGTATGGACGAGCCGTCTAAGGCGATCCTGATACCGGCCAACCGCTTCGAGGTGCTGGAATGCAGGGCGGCGCTCGACGCCAATTATCTCGGCGCCCAGGATACCCCGCCGCTGGTCAACGGCGGGCTCGATGTGCTGGCGCAGCACGTGCTGGGCTGCGCCTGCGGTGCGCCGTTCCATGCCGATGCGCTGTTCGAAGAAGTGCGGACGGCCGCGCCCTATGCCGATCTCGACCGGCCGACATTCGATCGCGTCATCGATTTCGTCGCCACCGGCGGCTACGCCTTGAAGAACTACGAACGTTACGCCCGTATTCGTCTCAACAAGGACGGGCTGTGGCGGGTCTCAAATCCTCGCGTCGCCCAGCAATACCGGCTCAACGTCGGGACCATCATCGAAGTGCCGGCGCTCAACGTCCGCTACGTCCAGGCCGGCAGCAGAGGCGCGGCCTCGCGTGGCGGCCGGGTTCTGGGCAAGATCGAGGAGGCGTTCCTCGAAACGCTGACGCATGGCGACACCTTCATGTTCGCCGGCAAGGTGCTGCGCTTCGAAGGTATCCGCGAGAATGAGTGCTTTGTCTCGAATGCACCCGGCAGCGACGCCAAGGTGCCGTATTACGGTGGTGGCAAATTCCCGCTTTCGACGTACCTGGCCGAACAGGTCCGCGCTATGCTGGACGATCCGCAGCGCTGGAAGAAGCTGCCGGAGCAGGTCGCCGACTGGCTACGCTTCCAGGCCGACAAGTCGGTGCTGCCGAAACGCGACGATCTGCTGATCGAGACCTTTCCGCGCGGCAACCGCCACTATCTGGTGGCCTATCCGTTCGAGGGCAGGCTGGCGCACCAGACGCTCGGCATGCTGCTCACCCGCCGCCTCGACAGGGCGGGAGCCAAGCCGCTCGGCTTCGTCGCCACCGACTATGCGCTTGCCATATGGTCGCTGGCCGATATGGGGCATATGTTCAGGGCGAAGAAACCGTCGCTGGCTGCGCTATTCGATCAGGACATGCTGGGCGACGACCTCGAAGCCTGGCTCGCCGGCAGTTGGTTGTTGAAGCGCACCTTTCGCAATTGCGCGCTGATCTCGGGATTGATCGAGAAACGCCACCCGGGGCAGGAGAAGAGCGGCCGCCAGGTAACCGTGTCGACGGATCTCATCTACGACGTGCTGCGCAGCCACGAGCCCGACCATGTCCTTTTGCAGGCGACGCGTGCCGATGCCGCGACCGGTCTCTTGGATGTCAGCAGACTTGCCGAGATGCTCTCGCGCGTCCAAGGTCGAATCATGCATAAGAACCTCGAGCAGATATCGCCGCTCGCCGTGCCGATCATGCTCGAGATCGGCAAAATGCCGGTGCACGGCGAGGCCGATGACACGCTGCTGATGGATGCAGCCACGCTGGTCGAGGAGGCCATGGGGACGAAATGACTGTCGCGCTCGCCATGGCTGCGCCTCTGGCGGATGCGGGCGCTGTCCGTATCGCCGGCGAACGCGCGATCTGCGACCGTCGCGGCGTGCTCTATTTTCCCGAATTCCGGCTTCTGACCGTATCCGACCTGCATCTGGAAAAAGGCTCATCACTGGCCAGGCGCGGCACGCTGGTCCCACCTTACGACACCGGTGCGACGTTGCTCCGGCTGCAGGCGGTGATCGCCGATTATCAGCCTGCGATCGTTATCAGCCTGGGCGACAGTTTTCACGATGGCGGCGGCGCCGCACGTATGCACGCGAGCTTTCGCCAAAGGCTGGAAGGGCTGATGGTCGGGCGCGACTGGTTCTGGGTCGCCGGCAATCATGATCCTGAAGCGCCGGCCGACTTGCCAGGCGAGACCGTGCGCGAGCTGGCCATAGGCTCGCTACTCTTCCGGCACGAGCCTTCGGCGATGAGAGTGGAAGGCGAGATATCAGGCCACCTGCATCCTTGCGCCCGCATCGTGCAGCAAGGCCGTTCGGTGCGGCGTCGTTGCTTTGCCGGCGATGGCGGCCGCATGATCATGCCGGCTTTCGGCGCCTATACCGGCTCGCTCAACGTGCTCGATCGCGCCTATGCCGGGCTGTTCCGCCGCGAAACGCTGATGGCCTATATGCTTGGCACAGAGCGCATTTTCGCGATTTCCCACGCGATGCTCAGGCCGGGCTGAACCTACCTGCCGTAGTACAAAGTGACCGTGTGCTTGGCCTCGGCGAAGAACAGCCAGCGCTCGACCAGCATTCCGGCGAGTTGGGCGATTGCGGCGAGTATCGACAGTGCTGCCGCATAGGGCCACGGCAAGGCGAACGCCGCGACCAGCAGCAACGCGGGCAAAGCAAAGGCCAGCACCTGCGTGATCTGGCGGAGTTTAGCGCTGTGCTTGCGCGCAATGCGAAAACCCATCTCCTTGAGCAGATAGTTTTCCTCGGTATGCGGCCATTCCAGCGACCGCACCGTGCCGCCGGAAAGCCCGGTTGCAGTGTTGGCATTGGTCGGGATCTCCAGCCTGTCATTGTATCGCCAGGTCGCCAGCTTCAAACCCCAGCCGAGCGCGGTCAGCAACAGGGCACCCGCCAGAAGCATATTCGAGCCTGCGGCAAATCCCTGCAGCAGGGCGTTGAGCAGTACGCTGCCGGTCATCGCCGAAAAGACCAGGTAGGCGGGCAGGGTGAAGCGGCTGTGCCACTGGGCAATCGGCTTCAACGACGCGTAGATCATGCCGGTGGTGCAGACGGTTGCGACCGCGCCGATGGCAGCGAGCAGCCCGGCGACAGCCGCCCAGCCGCTCGTACGGCCGAGGACCACCCAGCCAATAGCGAACAACCCCGCCGGCACGAAGGTGGCGACCGAGGCAACACCTTCGCGCGACAGCCATGAGCTACGCCATTGCGAGAAGGCACGCCAGGCGCGTTCGGGCCGGCCGAGATGGCCGGCCGACGACAGCAGGCCTGTCGAGATCAGGCCAAGCGCCAGCCCCATGCCGGTGAGGCCAAGCCAGAAATCGGGCGGGATAAAGCCCTGTCCGGCGAGCACGCCAAGCAGCGCGAGCAGGCCGTAACCGGCGCCCGTGGCCGTGGTGAAAAAGACGACGGAGAAGGCTGGATGCATGAAGGCACGGGTCAGTTCGAAAGCATGCGGTCGACCCAGCCGAGGAAGCCGCCTTCAGCCTGCACCGCTTCAAGCGCTGGCGCCGGCACCGATGCGGCGCGGGTGGTGTGGGCACGTGGCGGCAGATATTTGTTGGTCGGCTTATAGCCCATTTCCGGCATCAGATCGACACCGCCGCGCTCGGCCACCAGTTGCGAGATAGCGGATGCCGGATCGCCCAGATCGCCAAAATGCCGCGCGCTGGTCGGGCAAGCAGCGACGCAGGCGGGCACGCGATCTTCCTCCGCCAGATTGTCGTTGTAGATGCGGTCGACGCACAACGTGCATTTCTTCATCACGCCGACATCGGTGTCGAATTCGCGTGCGCCATAGGGACAGGCCCAACTGCATAATTTACAGCCGATGCATTTGTCCTCGTCGACCAGCACGATGCCGTCCGACGCCCGCTTGTAGGAGGCGCCGGTCGGGCAGACGGTGACGCAGGCCGGTGTCTCGCAATGCAGGCAGGAGCGTGGGAAATTGACCGTGCGCCCACCCATCTCCGTGATGTGCTCATAACTGTGCACCCGATTGAACCAGACGCCGTCGACATTGCCGCCATAGGGGTCGATGTCGGTCAGCGGCGCCATGTGGCCGCCGGTGTTCCATTCCTTGCAGGCGGTAACGCAGGCCTGGCAGCCGACGCAGGTGTCGAGGTCAATGACCAGGCCGAGCTTTTTGTCGGTGTGGGTGGGAAGGCAAGTCATTTGGCAGCTTCTCTTTCCCGACGGAATTCGGCGCCGAAACTAAGCTTATCGGGCGGGGGCTCAAAATGCGGTGGCTGTCGGAACCGCTCGAACTGCGGTTCGGTGAAGCCTGCTTCCTCGTCTGCGCATTTGACGATGCGCACGCGCAGGTCGAACCATGCCGCCTGGCCGGTGACAGGATCGGAATTCGAATAGTGTTTGCCATTCGCATCGGCAGAGGTCTGGTCGCCGATGATGTGGTTGAGCAGGAAGCCGCGATTGGATTCGGCCGCATCATCCTTCAGCCCCCAGCTGCCGCGACGCTTGCCGATCGCATTCCAGGTCCACACCGTATTGGCGTTGACGCCGTCGACCAGCTTGATCTGTCCTTTGACCTTGCCGTTGATGCTCTCGATCCACACCCAGTCGTCATCGGCAAGCCCGAGGCTGGCGGCGGTCCGATTGTGCACGAACAGCCGGTTCTGGCTGGTGATCTGCCTTAGCCACGCATTCTGCCCGCCCCAGGAATGGTACATGTGCATCGGCCGCTGCGTCAGCGCGTGCAGCGGATAGGCTTGGCTGTCGACCGCAGCCTCTTCGAAGGGCGCGTACCAGAACGGCAGCGGATCCATATAGGTCTCGATACGGCTGCGCTCCGCCTCCGGCGGCAGCACCCCGCCATGGCCGCGCGCCGCAAGGCGAAAGCGCTGCATCGGCTCCGAATAGAGTTGGAAGACGATCGGCTCGGCCTTCGGCATGAAGCCCATGCTCTCAGCGAATTCGAGATACGAGCGGTTGGCCATCTTGTAGTAGCGCTGATCGGCGGCGAAGTCCTGGTGCCAGAAGCCGCCATTATCTATGTAGCGTTGCAACTGGTCGGGATTGACCTCGCCCTTGCCGACCGAGGCCCCGTCCTTGCCGCGCCAGCCGGCGAGCGGACCGACACCTGGCGTGCGCTCGTGATTGACGATGTAGTCGGCATAGTCGCGGTATTTGGCGGAGCCGTCGTCGTCAACGAAGCCGGGCAGGCTGAGCCGCGCGCCGAGTTCGATCAGCACCGTCTGGAACGGCCTGACGTCGCGGTCCGGCTCGACGACGGGATGGCGGATCGCGTCGCCCGGCCCGTCGGCATGGCTGATCGGCCGGTCGAGCAGACTGATACAGTCATGACGCTCGAGATAGGTCGTGTCCGGCAGCACCAGATCGGCAAAAGGTACGGTCTCGGAATAATAAGCGTCGGAATAGATGATGAACGGAATCTTGTACTCGCCCGACGCATCGATATCGGTCAGCATCGCCATCGTCTCGACCGTATTCATCGACGAGTTCCAGGCCATGTTGGACATGTACATGAACAGAGTGTCGATCTTGTAGGGATCGCCCGCCCAGGCGTTACGAATGACCGTGTGCATGAGCCCATGGGCGGCCAGCGGCGCGTCCCAGGAGTATGCCTTGTCGATACGAACAGGCTTGCCGCCTTCATCGATCAGCAGGTCCTCCGGTCCGCAGACGAAGCCGAGCGGCATGCCTTCGAGCGGTGTCATCGGCTTCACATTCTTGCCGGCGGGCTTTGGAGCCGGCGGCGCGGGCCGCGGATAAGGCGGTTTGAAGCGGAAGCCGCCCGGCGCGTCCACCGTGCCGAGAAGCACCTGAAGCAGATGAATGGCGCGGCAAGTGTGAAATCCGTTCGAATGGGCCGAGATGCCGCGCATCGCATGCATCGACACCGGCCGACCCTTGATCGTCTCGTGCCGGCGGCCGGCCCAGTCCGTCCAGGCCACCGGCAATTCGATTTGCTGTTCGAAGGCGACATGGGCGAGTTCTGCGGCAATGCGTCGGATGGTGTCGGCGGAGATGCCGCACCGGTCAGCGACGGCGTCCGGTGAATAGCTCTCGTCCAGATAACGGTCGGCGACGAGTTGGAAGACTGGCACGCAGCGGCGGCCGTCGACGAGAACGCTGCCGGTCAATGCGGGCTTCGCGTCGGCATCGCTGGCATTGACAGGCATCTTCGCCACCCTGTCCCAAGCCAGCGGATTGCCGTCGCCATTGCGCATGAACAGCCCGTCATCGACAGCTCCAGGCTCCTGAACGACCAGGATGTGGGCATTGGTGTAGCGCAAGAGGTACTCGAGATCGATGCGGCCAGCCTTCAGCAATTCGTGGATGAGGGCGAACACGAACAGGCCGTCGGTGCCGGGCCGGATGCCGATCCAGTCGTCGGCAATCGCGTTGTAGCCGGTGCGGCAGGGATTGATTGAAACCACCTTGGCGCCGCGCGCTTTGAGCTTGCCGAGGCCGATCTTGATCGGATTGGAATCATGGTCTTCGGCAACCCCGAACAGCATGAAATACTTGGTGTTGTCCCAGTCGGGCTCGCCGAACTCCCAGAACGAGCCGCCAATCGTGTAGAGGCCGCCGGCTGCCATGTTCACCGAGCAGAAACCGCCATGGGCCGCGAAGTTCGGCGTGCCGAACTGGCTCGCCCACCAACCGGTCAGCGATTGCGACTGGTCGCGGCCGGTGAAGAAGGCGAGTTTCTTCGGATCGGTCTGGCGGATGTTGGAAAGCCGTTCTGTCGCGATCGACAAAGCTTCCTCCCACTCGATCTCGCGGAACTCGCCCGAGCCGCGCAGTCCGGTGCGCAGCAATGGTTTCGTCAGCCGCGCCGGGCTGTAATGCTGCATGATGCCGGCGCTGCCTTTGCCGCACAGCACGCCGCGATTGACCGGATGATCCTTGTTGCCGTTGATATACCGAACCTTGCCGTTTTTGATATGGACGTCGATGCCGCAGCGGCAGGCGCACATATAGCAGGTGGTCTTGGCGATGCTGTCGGAGACATCAGGCGAAGTATCGACGCCGTCGCGTTCAGCGGGCGCGCGCGTATCGGCAAGCGGCCGTTGTGATGGTGCCGAATTGGCTCCGCGCAGCAGGTTGTTGGTCATGATCCGGTGATGCTCTTGCGCTCCGCGACCTTGGCTCTCGTCTTCGGGCCGGGGCCGCGCATGTAATGCTCTTCCGGCCGATAGCGTTCACCCAAGAGCCGCCGCCGCAGGCTGCGGGTCCAGTGCGCAAACACGGATTTGAACCGCCCCACCAATTCTACCCTCGACTGCTAGGCGCGACTTTTTTCCAATTTCGGGTCAAAATTTAGAACAAAGCGACCGATCCGTCTAACAACTTGCTCTTGTAATTCCAATCGGATTTGCTTCTTAGTGCCGGAATGACCCTGGACCAGTTGCGGATCTTCGTCGCCGTCGCCGAACGGGCGCACATGACCAAAGCGGCCGAGTTGCTGGGCATCTCACAGTCGGCCGCGTCGGCCGCCATCCGCTCGCTCGAACAGCAGCACGGCGTCCAGTTGTTCAACCGAGTGGGCCGCAATATCGAGCTCGCCGAGACCGGACGCCGATTCTTGCCCGAGGCCAAGGCGGTCCTCGAGCGGACTGCGGCCGCCCACAATGTGCTGGAGCATGTCGCGCAGACGATATCAGGCAGTCTCTCGATCGCTGCCAGCCAGACCATCGCCAGTTATTGGCTGCCGCGCCGGCTCGCCTCTTTCCACGAAGCCTATCCTGCCGTCAGGCTGAGCGTGAGCATTGGCAACACCAGGCAGGTCGAGACCAATGTACTTGATGGCGCAGCCGATTTTGGCCTGGTCGAGGGGCGCACCGAATCCGACATTTTGCGCCGTGCCAAGGTCGATATCGATCGCATGATGCTGGTCGTGGCGCGCTCGCACCCTGAGATCGCAGAAGTTTCGCCTGGACATCCCGACCTTGGCGGGCTTCGCTGGATCATTCGCGAAGGCGGATCGGGCACGCGCGAGGCGCTGGAGGACCTTGCCCGACGCGACGGGATTTCGTTCGCGGACCTGCAGATATTCCTGGTATTGCCGAGCAATGAGGCTATTCGCCAGGCGGTCGAGGCCGGCGCCGGCGCCAGCATCATTTCGGAACTCGTCGTCGCGCGCGCGGTCGCCGAAGGCAGTCTGCGTTCCGTGCCGATCGATCTGCCGAAGCGCGAATTTGCCATGATCACGCATCGCGACCGGCAGCCAAGCCTGGCCCAGATGGCGCTCAAGGCGCATCTTGGCGGCAAAGCTGAGAGATCCGCGCCGCTTTAAGCCGATCAGCCGAACTTCCGCTGCGCGTCGAGCGCCAGCCCAAGCCCGACCGAGCCGAACACATCGCCTTCGATTACCGACGCCTGCGGCACCAGCGCCAGGATCTGCTGCCTGGCCAGCGGGATCGCGGTCGATCCGCCGGTCAAGAACACCGCGGTGATATCCGAGGCCTTCACCTGTGCGTCGCGGATGGTCTGCTCGACCGTAGCCGCAACACGCTCAATGTCCCTGGCTATGGTGGCTTCGAGACTCTTGCGCGTGATTTCTGCCGTGAACCTCACCTCCGGCAGCGCGACCTCGACATCGGCCGACGATCGGTCCGTCAGCTCGATCTTGGCCTTTTCGACCAGTGCCGCCAGCGCGTGGCCGTAACGATGCTCGACGATGTGGATGAACCGGTCGACCAGGTCCGCGCGCTCCGCCTCATAGCGGATCTGGCGCAGATGCGTCATCGCCCTCGCGGTATAGACCAGGTTGATGCGCTGCCACGTCGCCAGGTCGATGAAGTAGCTCGCCGGCAGATTACGTTTGCCATCCTTGGTCGGTGAGAGATGGCCGAGCTGCGGCATCACATGGGCGATGCTCAACAGCCGGTCGAAGTCGGTGCCGCCGATGTGGATGCCGCGGCTGGCCAGGATGTCGTCCTTGCGGTCAAGCGAGCGGGCGCGCTCGGGCGAGACCCGCACGATTGAGAAGTCGGACGTGCCGCCGCCCATGTCGACGATCAGCGCCAGTTCCTCGCGCGTCACCTTTTGTTCGTAGTCGAGTGCCGCGGCAATCGGTTCGAACTGGAAGGCGATGTGCTTGAAGCCGTGGGCACGAGCGGCATTTTCGAGTTCGTGCTCCGCCTTGGCGTCGGCCTCGGCATCGTCGTCGACGAACTGCACGGGCCGTCCCAGCACGACGCTGTCGACCGCGTCATGGGCTTCTTCTTCCAGCTTCTTTTTCAGATGGCCGACGAACAGGCCGACAATCTCCATGAAGCCGATCGAGCGCGCCTTGATGCGCGTCTTTTCGTGGGCGAGCGAGCTGCCGAGCACACTCTTCAACGAGCGCATCAGGCGGCCTTCGATACTGTCCGTATAGTTGGCAAGGGCGCGTCGCCCGAAATAGGTGCGGTTGTCCTCGAAATTGAAGAATACCGCACTGGGCAGCGTGACCTGGCCGTCTTCCAACGCCACCAGCCGCGGCTGCCCGTTCCTGACCACGCTCACGGTGGAATTCGAAGTGCCGAAGTCGATACCGGCAAATGCTGGTCGCATCGTGCGTTCCTGTAGTTCTGATTTGGGGAGCAGCAGCTCGTATCCGGTCGAGCCGGGGGTCGCGGTCTAACCCATACCCTCGGAAAGGGAAACCACTTTTACGAGAGTTCAGTCTTTCCTGAACACCAGTCTTCCGAGCCAGCCGGTCAGCATGGCCAGCGATACGGCAAAGACGCCGTAGAGGAAGGAATAGTCGTGCGCGACGCGGAAGATCGACTGTTCGAAACCGGACTTGCGGATTTCGAGCTGGGCGGAGCTTTCCTTGATGAACAGGCCGCTCTTGAACAGGAAGGCGCGGGCCTTATGGGTGCCGACCGGAACGTTTGGGGCGAGCCTGACGGTGGCGCGGAACAGGTTCTGCGACAGGAACTGCACACCGCCGACATTCTCGCTGTAGAGGCCGGTCGCCGCCTTGCGTTCGCGCAGCGCGGCGGTGAACTCCTCGATTGTCGCCGGGCTGTCCTCCGCGTCGGCCGGCTGCAAATAGAGGTTGGAGGCGCCAAGCGACAGCTGCTTGTAGCTGTTCGGATCGGTGACGTCCTGCAGCGGCCGCGTCGTCGCCACCGAATAGGAGACAGGTACGTTTTTGAAGGTCTCCGACTCCAGATTGACCCAGACGCCGAGCACCCGGTCCTTGCGGCGCACGACGACCGGCCGAGCCGGGCCTTCCAGCACGACGATCACGTCGTAGCGCCCTTGCCGCGCGACAAGCGGATCGGCATTTTCCAGTGAGCCGAAAATGGTCAGGTCGGCGCCGGAAAAGCCGGCGGTAATCGAGACATTGTCGGTGGAAAGGCCGATCTGGATGTTTTCGGTCAGTGGCGCCTGCGCCTTCGCCGGTGGCGCAGCAGCCAGCAGCGACAGCAAGGCGGCGGCCGCGAGCGTCCTTAGGCCGGCCATCAGCTCAGGCCCACGCCGGACAGAGAATAGAGATTGGGCGGCGTGACGAAAAGATCGATGGCAAGCCGGATGGCTACCGCCAGCACGAGCAGCGCCAGCAGCGCCCTGAGTTGCTCGCCCCGCAGCCTCTGACCAGCCTTGGCGCCATATTGCGCGCCGGCGACGCCGCCTGCCATCAACAGGAAGGCGAGCATGACGTCGACCGTCTGGTTGGTGGTGGCGTGGACCAGCGTGGTGTAAGCCGAGGTGAAGATGATCTGGAACAGCGAGGTGCCGATGACGACGTTGGTCGGCACTTTCAAAAGGTAGATCAGGGCCGGCACCATGATGAAGCCGCCGCCGACGCCCATGATCGAGGACAGGAAGCCAATCGCCGCGCCCAGCCCAAGCACCGGAATGACGCTGACGAAGAGCTTCGAGGCCCTGAACCGCATCTTCAGCGGCAGGCGGTGGATCCAATTATGCTGGCCGGATTTCTTCAACACCGGTGCGGCGCCGCTGCGAGTGGCGCGCAGCGCATTGACACTCTCGACCAGCATCAGTCCGCCGACGGTGCCGAGCAGCACGACGTAGAGCAGCGAGATGAACAGGTCGAGCTGGCCGAGCCGGCGCAGCAGCGCAAAGACATAGATACCACCGGTCGAGCCGACGATGCCGCCGGCTAAAAGCACGCCGCCGAGCTTGAAGTCGAGCGTGCCGCGCTTCATGTGCGACAGGGCGCCGGAGAAGGAGGAAGCGATGACCTGGTTGGCGCCGGTGGCGACCGCGATTGCCGGCGGTATGTTGTAGAAGATCAGCAGCGGCGTAATGAGAAAGCCGCCGCCCACGCCGAACATGCCCGACAGGAAACCCACCGCCGCACCCATGGCCAGCAGCACGAAGATGTTGACGGAAATTTCCGCGATCGGGAGATAGATGCCCACCCGTCAGTCTCGATCAGTTTGCCTCCTGGCGAATGCAACCGTTGCGGGCATTTTGCGTCAGAAGGCTATCTCGTTCTTGCGCCGGCCGGGCCGTGAAGTCAAACTTCGCCGCACCGCCGAAACAAAAAACAACTCAATCAGTTAACAGGCAAATCTGTGGCAAGGGCGTCGCGGAAACGACGCATCCGCCGTTATTTACGCGCAAGCAGCGCCTTGACCAGCTTTTCGTCGATCGCGCCGGTTGCCTTCATATCGTTGTCGGCCTGGAAGGCCATGATCGCGTTCTTGGTTTTCTGGCCCATCATGCCGTCGGGATTGCCGGCCTCGTAGCCGTTCTTGTTGAGAATGCGCTGGATGTTCTGGACCGCTTTCTTCATGTCGATGCCGGCGGTCGTCTGCGGTGTTCCGTCCTGCCACGATTCAGGAACGTCGGCCGAATTGGCGGCTGGATCGAGCGGCTTGGCCTTCCACAGTTCAGCCGCGGCCCGCGCACGCTCCAGCTGCTCGGGCCTCAGCGCCTTGGCGATCTCGTCGCGCTTGGCCGCCGCATCCTTGTCGCCGGTCTTGGCGACGAGTGCGAACCATTTGTAGCTCTCCTCAAGGTTCCGCTTCATGCCGACGCCCTTCGCCGCGAGGATGCCGAGATTGAACTGGCTATCCTTGACACCGAGATCCGCCGCCGCCTGGAACCAGCGCGCTGCCGATTCATTGTCGGTCACGCCATCCGCCGCCATCGCAAACAGCACGGCAAGATTGTGCATCGCGCTGGCATTGCCCTGCGCTGCGGCAAGCTGGTACCAGGTTTTCGCTTTCTTGATGTCGCGTGCGACGCCGATGCCCTTCTCGTAGAAATTGCCGATGCGGTATTCTGCCGGTGCGAAACCGAGTTCGGCAGCTTTCTCATACCATTTGGCCGCCGCCGCCATGTCTTCTTTGACGCCGCGAGACTCGGCGTAGCGCGAGCCGATCTCGAACAGCGCCTTGGCGTCTCCGCCGGCCGCTGCATCGCGCAGGGCGGCCGGACCGGCATCGGCCGGAACGTCGATCTTGGCAACGCCTGCCGCGGCAGCATCCGCCGGCGGCACCGTGCCGGTCGTGT
The DNA here is from genome assembly GCF_040320365.1 of Mesorhizobium sp. M0701. Taxonomy (NCBI): domain Bacteria; kingdom Pseudomonadati; phylum Pseudomonadota; class Alphaproteobacteria; order Hyphomicrobiales; family Phyllobacteriaceae; genus Mesorhizobium; species Mesorhizobium sp. M0701. Next base: position 106,484 of record NZ_JAMYPO010000016.1, read on the forward strand.
CCTGCGTCGCAGCGGTGGCTATAGCAGGCGCGGCAGCCATTGGCTCGGCGTCGCTGGCCGTCGCCGCTGCCGGCGCGGGCACTGCGGCCGCGGTGTCTTGCGCCGCCAGGTCAGCGGGCGCCGCGGAAGCCGAGGGCGCCGTCGATGTCTCGGCTGCCGGTGTAGCGGGGCCGGTTTGTGCCGCCGCGTCGTCCTTGGTCATCGATGCGGATGGCTCTGCCTGCCTGACCGTGGGCGACGGCGCGCTCTCCTGTGTTGTCGTCTGCGCGTCCGCCTTCGGCTCGCTGGCAACGCTGGCCAAAGCGGTTTCCGCCGGCTGTACGGCCACGGCCGGTGCCGCCTCATTGTCGGTGACTTCGACCGGGTCGGAGAAGAAGGCTTTGCCCAGTTGCAGGCCGGCAAGCGCCAGCATGATGGCGATTGCCCCCATCAGGATCGGCTTGCGCCGCGCCTTGAGCAGGTCGCCGATCCTGAGTGCCTTGACCGGGCCTTTCATCGTCGACTGGCGCTTGAGGGCGTCCGCCTCGGCGGCCGCCGCTTGCGCAGCCCGTCTGGCTGCCTTGATGAAGTCCGATTTCGCCGCCTCAGCGCCGCCTTCCCGGGTCGGCTGCCCGCGCTCGTCGCGCACGCGCTTCATGATGGCGCTGAGGTCGGGTGCGCCGGAGCCGGGTTCCAGTGGCCGGTTGGCGAGCTTGGGGTCGAGGGGCTCGTCGAGATCGACGCTCGGTACCTCGGCGCTCTGCGCCGAGCCTGCAAGCGGCGGCATCTCGGCGTCCTTCTTGCCCTTCAAGGCGCGCGCCAGCCCGCCTAACATCGATTTCCTGCCGCCGCCTTGCTCGGTTTTTTCACGCGTCGTGTCTGAACCGAGAGCCGCCAGGGCTGCTGCGGCGGCGGCCTCGGCTGGCGTACGCGGACCTGGCTCGTCGCGCACGAGCGCCGCGGCGCGGCCGTCGAGATCGGCCATGCTGCCCGTCAACGGCAGCGGCTGGTCGAGGTCCATCGACGGTGCGTCCTGCACCGAGATCTTGGATGGCCGGCCGAAACGCTTGCTCAACTCCGCGCTTGCCGGTTCGCCCGTCTCCAATGAACCAAGCCTGTCAACGATCTTGAGCAGCGTATCGTGGATAGCCTCGAACGTTCTCGAATTGCGCTCGTCCGAACGGCGCGTCAGTGCCTCGAGCGTCTTCAGGTCCTGGGCGAGGCCGGTAACGGCCGCCGTGTTGGCGCTTGATCCGGCCAGTGAGCGGACGGCGCTCTCAGCCGCCTCGCGCGCCGCGCCGAGGATGGAATCGCGGGTTCCGGCCAGCGACTTCTCGATTTCGTTGAGACGCGGGCTGATGTCGTCGAATTCCGGCAGCGGCGTGCCGGGCTTGGAAAGATGCGCCGTCAGGCCGGCGACCTGCGCTTCAAGGCTGCGGATCAACGCCGGGTCGATGCTGGCGACCTGTGCCGCGGACGAATCCAGCCGGCTTGAGATGTCTTCGAGCCGGCTCTCCAGGCCACGGATCGCCGCCTCGTTGGCGGGATCTGGAACGCGCGTCTCAATCCGCTTGGCCAGCGCGGTGAAGCGGGCGTCGATGGCATCCATAATGCCGGCGCTATCGACCTGCGGCATGCGCTGGTCCAGCCTGTCGGCGACCTCGTCCAACCGGCGCTCAAGGTCGCGAAACAGCATGTTGCCTTGTTCGATTGCGTCGCCCTGGCGACGTTCCATCATGCTGGACAGCACGTCGAAGCGCTGCTCGAGCCCCTGGAAGATGTAGTCGGCGTCGGGCATGGCAGGTGCGTGGTCGATCTTGTCGGCAATAAGCGCGACTTGCCTGGCAAGGCGCTCCATCGCCTGTTCCGGCAGATTGGCTCGGCCGGCCAGTTCATCCACGCGGCTCGACAATGTGTTGAGACGGTCAATGACCTCCCGACCCGGACGATCCTGCGACACTTCTTCGATTTGCTGGGCCAGTGAATCGATCCGCTTCTCGATGCGTTCGAAGGGCTCGGGGTCGAACGAATTGGCTTGCGCGGCAACCGTCGAGGCGACGATCGCGCGGGAAATCTCGTCGAGCCGCTCGTCGATCTGACTGAATGTGTCGCCGCCGCGATTGTCCTGCTGGCGGGCGAAATGGTCGACCGCTCCGGCAAGCGTGCGGACCTTTTCCTCGAGCGAGCGCAGCGACAGCGATTCCGGCAGATTGCTGACGGCATTGCTGATCTGTTCGAGCCGCTCCGTCAGCGCCGACAGGCCGGGTGCATCGGAACGCTTGCGCTGATCGGCCTCGACGCGATCCTCGAAAGCGTTCCAGCGGCGGTCGAAATCGTCCCAGCGGCGTCCGACCGCCTGCACGCTCTCCTCGCGCGCCAGCGTATCGAGCGCGGCTTTGACCTGCTCAAGCTCGAGCCGCAGCATATTGACGCTTCTGTCGTCGCTTTTTTCGGCCAGTGTCTGGATGGCGCCGGAAAGCCGCTCGAATTCGACGCTGAGTTCGGCGCTGCCTTTGCCGCCGCCATTTGACTGGAAGGCTCGCCCAATATTCTTGCGCAGTACCTCGAACTCGCGTTGCAGGCCGGAGGTCATCTGCTGGCGCAAGTCTTCGCGCAGGCCGCGCAATTCCCCGGCGATCTTGCCGGCTAGGGCGACGCTGTCCTCCTGGCCGCGCACCCGGTCGATATCGCGGGCGATCGCCTGGTAATTCTGGTCGAAAGCCGCTGCCGGACCTTTCGGCCGCTGCGCGCGTGGATCCTCATACCGGCGCTGCTGGCCATAGGGTTGGGCGCTGGGATAGCGTGGTTCTGCCGCTGGTCGGCGCGGATCGGGGTGGCTTGCCGTCTCCTCGCGCGTCCGCTCCAGCCGCTGCTCCAGAGTTTCCAGGGAGCGGTTGAGCTCTTCAAGCGTCGTGTGCGGCCGGCGTTGCCTGCCGGCGTTGAGTGTATCGAGGTAGGACCGCTTGCTGTTCATCAATGCGCCCGTTTCAGAATTGCTGGCTTTCACCAGGTTCCCAAAGTCCTGCCGGGACGAACGCGACTGCCTGGCTTGTTGCAGTGGAAGACGAGCTTCCCGGGTCTCATCCGCGCTCCGAAAAACCGTGAAAAATTCAGTACAGGATAGACACGGGTAACCGACATGCGCACATTTCGCCCCAACGTGGTAAACAACGCGTTAACCAAGCTTAAGAAGTTGCAACTTTGTCGGCTGGCTGCCGACGGCGCCGGGTGTCTTTTTTGGACGCGCAAAAGACGTTGTAGAATTTTGATCAGCCGCATGATCGCTCCCGAAATCGGCAACGACCTTTTAGGTTGTCCGCTGGTGCTGCGGCATAAAGTTGCAAGACCAGAACGCTCTTGCGTGGTGAGGCGGCTATCGATATAGAATTGACGTAAACGTAAATGAGCGGATTACGCCGTTTGCGATTTGTTTGTTGAAACCACGAGTGGAAGCACGCCCCCGCTTTCACTCAGGCGACGCAAGGTCCGCGACCGCGACGCCACCAGACGGGGAAAGCCAGTGACCATGAAACTTATTTCGCCCGGCCAAGCCGCGGCCAACACCAACGATATGTCGAGCGAAGCCGGTGAAGAGCTTGTCCGCATCGGCGAAATGGCCAAGAAATATGGAGTGACGCTGCGTACGCTGCGTTTCTATGAGGACAAGGGTCTGCTCAACCCGCAGCGCGACGGCTCGACCCGTCTCTATACACGCCGCGACAGGGCCCGGCTGAAGCTGATCCTGCTTGGCCGCAAGGTCGGGTTCTCGCTGCGTGACGTCAAGCAGATGATGGACCTCTACGATCCGAACGGCTCCAACACCAAGCAATTGCGGCTGGCGCTCGACAAGTCGGAGAAGCAGCTTGCCCGTCTGCAGAAGCAGCGGGCGCTGATCGACGACGCCATCAGCGAACTGAGTGCTTCGATGTCGACCGTCCGGCAAATGCTGATCGAGCGCTCGACGCCGCAGGCCAGCGTAGCGAGCTAAACTAAGCTTTCGATTTGTGACGAATAAGAGCCGCGTGGCTTTCGCTGCGCGGTTCTTCGTCGTTTGCCGTGCTTTGTCGTTTGTCGTCCTGGCGCGCGGGAGAAAATTTGCCGCACCGCCGAATTGACGTTTACGCAAACGTCAATATTTGTTATCTCGACCACAACGTTGGTCCGTCTGCCATCCTCATATGCTGGGGCTGATTTCGGGGCCAAGACCGCATGGTGGAGGAAACGCATGCCGATCTACAGAGCGCCGGTCCGGGACACGCTGTTCGTGCTGAACGAAGTGCTGGGATATCAGCGTTATTCCAATCTTCCCGGATTTTCCGACGCGACGCCGGATGTGCTCGAGGCCATCCTTGCCGAGGGCGCGAAGCTCGCCGAAAACGTGATGCAGCCGCTGAACCGCGTTGGCGACGTGGAAGGCTGCATGCGCCATGACGACGGTTCGGTAACGACGCCGAAAGGCTTCAAGGAAGCTTTCGACCAGTATCGCGAAGGCGGCTGGATGGGGCTCGCGGCACCTGTCGAGTTTGGCGGGCAAGGGTTGCCCTACGCGGTGCACACTGCGGTTGCCGAATACATGGTGTCGGCCAATATGTCGCTGATGATGTATGCCGGCCTGACGCAAGGCGCGATCGCTGCGATCATCACCCATGGCACCAAAGAGCAGAAGGCAACATGGTTGCCGAAGCTAGTCGAGGGCGCCTGGACCGGCACCATGAACCTGACCGAGCCACACTGCGGAACCGATCTTGGCTTGCTGCGCACCAAGGCCGTCCCCAATGGCGACGGCACCTACAGGATCTCCGGTCAGAAGATCTTCATCTCGGCCGGCGAGCATGACATGTCGGACAATATCGTCCACCTGGTGCTGGCCCGTATCGAGGGCGCGCCGGATGGCGTGAAGGGCATCTCGCTGTTCATCGTGCCGAAGCTCAAGCTCGATGCCTCAGGCAATCCGGGCGAGAAGAACACCGTCTCCTGTGGCTCGATCGAGGAGAAGATGGGTATCCATGGCAACTCGACCTGCGTCATGAATTACGACGACGCTGAAGGCACGCTGCTCGGCGAGGCCAATGGCGGGCTGAAAGCAATGTTCACCATGATGAATGAGGCGCGGCTTGGCGTCGCCCTGCAGGGACTTTCGCTATCTGAGGTTGCCTACCAGAATGCGGTTTCCTACGCCAAGGATCGTCTGCAGGGCCGCTCGCTGTCAGGGCCGAAGGCGCCGGACAGGAAGGCCGATCCGATCATCGTCCATCCGGACATCCGCCGCAGCCTGATGACCATGAAGGCTTTCAACGAGGCCGGCCGCGCGCTGGCGCTGTGGACGGCGATCAAGTCCGACATCGCTCACCGCTCCGGTGACGACAAAGATCGCCAGGTCGCAGACGACTACACCGGCCTGATGACGCCGGTGGTCAAAGGCGTGCTCACCGACAAGGGGTTCGATCATGCGGTAATGGCGCAGCAGGTCTTCGGCGGCCACGGCTATATAGAAGAGCACGGCATGAGCCAGTTCGTCCGCGATGCGCGCATCGCCATGATCTATGAGGGTGCCAACGGCATCCAGGCGCTCGACCTCGTCGGCCGCAAGCTGGCCTTGAATGGCGGCCGCGCGGTCCAGGCTTTCTTTAAGGAAGTCGGAGAGTTCTGCGAGGAAAACCGCACCGACGAGACGATGGCGCCCTTCACCAAGGCGCTGAAGAAGGGCCTCAACGATCTGCAGACGGCGACGATGTGGCTGGTGCAGAACGGCATGGCCAAGCCCGATAACGCCGGTGCCGCCTCGACCGATTACATGCATCTCTTCGGCCTGGTGGCGCTGGGCTATATGTGGGCCCGGATGGCCAGGGTGGCCGCAGCGAAATTGGCGAATGGCGCCGACGGCGCTTCGTCTTTCTACGACCACAAGCTGGTGACGGCGCGCTTCTTCATAGAGCGGATCATGCCGGAGACGTCGGCGCATCTTGCCCGCATCTCCAGCGGTGCCGACACATTGATGACACTGCCGGCGGAAGCGTTCTAGCTTCGGCGTTCCCCTCCCCCTCGAGGGGAGGGTGGCCCGAAGGGCCGGGAGGGGGTCCTGCGTGCAGTGCGCCGACCTCCATTCTGGTGCATGCCTTGGAGGAAAATGATCGCAATGCCGTGGCACATGGCGCAGGTTGTAATAGATAAGGTCAAGCAAGTCATCGGCGACCCCACCCGGCCGCTTCGCGGCCACCCTCCCCTCGAGGGGGAGGGGAACGTCGGCGCGAGGGAGAAACCATGACCCACCCCGCCGAAATCCTTGGCCTTCCCAAGCCCGCCTGGGCGGCGGACGAGGTCGGCATGCTTTACGACATGGCGCACCGCTTCATGTCGGAAGAGATCGCGCCGCGTTACGACGAGTTCGAGAAGAACGAAATGGTCGACCGCGAGAGCTGGCTGAAGGCGGGTGCTGCCGGCCTGCTCTGCGCCTCTATGCCGGAGGAATATGGCGGATCGGGCGGCACCTTCGCGCATGAGAGCGCCATCATCGAGGCGATCGGCCATGTCGGCGTCGACGGGTTCGGCATTGGCCTGCACAATTCGATCGTTGCCCCCTACATCCTCCATTACGGCTCGGACGAGCAGAAGAAGAAATGGCTGCCGAGGCTGGCGACCGGCGAGCTGATCGGCGCCATCGCCATGACCGAGCCCGGTGCGGGCTCCGACCTTCAGAGCGTCAAGACGCGCGCCGAAAAGGACGGCAACCAGTACAAGCTCAACGGCTCGAAGACCTTTATCACCAACGGCCAGCTCGCCAATTTCATCATCGTCGTTGCCAAGACCGATCCTGAGAAGGGCGCCAAGGGCATCTCGCTGATCGTCGTCGAGACTGACGAGGTGGAAGGTTTCGAGCGCGGCCGCAACCTCGACAAGATCGGCCTCAAGGCCAACGACACGTCGGAACTGTTCTTCAACGACGTGCGTGTGCCGACCTCGAACCTGCTCGGCAACGAGGAAGGCCAGGGCTTTGTCCAGTTGATGCAGCAATTACCGCAGGAGCGGCTGCAGATCGGCACCACTGCTATTGCCATGGTCGAGCGGGCGCTGGCGCTTACCATCGACTACGTCAAGGAGCGCAAGGCCTTCGGCAAGGCCATCATCGAATTCCAGAACACCCAGTTCAAACTTGCCGAATTGAAGACCGAGGCGACCATCGGCCGCGTCTTCTATAATGACTGCGTTGCCCGCCACATCAACGGCGGCCTCGACCCGGTGACCGCGTCTATGGCCAAATACTGGCTGTCGGACCTGCAAGGAAAAGTCGTCGACGAATGCCTTCAATTGCATGGCGGCTATGGCTACATGAATGAATATCCGATTGCGCGCATGTTCCGCGACGCCCGCGTCCAGCGCATCTACGGCGGCACCAACGAGATCATGAAATTGCTGATCGGGCGCTCGCTCTGAGCGAGTTTCAGCAAACCCAAGGAGCAGGAAAATGGCCGAAGCTTATGTCTATGATGCCGTGCGCACGCCGCGCGGCAGGGGCAAGAAGGATGGCTCGCTGCACGAAGTGCCGGCGGTGCGGCTCGGCGCCAAGGTGCTCGAGGCCATCCGCGACCGCAACGGGCTGGACACCGGCACCGTCGACGACATCATCTTCGGTTGTGTCGATCCGGTTGGCGAGGCGGGTGCGGTCATTCCACGTGCCGCCGCTTTCGAGGCCGGCTACGACACCAAGGCGCCTGGCATGCAGATATCGCGCTTCTGCGCCTCGGGCCTCGACGCCATCAATTTCGGCGCCGCCAAGATCGCACAGGGCGCCGACGAGATCGTCATTGCCGGTGGCATCGAATCGATGTCGCGCGTCGGCATGGGCGCCTCCGGCGGCGCCTGGTTCATGGACCCATCGGTCGGCCTGCCCGGCTGGTTCGTGCCGCAAGGAATCTCGGCCGACCTGATCGCCACCAAATACGGCTTTTCGCGCGACGACGTCGATGCCTACGCGGTCGAAAGCCAGAAGCGTGCCGCCAAGGCGTGGGGCGAGGGCCGCTTCAAGAATTCGGTGATCTCGGTGAAGGACCAGAACGGCCTGACCATCCTCGACCATGACGAACATATGCGGCCCTCGACCGACATGCAGTCGCTGGCCGCGCTCAACCCGTCCTTCGTCATGCCCGGCGAAATGGGCGGCTTCGACGCCGTCGCCGTGCAGAAGCATCCCGAGGTGGAACAGGTCAACCACGTCCACCATGCCGGCAATTCCTCCGGCATCGTCGATGGCGCGGCGGCCGTGCTGCTCGGCTCGAAAAAGGCGGGAAAGACGCTCGGCCTCAAGCCGCGCGCACGCATCCGTGCGTTCGCCAACATCGGCTCCGAACCGGTGCTGATGCTGACCGGCCCCGTCGACGTCACCGAGAAGCTGTTGAAGCGGGCGAAGATGAAGCTGTCGGACATCGACCTGTTCGAGCTCAACGAGGCCTTCGCTTCGGTGGTGCTGCGCTACATGCAGGCTTTCGACATTCCGCATGACCGGATCAACGTCAATGGTGGGGCCATCGCCATGGGCCATCCGCTCGGCGCCACCGGTGCGATGATCTTCGGTACGGTGCTGGACGAATTGGAACGCCGCGACCTCAACACCGCGCTGGTGACGCTTTGCATCGGCGCCGGCATGGGCACTGCAACGATCATCGAACGCGTCTGACGGAGAGAGATGATGAGCTACACCAATTTCACCCTCGACATCGACGCCGACGGCATTGCGCTGGTCACCTGGGACATGCCGGACCGTTCGATGAACGTCTTCACCGAGGAGGTGATGCTCGAACTGAATACCATCGTCGACAAAGTGGCGAGCGATGCAGCGATAAAGGGCGCGGTGATCACCTCCGGCAAGGATACGTTCTCGGGCGGCGCCGACATCACCATGCTGCAGAAGATGCTGGCGACCTTCGCCGCCGACAAGGCGAAGGACCCGGAGAAGGCGACCAAGGCGCTGTTCGACAATGCGGGCACCATGAACGGCCTGTTCCGTAAGCTGGAAACTTCGGGAAAGCCATGGGTTTCGGCGATCAACGGCACATGCATGGGTGGCGCGTTCGAATTGTCGCTCGCCTGCCATGGCCGTGTCGCGGCCGATTCAGACAAAGTGAGGATGGCGCTTCCCGAAGTGAAGATCGGCATTTTTCCGGGCGCCGGCGGCACCCAGCGCGTGCCACGGCTGACCGACCAGCAGCAGGCGCTGCAAATGCTGACGTCCGGCCAGATGCTGTCGCCTCAGAAGGCCAAGTCGATGGGCCTGATCCATGAGATTGCCGAGCCGGACAAGCTGGTCGAAACCGCCAAGGCGATGATCAGGAACGGCTTGAAGCCGGTGGCGCCATGGGATGAAAAGGGCTTCAAGCTGCCCGGCGCCCCGATCTATTCGGTGGCCGGTGCCAATCTGTGGCCCCCGGCCATCGCCATTCTGCGCCGAGAGACCTATGGCAATTATCCCGCCGCTGCCGCCATCCTGAAATGCGTCTATGAGGGCCTGTTGGTGCCGTTCGACACCGCCTTGCGGATCGAGCAACGCTATTTCACCGAGATCATGCAGACAAGGGAAGCGGCAGCGATGATCCGTTCGTTGTTCGTGTCGCTGCAGGAACTGAACAAGGGCGCGCGCCGCCCGGCCGGTGTGCCGGAAACGAAGTTCAAGAAGATCGGCGTACTCGGCGCCGGCTTCATGGGCGCCGGCATCGCCTATGTGACGGCCAGGGCCGGCATCCCGGTGGTGCTGCTCGACCGCGACATGGAGTCCGCCGCCAAGGGCAAAGCGCATTCCGAGACCCTTATCTCGGATCAGGTGAAGAAGGGCCGTGCCAAGCCGCAGGACAAGGATCGGTTGCTGTCGCTGATCACGCCGACGGCCGATTACGCCGATCTTGCCGGCTGTGATCTTGTGGTCGAGGCGGTGTTCGAGGATTCGGCCGTCAAGAAGGATGCCACCGAACAGGCCGAGGCTGTGCTCAAGCCGTCGGCGATCTTCGCGTCGAACACGTCGACCATCCCAATCACATCGCTGGCTAGGAATTCGGCGCGCCCGAAGAATTTCATCGGCATTCATTTCTTCTCGCCGGTCGACAAGATGATGCTGGTCGAGATCATCCTCGGCAAGAAGACCGGCGACAAGGCGCTGGCCACCGCGATCGACTTCGTCCGCGCCATCAAGAAGACGCCGATCGTCGTCAACGATACGCGCGGCTTCTATGTCAATCGCTGCGTGCTGCGCTACATGTCGGAAGCCTACAAGATGCTGATCGAAGGTGTTCCGGCGCCGATGATCGAAAACGCGGCCAAGGCCGCCGGCATGCCGGTCGGTCCTCTGGCGTTGACCGACGAGACTGCGATCGACCTTGCCCAGAAGATCATGAAGCAGACCATGCGCGACCTCGGCGACAAGGCGGTCGACCCGAAGCAGATGGCGCTGATCAACACGATGGTCGACACGCATGGTCGCTTGGGCCGCAAGAACGGCAAGGGCTTCTATGACTATCCGGCAAAACCGGCCAAGAAGAAGCTGTGGCCAGGCCTCAGGGACCTCTACCCGCAGCTGTCGCCGGAGCAGGTCGATTATGAGGAACTGAAGCAGCGGCTGCTGGTCACCATCGCGCTTGAGGCGGTACGGGTGATGGAAGAGGGCATCGTTACCGACCCACGCGAGGCCGATGTCGGCTCGATCCTGGCCTTCGGCTTCGCGCCCTATACCGGTGGTGCACTGTCCTACATAGACGGCATCGGCGCGAAAAAATTCGCTAAGATCGCCAAAGGCCTGCAGAAGAAATACGGTGCCGAGTTCAAGGCGCCGAAGCTGCTGCTCGACATGGCCGAGAAGGGCGAGACCTTCTACGAGCGCTTCGATCCTTATACCAGAAACGAGGCCAAGGAGGCGGCGTGACGCCGTCTTCGACGGTGGACAAGATGGCGGCCAAGGGATAGAACAGGGAAGGTATTTTTTCCTGTTTCGAAGGAAGAGCAAGGTGCTCTCGCACGACCGCGTTTGGGCCGCCATCGACGCTCTTGCCGAGCGTTATTCGCTTTCGGCCTCTGGACTGGCCAGGCGCGCTGGCCTCGACTCGACCGCCTTCAACAAATCGAAGCGGCTGTCCTCAGATGGACGGCCGCGCTGGCCGTCGACCGAATCGCTGGCCAAGATCATCGAGGCGACCGGCGCCTCGCTGGATGAATTTGCGGGGCTGGTCGAGGGTCGGGGTAATTCCGACGCACTACCCGTGCAGAGATCGTCGGTGCCGCTGCTCGGCTTCGCCCAGGCGGGCGCCGGTGGCTTCTTCGACGACGCCGGGTTTCCAGCGGGGCAGGGATGGGACCTGATCGAGCTTCCGGCACGGGCAACCGAAACCTCCTATGCCTTGAAGGTCCAGGGCGATTCCATGCTGCCGCTTTATCGCAATGGCGATGTCCTGATCGTCGAGCCAGGGGCTACCATACGAAAGGGTGATCGCGTCGTCGTCAAGACCAATGCCGGCGAGGTGATGGCCAAGGTGCTCGACCGCCAGACACCGAGGTCGATCGCGCTGGTCTCCCTCAATCCCGATCACCCGGACCGCGACATCCCCATGCGCGATGTCGAATGGGTGGCGCGGATTGTCTGGGCAAGCCAGTAGGCGCGGGGCCGGTGCGTCTGCCTCACCTTGCCTTGGCTGTTCTGGCGATCCCGGCGATGGCCACGGCAATTGTCGCCGGCGGCCGCGCCGTCCAGAGCGAAAGCGGCGGCCCCTGGGAGCAAATCCAGGTCGGCGCTGAACCGCAGCCCGCCGCGCCGGCTACGTCGGCCATCCCGAAATCAGTGCCGGCCAAGCAGGCGGCGCATTCGAGGGCAATCGATCCAGAAATCGTGGTGCCGCCGCAGCTCGGTTCCAACGAGCTTGAACGGATAGAGCCGCGCGCCCCGTTGAGCGATCTGGCATTGGCCGGACCGCCCAAGCCGCCAAAAACGAAAATGCCCGACGACTGGAAAGGCACGAAACTATTCCAGCCCGTCGCGTCGGCCGCCGGGGTCATCGAAGCAAAGGGCTATTCGATTGCGGTTTCCGGTATCGACATCGTCAAGCAGGAGGAGACTTGCACCGACGGCGGCGAGTCCTGGAATTGCGGCATTCGGGCGCGAACGGCCTTCCGCGCCTTTCTCCGCAGTCGTGCGGTGGTCTGTGCCGTGCCGCCCGAAGGCGGTCGTGATCTGATCGCCGCCGAGTGCCGGATCGGCAATCAGGATATCGGCCAATGGCTGGTCGAAAATGGCTGGGCGCGCGCCGCCAAGGGCGGCCCTTACGCAGAAGCCGGCGAGAAGGCGCGTGCAGCAAAAAAAGGCGTCTTCGGGCCGGCGCCGAGCGTTTCAGGCCTGCCGCCGCTCCCGGCTGCTGCGTCGCGATCCGCGCCTGTAGCGCCTAGCTCGATCCTGGAGGAGCAAGACGGCGTCCTCATGCCGCCAGCTGACCAGCCAGCGCCCGCTGAATGAGCTCGCGCGTTTCGGCGATGCCGTAGAGCGCGGCGAAGGAGCCGAAGCGCGGCCCGCGTTCCTGACCTATCAGCACCTGATAGATCATCTGGAAGAAGGCGACGGAGACACCGGGTCCGCCCTCCGGGCTCTGCTTGGAATGATCCTGGTAGCGCTCGATCTTGCGCGCAACATTGAGGGCAGCGTTCTGGATTGCCTCGCTGTCGGCATCAGCCGGCAGCGCGGCGAGCGCTTCCGAAAGCTTGGTCAGCGCCTCGCGCTCGACCGCGTCGGCAGCACGGTACACTTTCGCCGGCTTCACGAAATCGTCGAAATAGCGGATGGCATATTCGGCCAGCCGGTCGAGCTCGGGATGGGTTGTCGGCGTCACACCCGGCGCGTGGCGCGAAATGAAACCCCACAGCACGTCCCTGTTCTGCGCATTCGAGGCGCTGACCAGGTTGAGCAGCAGCGAGAACGGAACCGGCAGGTCGACTGCCGGGGGATTGCCGTCATGCATGTGCCAGACCGGATTGCCCAGCCGCTCCTTCCAGTCCTGCCTCTGATAGGCAGAGAGGAACGTGTAATATTCGTCTACCGCCTTCGGGATGACGTCGAAATAAAGCTTCTTCGCGGTTCGCGGGCGCTGGAACATATAAAGGCTAAGGCTCTCGGTCGGCGCGTAAGTCAGCCACTCGTCGATGGTCAGCCCATTGCCCTTCGACTTCGAGATCTTCTGGCCGTTCTCATCGAGGAACAGCTCATAATTGAAGCCCTCGGGTGCCGGAGCATCGAGCGCGCGGCAAATCTGCCCGGCGAGCTTGACGGAATCGATCAGATCCTTGCCGGACATCTCGTAATCGACGCCGAGTGCTGCCCAGCGCATCGCCCAATCTGGCTTCCATTGCAGCTTGGCATGACCGCCGGTCACCGGCGTCTCGAAGCGCTCGCCGGTGTCCGGGTCGCGCCACACGATGGTGCCGGCGTCGAGCTTGCGCTCGTCGATCGCGACTTGCATGACGATGCCGGTCTTGGGATGGATCGGCAGGAAGGGCGAATAGCTCAGCGCCCGCTCCTCGCGCAGTGACGGCAGCATAATTGCCATCACCTTATCGAAGCGCTCGAGCATCTTGAGCAGCGTCCCGTCGAAGCGGCCGGAAGTATAATAGTCGGTCGAGGAAGCGAATTCGTAATCGAAGCCGAAACGGTCGAGGAAAGCGCGCAGCCGTGCGTTATTGGCGGCGCCGAAGGACGGATACTCATTGGAGAACGGGTCCGGTATCCTGGTCAGCGGCTTGCCGAGATAGGCGCGCAGCATGTCCTTGTTAGGCACATTGTCCGGCACCTTGCGCAATCCGTCCATGTCGTCGGAGAAGCACAGCAGCCGCGTCTTGACCTTGTCTTCAGTCAGCACGCGGAAAGCGTGGCGCACCATAGATGTGCGCGCCACCTCGCCGAACGTGCCGATGTGCGGCAGGCCGGACGGGCCGTAGCCGGTCTCGAACAGCACCGTTTCCGGGTAGCCGCTGCTCGCGTAGCGGGCGACGATCTTTTTCGCTTCCTCGAATGGCCACGCCTTGCTTTCGGCGGCGGCGGCGAGGACTTCCGGGCTGAGATCGATCGGCTGTCGTTCGGCCATGATGCTATTCCTGCAACTTTGCCGGCATCCATGCCGGCAGCCGCATGCTCTAGACCATGATCCCGAAAAGTGGAACCCGGTTTTCGGGCAGGACCGTGATCAGGCAAGAAGATTAAGCGCCCCCGTCCCGATAGTCAGGATGGATCAAGTTCCAAGGCGTGATCGGAGCGCCGACGATCGCGGCTGTTTTTCCTTGCGGCGCCGGCCCCTCGTTCCTAACTTCGGGACCATCTCAAGGAGTTGTAAATGCCATTGTCGCCACACGAAGCCATGATCTACCTGATGGTCATCACCTCGGCGTCAGACCGCGACATGACCGACGTCGAACTGGCGCGGATCGGCGACGTCGTTCGATCCTGGCCGGTGTTTGAGGATTTCAACCAGGAGCGGCTGGTCGAGGTCGCCCAGGCCTGCCAGAAAATGCTGCATGAAAAGGATGGGCTGGAGGGCGTCCTGGCGCGCGTCGCCGAGGCGCTGCCCGAACGCCTGCGTGACACCGCCTATGCCGCCGCCTTCGAGGTCGCAGCTGTCGATCTCGAAATGCGCCTGGAGGAGGTGCGCGTCCTGCAGCTCGTCCGCCGGGAACTCGACCTCGATGCGCTGACGGTCGCCGCCATTGCGCGAGCCGCCAAGGCCCGCCTTCGCACGCTGACCTGAGCCGGCGGCCAAGCTCAGAAAAAATTGACGGGAAAATAGCGCAGATAGAACTCGGCGAACGTGCCTTTCACCGAGATTTCCTGCAGCGCGTAGTCGAAAGCGGCGGCCAGTGCCGGATCGTCGGCCCTGGTGGCGATTGCCATGCCTGAGCCGAGATATTCGGGCGCCAGATAGGGGCCGCCGGCAAAGCGGCAGCAGCCCGCTGCATCCGAACCGCCGAGCCAGAAGGCGAAACGCATGCCGTCGCCGAAGGCGGCGTCGATCTTGCCGGCTTTCAGCTCGCCATAAAGCTCCTCCGGCTTTGCGAACGGGACGATTTGGACGTCGCCGAAATAATCGCGCAGCATCCGCTCGTGCGCGGAGCCGGCGATCACGCCGACACGCTTGCTGCGCAGCTTGTCGAACATTGGTTCGGTCAGCGCCTGTGTCTTCAGCATGATGAAGCGTGCCGGAAATTGCAGGTAGGAGCGTGAAAATGCGTATTTCGACCGCGACTCCGGCGTCGCGGCGATGCCGGCAATGATCGCTTCGCCCTCGCCTTTCCCGAGCGCACCTTCGAGCTCGGCCCAGGGCAGCGCCTGGATCTGGCATTTTTCGGCAATGCCGAGCTCGGCGCAGATGGCGCGCGCCAGGTCGACATGGAAGCCCGACAGCCGGCCTGCCCCATCGAGGAAATTGAACGGCGGGAAATCCGTGGTGGTCAGGAATCGCAGCCGCGGCAGCATCGAAAGGTCCGGCTTTGGCAGCCGCTCCTTGGCGTCCCAGAACACCGGCACCTGCGGCTCCGCGGCGAGCGCAGCAACCGCAAGCGATTGCGCTCCGATCAATATCGAGATCAATGAAATGGATATGCGCCGAAACGCCACGCGACGACTCCGTCCGGGTCTTGCCCCGGCTTTCGTACGAAATAACAGGTTTTTGTACGAAAAAAACACAGGTACGACGGTTTTTGGTTTCATCATTGCAATTTAGGGATATTGTTTAGTGAGTTTGCAAGTGACTGCGTGATGCCGGCTGAAGAGGAGCAGTAGGACGCACAGGGGAGGCAGCTTTGCAGTCCGGGGTTGATGGCGTGGTGCGGGTTGATCACTGCCATTGGCGTCAAGAGCGGAAGGCAACATGGGGTAGATGTTGCGATGGGTCATTTCGATCGTACGCTGGAGTTGATAGATCAGTTGCAGCACGCCGGCACAGCCGCCGCCGTCTGCGAAAAGCTGCTGGGGGTAACAAGCGGGTTCGGGCTGACGGCGCTGATGGCCGGGACGGTTCCGCAACCTGGCACACCGAGAAACCAGCAAAAGGACCATGTGCTGCTCTGCGACTGGCCGGCTGAATGGCTTGAGCGCTACGTCGCGCGCAACTACGTCGATCACGACCCCGTCGTCAGCCACATGAAGCAGCTTCAAGCGCCATTCCAGTGGCGGGAAGCATCTCAGGGCATCCGCATCGGCAAGAGCGGCGGCGAGGTGATGGGCGATGCCGGCGAATTCAAGCTGCGCGACGGGTTGGCCTTCCCGCTAATCACGCTCGATGGCCAGATCGTCATGGTGTCGCTAGGCGGCGAGGCTGTCGAATTGTCGAGCGCCGAGTTCGGGTTGGTGTCGCTGGTCTCGACTTATGCGATTGGCCGCGCAATGCAGCTCCACACCATGGCGGGCAAAACCATCGATCATGTCGAATTAACGCCGCGTGAGCGCGAATGCCTGCAATGGGCTGCTGTTGGCAAGTCCGAATGGGAGATTTCACAAATTCTCGGCATTTCGGAACACACGTCAGAGAAACACCTTCTTAACGCCAAAAGCAAACTCGGTGCCGTCAACCGGGTCCAGGCCGTCGCGGAAGCGATAAGGCGCGGCTATATTAACTAGGTCGGCCGCGCCGGCCTAGAAATTCTTGCTTGCGTGATCGCGTAATTTTTTTGGGAAAGCACGGCCGTATCTTCCTATTGAAACTAGGAGACGGCAAATGCTTTTTTCCCTCACGACCCAGGAATTGATGGAACGGCCCGACCTCTGGGAGGCCGTTCATCGTTTGCGTTACAGAGTTTTCGTCGAAGAGATGGGATGGACCGATCTGCAGCGCCCTGATGGCCTCGAGATCGATCAATTCGACCACGACGAGGCAGTGCACCAGATCGTCATCCGCAATGGCGAGCTCGCCGGTTATCAGCGGATGTTGCCGACGACCCGGGCACATCTTCTAACCGATGTGCTGGCGGACCTTTATGAGGGAACCCCACCGTCGGGCCCGAATGTCTATGAACTGACCCGCTATGCGGTTGCGCCGGGATTCCGCGACGGTCGGCGCGGCGTGTCGACGGTCGGCACCGAGCTGATCGCCGGCTTCGTCGAGTGGGGTCTGAAGCGCAACGTCAACCAGGTGATCATCGAATTCGAGCCGATGTGGGTGCTTCGCGCGCTGCAGCTGCATTTCCTGGCAACCCCGCTCGGTTACCAGCGTACCTATGGCAACCAGCAGGTGGTTGCCACACTGCTCACCTTCAACGAGCACACGCTCGACGTGGTGCGTTCGCGCCGCAACCACTTTGCGCCGGTGCTGGCCAGAGGGTACCCGGACATGCTCGGACAGAGACGCGCCTCGTGAGATTGGAGAGAGGCCATGAACGTTCACTCAAAAGCAGAATTCCGCAATCACACGCTGATCGTCACGGTATCGTCGGGTGACGGCCGCCCGGTGCTGGACAGGCGGGCCTATGAAAGCCTGGCCAGAACATTCCACGAAGCCGCTGTCGACGACGACGTCCGCGTCGTGGTCCTGCGCGGCTTGGCCGGGTGCTTCTGCCTCGGTGCCGATTTCTCCGAATTTCTCGACGCCACCAAACATCGGCGACTGATCGCCGCCGTCACCGATATGTTCCGCACGCTGGCGACGTTCCCGAAACCGGTCCTTGCCTGTGTCGACGGCGACGCCGTCGGCGTCGGTTGCACCATCCTGTTCCACTGCGACATGGTGATCGCCTCGAGCAAGAGCACGTTTCGCGTGCCGTTCGTCGATTTCGGCCTGGTGCCGGACGCGGCGACCAGCATTCTGGCGCCGCAGAAGCTCGGCTATGCCGGGGCGTTCCGCTTCTTCTGCCTGGGCGACACGCTCGCCGCCGAAGATGCCAGGGCACTGGGCCTTGTCGGCGAGATCGTGACGGACGGCAGCGTCGAGGAAGCCACGTTGGCAAGAGCCAGGCAACTCGCCAAGAAGCCTGTCGCGGCGCTGCTACAGACGCGCGACCTGCTGAGGGGCGACACCGGCGCGCTCTGCGACCGCATCGACCAGGAGATCTCGCTTTTCCAGCAGGCGCTGCAGGACGACACCACGCTGAAGCGACTGCAGCGGATTGCCCGGCTGGCGGCATGAGAGCCGCGTATCGATGAGGTGAGCTTATTTTTCGAGGAAAGTCGGCCCTTCGCCGATGATCTTCTTGTCCTCCTTGCCGATGACGTCGAGGTCGCGGCCGTCATAGGGAAGCGAAAGGAGAATGCGCTGCATGACGGCCAGCCGCGCGCGCCGTTTGTCGTTCGCCCGCACAATGATCCAGGGCGCGAACTCCTTGTGCGTGCGCTCGACCATCAGGTCGCGCGCTTTGGTGTATTCGTCCCATTTGGTGATGCCGGCGATGTCGATTGGCGAAAACTTCCAGCTCTTCAGCGGGCTCCAGCGGCGGTCGTGGAATCGCTCGAGCTGCGTTTCCCGGCCGATGTTCAGCCAGAATTTGAAGAAATGTATGCCCTCGTTGCGGATCATCCGCTCGAAATGCGGAACCTCGTCCAGAAATTGCTTGTGCTGCTCGGGCGTGCAGAATCCCATCACCGGTTCAACGCCGGCGCGGTTATACCAGGAGCGGTCGAAGGTGACGAATTCGCCCGACGTCGGGAAGTGGTCGACATAGCGCTGGAAGTACCATTGTCCAAGCTCGGTGGGCGTTGGCTTGGTCAGCGCCACGTTGCGCGCCGTGCGAGGGTTCAGATACTGGCGCAAAACGAAGATAGTGCCGCCCTTGCCGGCAGCGTCGCGTCCCTCGAACAGCGACATTACCCGCTTGCCCGTCGACTGCAGCCACGCCTGCGCCTTGACCAGCTCGATCTGCAGCTTCTCTAGCCTCTCGTCATACTCCTCGCTCTTCATCTTCTTGTCGTAAGGGTAACCGCCGGCGGTGAGCTTGCGGTCCTCGACCCAGTCGGGAAGCGCGGGGGCCTCGATGTCGAACGCTCTCTCCTTGCCGTCGATCATGATCTTCAGCGGCTCCGATGAGGGTGCGGCGGGGCTTTCCTTAGCGTTTTTCATCGAGGCGAACCTTTCCAGCTTCCGGACTCGTGCTATTGGGAGCCTTACTGCATCGGCCCAAAAATCGGAATCGATTTTCGGAAAGAACGATGCAGCAGATAAAGTGGTAGAGCGTCCTTTGTGCGTCCAATTGGACGGACTGCGCTCTAGCGCCGGTCCAGCAAGAAGTTCTTGAAGTGGCCGCAGACGGAGCGCAAATGGCCGACATCGGCACGGAGCGGAGAGGCAGAGCGCAAGCCGTCGCCATGCGGCTGTGGAACAGCCGCTGGCTGCTGGCGGCCGGCCTCGTTGCGGTTCTGATGGTCTATGGTTTTGCCGGCATGTCTGGCTATGTGGTGCTGCTGGCTGGCGCCGTGCTGGTTGCCGCTGCGATGCTGCCGGCCGGCATCGCCCGCCAATCGACCGAAAATGCCGCGGCCATCGAGTCGAGCGTGCAACAACTTTCCGGCGAATATCTCGCGGCGGCGGTTGCCGATCCGCTGATCATTTTCGATCGCTCCGCCGCCATCGTCCACGCCAACGCTGCTGCCTTTGCCGCCTTCGGCGGGATTGCGCCCGGCATGTCGCTGTCGCTGAAATTCCGCGCGCCGGAAATGCAGGCCTTGCTGGATAGTATCTTGGCGGGCAACGTCGCTTCGGACAGCGTCGACTACATAGAAAAGCTGCCGGTCGAACGAGCCTATCGGGTGAGCGCGTCTTCAGTCGGCCATGCCACGGATCTCTACGTGCTGGTGTTCAAGGACCAGAGTGAGGCGCGCCGGATCGACAGAATGCGTGCCGACTTCATTGCCAATGCCAGCCACGAGCTGCGCACGCCTCTCGCCTCGATCGCCGGCTTCATCGAGACGCTGCGCGGGCCGGCCCGCAACGACCCCGCGGCGCGCGAGCAGTTCCTGCAGATCATGCAGAACCAGACCAGCCGCATGGCGCGCCTCATCGACGATCTTCTGTCGCTGTCGCGCCTGGAGATGAAGCCCTATCTCAAGCCGGGAACCGAGGTCGACCTGCGCCAGGCCATCGACAGCGTCATCGATTCGCTTGGGCCGCTCGCAAAGGAAAACGGCGTCGTCATCGAGCGTGATTTCGCGGAAGGGCCGCTCGACGTGCCCGGCGATCGGGACGAGCTTTTCCAGGTCTTCGAAAACCTGCTGGAAAACGCCTGCAAATATGGTCAGTCGGGCGGACGCGTCGTGGTGTCGATCATACGCAGCGACAGCGATCCCGAACCGGGCATCGACGTCACCATCAGGGATTTCGGCCCCGGCATCCCCGAAGAGCACATCCCGCGCATCACCGAGCGCTTCTACCGCGTCGACGTCGAGAACAGCCGAACCCAGAAGGGCACCGGCCTTGGCCTGTCCATCGTCAAGCATATCCTGACCCGCCACAACGCCAGACTCTCCATCAGGTCGGAGGTCGGCAAGGGTGCGGCGTTCACGGTCCATTTGCCGGCTCGCTAACGTAGTACTATCTCTAGCACATAATGGGCCGTTTCTTTTTTCTGTCATCCGGCTAGCGTATCAGCGGGGATTCGAGGGAACGACTCAACCACGAGATCCCGGGAAGGCATTTCGTCATGCAGTCCGTGCATATCGTCAGCGCCTATGACGAGGAGCTGAAATATCTGTCGAAGCGCATCGCGGCGATGGGCGGGCATGCCGAGCGCATGGTCGAGCAGGCGGTCGCGGCGCTGGTCAATGCGGATCCGGGGCTTGCCCAGAAAGTCATTCGGGACGACCTGGTTCTGGATGAGGGACAGCGCGAGATCGACGACAAGGCGATCATCATCATCGCCAAACGCCAGCCGATGGCGACGGATCTGCGCGAGATCGTCGGCGCGATCCGCATCTCGGCTGACCTCGAACGGGTAGGCGACCTCGGCAAGAACGTCGCCAAGCGGGTGGTTGCCGTCGCAGACGGGCGCCAGCCGAACAGCCTGTTCCGCGGCCTCGAGGCTTTGGCCAATCTGGCACTGACCCAGCTCAAGGAAGTACTCGACGTCTATGCGTCGCGGTCGGTGGAGAAAATCGGTTTCGTGCGCGACCGCGACGACCAGATCGACGCCATGTACACCTCTCTGTTTCGCGAATTGCTGACCTACATGATGGAAGACCCACGCAACATCACGCCCTGCACACATCTCCTGTTTTGCGCCAAGAACATCGAGCGCATCGGCGACCACGCTACCAACATCGCCGAGACGATCTACTATATCGTCACCGGCGATCAGATGCCGGCCGATCGTCCGAAGGGCGACAAGACGGACAAGATTGTTCTTCCCGCAACCCAACCAGCGAAGTGAGTTCTCTCAGCACTGATGCGAATTTCGGATTCGCCACCTGACAGAAAATTGCGCTAAGCTTTCGACGCGCCGACTTCTCAGTTCCGCGATGAAGGCCCCGCCTTCAGGAGGCTGCGATGGAATACGTCCGCGAGTTTGCTCCTGCGCCGCCGATGTCGGGTATAATCGCTTGCGGCGTCTATACGGCTGGGCGGCGCATCGCCGACATTCCGATCGAGGAAGCCGGCGAATGGGCCGGGAAGCCGGGCCACGTGGTCTGGATCGGACTGCTGGAGCCCGACCGCAATTTGTTGCTGCGCGTCCAGGCGCAATTCCATCTGCATGAGCTGGCGATCGAGGACGCCGAGCATCCGCACCAGCGACCGAAGATCGAGCAATATGGTGATGCCCTGTTCATCGTTGCCCGCACGGCGCAGCTGATCGACAGCCGCGTCACCTTCGGCGAGACGCATCTGTTCGTCGGCGCGGGCTACATTGTCAGCGTCAGGCATGGCCCGTCGACCTCCTACGCCGCCGTTCGCCAGCATTGGGAAAGCTGCCCACATTCCCTTGCCAAGGGCGAGGATTTCGTCCTCTACGCCATTCTCGACTTCATCGTCGACAACTATATGCCGGTGCTTGAGCAGATCGAAAACGAGGTCGAGGCGATCGAGGACAAGGTTCTGCTGAAACCGATGACCGGCTCCGATATCGAACGGCTTTACATGCTGCGCCGCGATCTCTTGCGCCTGCGTAATGCGGCCCTGCCGCTGGTGGAGGTCTGCCGGCGGCTCACCAGCGCCGATCTGCCGCAAATCCACACAGCCATGCACCCGCTGTTTCGCGACGTCACCGACCACATCCGCACTGTCCAGGAAAAGATCGACAGCCTGCGTGAGGTTCTCGCCTTCGCCTTCGAGGCGAGCCTTCTGGTCGGTCAAAGCCAGGAGACGGCGATCTCCAAGAAGCTTGCCTCATGGGCCGCAATCTTGGCCGTGCCGACGGCATTCGCCGGCATTTACGGCATGAATTTCAGCGACATGCCGGAACTGAGGATGGAATATGGCTACCCGGCCGTCCTGGCGGCAATTGCCCTGATCTGCACGTTTCTTTACTGGCGGTTTCGCAAGAACGGGTGGCTTTGAAGCGAGGGCAGTAGGGCAGTAGGGCAGTAGGGCAGTAGGGCAGTAGGGCAGTAGGGCAGTAGGGCAGTAGGGCAGTAG
>NZ_JAMYPO010000017.1:0-114392 GCF_040320365.1 Mesorhizobium sp. M0701
GTAGGGCAGTAGGGCAGTAGGGCAGTAGGGCAGTAGGGCAGTAGGGCAGTAGGGCAGTAGGGCAGTAGGGCAGTAGGGCAGTAGGCTATCGCTTCGGGAGCGTGCTTCTCTACAATTCACCTACTGCCGTAGCCTTGCTCCCCTATTCCCCTAACTATCTGCTCCGCCGCCGCTCCGATGCCGGCTGGAACGCCACGCGGGCGTGGTACTTGCAGTAGGGGCCGGTTTCGGCGGCGTCGTTGCCGCAGAAATGGAAGTCTTCCGAAAGCGGATCGCCGTTCGGCCATTTGCAAGTGCGCTCGTTTAGTTCGACAAGTTGCAGATGCCGCGAGATCGGCACGACGACGTTCTCGACCGGGCGGATATAGTGGCGCGCCACCGGTTCGGCATCGAACTGCGCCTTGAGCGCGGTCGCACCGATCGACATCGAGGTGGTGGCATGGCGCGTGGCGCTTGCTGCCCGGGACACCGATTTCTGGATCGTCGATCCCTGCACCGTCTTCTTCTGGCGTGCCGGTGAGGCGGTCGTGCGTCCGCGACCGGACAGTTTCAGCCGGTGCACTTTGCCGATGACCGCATTGCGGCTGACCCCGCCAAGCTGTGCGGCGATCTGGCTGGCGCTGAGGCCCTCCGACCACAATTTTCTGAGAAGTTCGACTCGCTCGTCAGTCCAGTTCATGAGACCGCGCTCCTGCTGAAACGTGCGGCAATCGGAATCCATTCCCGACCCGGCTTCTGCCGGGCAGACACCACATATATCGGGTGATTAGGTCCGCCGCACGAAATCTAGTTATTTCTCTACTACAATTACCTTATGCGCTGACTCGGTGACAAGAGTCCCAAGGCCAACACGAATCGGTTTTTTCGGTTTTCCCCAACTTGCCCGGTCGCTTATGAGCCGGCGTTATGCTGGGGGACTTGCCGCGCGACCTTGCGCGACCTTTTCGTTGACTTCACGGCCGAAAAACACGATAAGCCACAAGGGCCGCCGCTTTGGCGGCTTTTTGATTTTTCCGGTTCCGGAGACGCATATAATGAGCGGTTCGGCGCTTTTCGAGACCTTTGTTCGCGCACCCCTGGCTTTCGACCACGGTGAAGGCACTTGGCTGGTCACCGACAAGGGCGAGCGATATCTCGATTTCGCCGGCGGCATCGCCGTGAATTCGTTGGGCTACAGCCATCCGCATCTGGTCGCGGCCCTCACCGAGCAGGCCGCCAAGCTCTGGCACGTCTCCAATCTGTACGAGATTCCGGGACAGAGCCGGCTCGGCGAGCGGCTGGCCGACGCAAGCTTCGCCGACAAGGTGTTCTTCACCAATTCCGGCGCAGAGGCGCTCGAATGCGCCATCAAGACGGCGCGGCGCTACCACTTCGTCAAGGGCCATCCCGAGCGTTACCGCACAATCACCTTCGAAGGCGCCTTCCACGGCCGCACCCTGGCGACCATCGCCGCCGGCGGCCAGTACAAGTATCTGGAAGGTTTCGGCCCCAAGGTCGACGGCTTCGACCAGGTCGGTTTCGACGATATGGATGCCGCCGAGAAGGCGATCACGCCTGAAACCGCAGCGATCCTGATCGAGCCGGTGCAAGGCGAGGGCGGCATCAGGCAAGTGCCGACGCAATCGCTGAAGCGGCTCAGGCAGCTCTGCGATCAGCACGGACTGCTCCTGATTTTCGACGAGGTCCAATGCGGCGTCGGCCGCACCGGAAAGCTGTTCGCGCATGAGTGGGCGGGTGTCACACCCGACCTCATGGCGGTGGCCAAAGGCATCGGCGGCGGCTTCCCGATGGGTGCCTGCCTCGCCACCGACGAGGCAGCGGTCGGCATGACCGCCGGCGTGCACGGCACCACCTTCGGCGGCAATCCGCTGGCAATGGCGGTCGGCAACGCCGTGCTCGACGTGGTGCTGGAAGACGGCTTTCTCGAAGACGTCCGGCGCAAGGCACTGCTGTTGAAGCAGGGGCTCGCTGGCGTCGCCGACGAATTTCCGGATGTTATCGAAAGCATCAGGGGTAACGGCCTGATGCTCGGGCTTAAATGCGCGATGCCCAACACCAAGGTCACGGTGGCACTGCGTGACCAGCATCTCTTGACGGTTCCGGCAGGCGACAACGTTATCCGCCTGCTACCGCCTCTTACCGTCACCGACGCCGAGATCCACGAAGCGCTCGAGCGCATTCGTGCCGGCGCCAAGAGCCTGGCGGATGCCATCGTCGCTGCCGCTGCGAAGTAATCCTGGAATTTCTGATGTCCCTTCGCCATTTCACCGATCTTTCCGCCGTTTCCGAAGGCGATCTGCGCTTCATGCTCGACGACGCAGCGGTGCGAAAGGCAAGGCTCAAGGCCGGCGAACACAGCAAGCCGCTCGAAGGCAAGGTGCTGGCGATGATCTTCGACAAGCCGTCGACGCGCACGCGCGTGTCGTTCGACGTCGGTATGCGGCAGTTGGGTGGCGAGACGATCATGCTGACCGGCACCGAGATGCAGCTTGGCCGTTCGGAGACCATTGCCGACACGGCCAAGGTGCTGTCGCGCTATGTCGATGCCATCATGATCCGCACCACCTCGCATGACCGGCTGCTGGAACTGACGGAAAACGCTACGGTCCCCGTCATCAACGGGCTGACCGACGAGACCCATCCCTGCCAGCTGATGGCCGACATCATGACCTTCGAAGAGCACCGCGGTCCGGTGGCCGGTAAAACGATCGCCTGGACCGGCGACGGCAACAACGTGCTGCATTCGCTGCTGGAGGCATCCGCGCGGTTCCATTTCAAGCTGAACGTCGCCGTGCCCGAGGGCAGCGAACCGGCCCAGAAGCATGTCGACTGGTCGAAAGCCAATGGCGGCAAGCTGAAATTCACCCGTTCGCCCGAGGAGGCCGTTCAGGAGGCCGACTGCGTCGTCACCGACTGCTGGGTGTCGATGGGCCAGGAGCACCGTGCCCGCGGCCACAATGTCTTCCTGCCCTATCAGGTCAATGCGGCACTGATGGCGAAAGCCAAGCCGGACGCGCTGTTCATGCACTGTCTACCGGCGCATCGCGGTGAGGAGGTTACCGACGAGGTCATCGACGGACCGCATTCGGTGGTGTTCGATGAGGCCGAGAACCGGCTCCATGCCCAGAAGGCGGTCTTGGCCTGGTGCCTGGGCGCTTGATACGAGCCGCGGTGATCCGGGCCGGCCTGATCTGCGCCGCCTTGATCTGGGCCGCCTTGATCCGGGAGTTGGTGGTGCCTATCTCAGGCGCATCACGCAAATCGAGCGCGTCTCGTCGCATGCGCCCCGGAGGGCGGTATCGCCGCGCCCCGGAGCTTTGTCATGTTGGAAACTCATCAATTGGCTGAACATAAACCCAAGCTCGGCGAATTCGGCTACGCCGGCGACGACCATGTCGTGCCGTTCGAGGTCGGCCCGCTCGACGTGCGCGGTCGCACCGTCCAGCTCGGGCCGATGCTCGATGCTATTCTCAGCCGCCACGACTATCCCGAGCCGGTCGCCCGGCTCCTGGCTGAAGCCTGTGTGTTGACGGTATTGCTCGGAACTTCGCTGAAGTTCGAGGGCAAGTTCATTCTGCAGACCCGCACCGACGGGCCGGTCGACATGCTGGTCGCGGATTTCTCCACGCCGCACGCGCTGCGCGCTTATGCCCGCTTCGATGCCGACCGGCTGCAGGCTTTGACTTCTGCGGGCGAGACGTCACCGCAGACGCTGCTCGGCAGCGGCGTCCTGGCGCTGACCATCGACCAGGGCGCTCACACACAACGCTACCAGGGCATCGTCCAGCTCGACGGCGTCACACTGGAAGATGCCGCACGCACTTATTTCCGCCAGTCGGAGCAGATTCCGACCGACCTCCGGCTTTCGGTTGCCAAGCTTCTGACGCCCGGCGTCGGCGGTGCCCGCGAGCAATGGCGGGCCGGTGGCCTGCTGGCACAATTCCTGCCGCAGTCGGCGGAGCGCATGCGCGTACCCGACCTTCCCGGTGGCGACGGCGATCCGCGTGAGGAAATCCACGACCCGACCGACAATTCCTGGCAGGAGCTGCTGGCGCTGGTTGGTACTATTGAACCGACCGAGCTGATCGATCCGACGATCGGCGCCGAACGGCTGCTTTACCGGCTTTTCCACGAGCATGGCGTCCGCGTGTTCGGCGGGGTGCCGGTCGCCGACCAGTGCTCATGCTCGAGGGAGAAGATCCACGGCATCCTCGAAGGCTTTTCTGCCGAGGAGATCAGGGACAGCACCGAGGATGGCAGCATTCACGTCGCCTGCGAATTCTGCTCGAAGCAATATGACTTCGACCCGGCGGAGTTTGCAGCGGCCGGATGACGGCCGTCAATTGACGGTGCGCCGCATTCCCGGCAAGTCGAGCGAGAAGGCGGGGATGGCGACGTCGAACGTCTCGCCCCGCTTGTTGCGCATGGTGTAGTGCCCGACCATGATGCCGGACGGCGTCGAGAGCGGGCATCCAGACGTATACTGATAGCTGTCGCCGGGGTTGAGTCCGGGTTGCTCGCCGACGACCCCGGGGCCGCGCACTTCCTCGACCTTGCCGGTGCCGTCGGTAATGTGCCAGTAGCGCGACAGAAGCTGCACGAACTCATCCGACTGATTGTCGATGATCACCTGATATCCCCAGACATAGCGGTTTTGCGGCGGGTCGGAGTGATCCTCCAGATAGAACGGCCTGACCTGCACTTCGATGTTGCGGGTGACGGCGCTGTACATAAACTGCTCCAAAGCAATGTAGATGGAACTTTCGACGCTCAGCGCAGTTTGATCAACGATGCGCGTCATCTCCTTGCCCGACTCGAGCGCAGGTGCCGAAAAACAATGTCATTTAAGTGACACATGACAATGATGGTGTGCAGGCTTGTGCCGGGCGACTCAGCGTTCTGTCGAATTGTTGAAAACGGCCGTCATGCGGCCGGCACTTCTGGAGTGACCAGATCTCGATGGAACCGACATTCGCAGCCGCCCTCCTTTCCATAGCCATCCTTCTTTCAAATCTCGCCAGCATCCTGTTAGCTTCGCTGAAGCTGAAGCGACCAGCCAGGATCGCACCGCCCGCGGCCAACGCGCCGCCGGTATCGATCGTCATCCCGGCGCGCGGCGTCGAGGCATTTGCCGAAGAGACGCTGGAGCGCGCCTTCTCACTCGACTGGCCGCGCTACGAACTCATCTTCTGCGTTGCCCATGCCGACGACCCGGTGGTCAAGCCGATCACCGCCGCAATGGCGCGCTTTCCAGCTATTCGCGCCCGTCTTCTAGTCGGTGACGACCGCATCAGCGGCAATCCAAAACTCAACAATTGCGTGAAGGGTTGGGAGGCGGCGCATTATAGCTGGGTCATCCTTGCCGATTCCAACGTGCTTATGCCGAGCGACTACGTCCAGCACCTGATGGCGGCGTGGCGGCACGACACCGGCCTCGTCTGCTCGACGCCGATCGGCTCGCGACCGGACGGCTTCTGGGGGGAGGTCGAATGCGCCTTTCTCAACACGCTGCAGGCACGCTGGCAGTACGCCGGAGAGGCGCTCGGCCTCGGCTTCGCGCAGGGCAAGAGCATGTTGTGGAATAAGCCGATGCTCGACGCCAATGGCGGCATCTGCGCGCTTGCTGCCGAGATCGCCGAAGACGCCGCCGCGACCAAGCTGGTCAACGGGCTCGGACTGCGGGTCAATCTTGTCGCCTCGCCCTTCGAACAGCCGCTCGGCCGGCGCACGTTTGGCGAGATCTGGTCGCGGCAGGCGCGCTGGGCGCGGCTGCGCCGCGTCACCTTCGCGCTGTTCTTCGCCCCCGAGATCCTGATCGGCGCAGCGCCGCCGCTGGTGCTTGCTCTGATCGCGGCGGCTGACGCCGGCGTCAGCCTGCCGGCAACCGCCATCGCCGTGCTGGTCGCGGCCTACCTGCCGGAATGCGCCTTGGCCTCGGCCAAGGGATGGCACCTGTCGCTGCGCACCATCCTGGCGATGATGGCGCGAGACCTGATGCTTCCCGCCATTTGGGCGCGCGGATGGCTGAGCGGCGCCGTCGACTGGCGCGGCAATGTGATGACTATCCAGACCAAGGCCGTCGCGGAGCTGGAAGAGACGCCGTCCGGCGCCTGATCGGCGCGTCCCCGCTCGCCTCTGTTCGGCCAGCCCTTATCCGGCAACTCTCAGTGCCTGCTCGATGTCTTCGAGCAGGTCGTCGGCGTCCTCAAGGCCAACTGACAGCCTGAGCGTTCCCGGTCCGATGCCGAGCTCGGCGCGGGCCTCATCGGTCAAGTTCTTGTGCGTCGTCGTCGCCGGATGGGTGATCAGGCTCTTGGCGTCGCCGAGATTGTTGGAAATCAGCACGACGTCGAGTGCGTTCTGGAAGGCAAAGGCCGCCTGCTTGCCGCCCTTCACATCGAGGCAAATCAGCGTCGAGCCGCCCGACATCTGCTTCTGGACCACGGCCGCTTGCGGGTGGTCGGCGCGGCCGGGATAGATGACGCGGGCGATTTGCGGGCGCTCGGCCAGGAAATCCGCGATGCGGCCGGCACTTTCCGTCTGCTGGCGTACGCGTAGCGGCAGCGTCTCCAGGCCTTTCAGCAGCGTCCAGGCATTGAAGGGCGAGAGGCTTGGGCCGGTGTGGCGGAAATAGTCATGCAGGTTCTCGTCGATCCATTTCTTGTCCGACAGAACGATGCCGCCAAGACAGCGCCCCTGGCCGTCAATATGCTTCGTGGCCGAATAGACGACGATGTGGGCGCCGAGCTGCAGCGGTTTCTGCTGCAAGGGCGTAGCGAAGACATTGTCGACGATCAGCCTGGCGCCGATCGAATTGGCAAGTCCCGCGACGGCGGCAATGTCGACTACCTCCAGCGTTGGATTGGTAGGGCTTTCCAGGAAAAACAGTTTGGTGTTGGGCTTGACCGCCTTTTCCCAATTGGCGATGTCGGTGCCGTCGATCAGCGTTGCCTCAATGCCGTATTTCGGCGCCAGCGTCTCGACCACCCAGCGGCAGGAGCCGAACAGCGCGCGCGCCGCGACGATATGGTCGCCCGCCTTGGCGCTGCACAGCAGTGCTGCCGTCACCGCCGCCATGCCGGATGCCGTGGCGCGCGCGTCCTCGGCTCCTTCCAGCGCGCACATGCGTTTCTCAAACATGTCGACCGTCGGATTGGCATAGCGCGAATAGATGAAGCCCGGCTCCTCGCCCTTGAAGCGGGCCTCCGCCGCTTGCGCCGTCTCGTAAACATAGCCTTGGGTGAGATACATCGCCTCGGAGGTCTCGCCGAAGCCGGAACGCAGCGTCCCGGCATGCACGAGTGCGGTCTGAGGCTTCCAGTCGCGCTTCTTGGTCATCATTCCATCCAAACACCAAAATTGGTCCAAACAACAAAAAACCGGTCGCGAAAGTCGCAACCGGTCCATATGGCCTTGCGGCCCGACGGTCCTTTAGCGACTTGTTTAACGTGGCTGCAAGCCGACCGGCCAAATCACCACGGGATAACGAGCTTTAGACCCGCGCCACGCTTGCGTCAATTGCCGGCATGATTAAGAGGGTTGTACCAAGCAGGTGCCAAAGGCGTCCACGGTCGGACCTGCGACAGAACAAGACCTCGCCCGGCGTTCGAACGGAGCCAGACCCTTGCGGCAGACAGGCATTCTTCCCGATCAGGATATTTCCGCGCTGTTCCAGACGGGTGCGCTGAAATCGCCGCGCACGCTCGATGCCGATCAGATCCAGCCGGCCAGCCTTGACCTCAGGCTCGGCGACAAGGCCTGGCGGGTGCGCGCTTCCTTCTTGCCCGGCCCGGACCACAGGGTTGTCGACAAGCTCGACCGGCTGAAGCTGCACGAGATCAACCTCGCCGAAGGTGCCGTGCTGGAAACCGGCTGCGTCTACATCGTGCCGCTGCTCGAAAGCCTGGCGCTGCCCGCCCATATTTCCGCCTCCGCCAACCCGAAAAGCTCGACCGGACGGCTCGATATCTTCACCCGGGTAATGACCGACCGTGGCCACGAGTTCGACAAGATCGCCGCCGGCTATGAAGGCCCGCTCTATCTGGAGGTCAGCCCGCGCACTTTCCCGATCGTCGTGCGCACCGGCTCGCGGCTGTCGCAGATCAGGTTCCGCACCGGCAATGCGCTCTTGTCGGAAAGCGAGCTGCACGACCTGCACCGCGCCGAGATGCTGGTCGCCACCGAACCACCCAATATCTCAGGCGGCGGCATCGCGCTGTCGATCGACCTCGACGGCGACAAGGATGGGCTTGTCGGCTATCGCGGCAAGCACCACACCGGCCTGGTCGACGTCGACAAGCGCGCCGCGCAGGATGTCGTCGATTTCTGGGAGCCGCTCTACAAGAGCGGTGCCGGCGAGCTGGTGCTCGATCCGGATGAATTCTATATTCTGGTGTCGCGCGAGGCGGTGCATGTGCCGCCGCTCTACGCGGCCGAAATGACGCCCTTCGATCCGCTGGTCGGCGAGTTCCGCGTCCATTATGCCGGTTTCTTCGACCCGGGTTTCGGCCATTCGGCGTCGGGCGGCACCGGCAGCCGGGCGGTGCTCGAGGTGCGTAGCCACGAAGTGCCGTTCATCCTCGACCACGGCCAGATCGTCGGACGGTTGGTCTACGAGCACATGCTGAAACGGCCGCGGGCGCTCTACGGCACAGATCTAGGCTCGAACTATCAGGCGCAGGGCCTGAAACTGTCCAAGCATTTCCGCGCCGCCCGCTGAGCTTGTTCGCAATTCCGTCAGCCGCGAAACAGATATTCTTTCGCGGCGCCAAGGCAGCCATGAAACTGACCGACAAAGAGCAGTTCTCGCACTGCCAATCGCTTCTTCCCCCAAAATCCTCTGGTTTGCTTCTCGTCGTCAAGTGAGGCGCTTGAGCTGGACTGCAAGGGGAACAACTGCTTGTCGATACATCCCAGCACATGGGCTCTGGCGGAGTCGACACCGCAGGCTCTGCCATTGTCGTTCAGTCTGTCAGCGCGGAGTGCGGACGTCATGCGATCCGCGTTGCGCATCAGAAAGCTCACTTGCGATTTCGAATAGCCGGTGGCCAGAAGCCGGTTAGTCATCGACATCCGGGCCTCGCGATAGGATTTTGCGCTGCATTGTCCGGCGCTGTAAGCCGCTGGGGAGAAATAGGCGAGGAACAGGACTAAACTTACGAACACAGTGCCAATCCGCAGGCCGTTCATTTCTCGCCCCTGAATTATGTCACCAGTTTACAACGCCTTCACCGCCACCTTCACCGGCTGCTCGATTTCAAGCGGGTTGCGCAGAGGCAGGCCGAAATCCTGCGCCTCGATTTCGAATACGTCGCCGGCCTCGGTCCTGATGCCGTCGGCGAAGGACAGCGTCGCCGTGCCGAACATGTGCACATGCACGTCGCCCGGCTGGCGGAAGGCCGAGTATTTGAAGTGGTGATGCTCGAGATTGCCAATGGTGTGCGACATGTTCGCCTCGCCCGACAGGAACGGCTTTTCCCAAAGCAGCTTGCCGTCGCGCAGGATGCGTGAAGCGCCGCGGATGTCGGGCGGCAGGTCGCCGATCAGGATCTCCGGCCCGAACGAGGCGTTGCGCAGCTTGGAATGGGCGAGGAAGAGGTAGTTCACGCGCTCGGTGACGTGGTCGGAAAACTCGTTCGACAGGGTGAAGCCGACACGGAACGGGGCGCCGTCGTCACCGATCACATAGATGCCGGCAATTTCCGGCTCCTCGCCGGCATCCTGAGCGAAGGCGGGCGACATAAGCGCCGCACCGGGCGCCACCGCCATGGTGCCGTTGCCCTTGTAGAACCATTCCGGCTGCACGCCGATCTGGCCTTTCGCCGGCTTGCCGCCCTCAAGCCCCATGCGGAACATCTTCATGGAATCGGTCAGCTGTTCCTCGCCGTCCGTGCTGAGCTTCTTGTGCATGGAATCGCGGGTCGCGGCGGAGCCGAGATGCGTCAGCCCGGTGCCGGTGAGATGGAGATGCGCCGGATCGGGATGGTTGATCGGCGACAGCAGCCGGCCCTTCTTGTAGGCTGCGTCGAGATCGACGGTTTCGCCGAAGCCTTTGCGCTCGATCAGGGCGACAAGCCCACTGCCGGTACGCGCGGCTTCCATCGCCAGCGAATAGACGCTGCGGGCGCCGTTGATGACGCGGGTCTTGCCGCCGTTGCGGGCAACGACGCGGATCGTCTCGGCGTCGTCGAGGATTTGTGAGATCAGCATGGTAACCCTCTCTGAATTGTGGGCTGGCCTGCCCTTTCTCGGCAAACCCTACCCTGCGCGGCCCGGACCCTGTCCGCGCCTCGGTTGAAATTCTCGTCCGGATTGCGCTCGCGGATCAGGTCCCTCGGGGGACTTCTTTGCGCCGCCCGGCAGCGCCGCGATGTGACCCGTATGCCTCCTGGTTGCCTCTCAAGCCTTGTTCTTGTTGTAGACGTCAAAGACGACGGCGCCGAGCAGCACCAGGCCTTTGACCACCTGCTGCCAATCAACATTGACGCCCATGATCGACATGCCGTTGTTCATGACGCCCATGATGAAGCCGCCGACCACCGCGCCGATCACCTGGCCGACGCCGCCCATCGCCGAAGCGCCACCGATGAACACCGCGGCGATGACGTCGAGCTCGCTGCCGAGGCCGGCCGCCGGCACAGCCTGCCCCAGGCGCGCCGCGATAATCAGGCCGCCGAGTGCCGACAGCACGCCCATATTGATGAACACCATCAACGTCAGCCGTTCGGTCTTGATGCCCGATAGCTGGGCTGCCTTGGCATTGCCGCCCATCGCATAGATGCGACGGCCGATCGTCATGCGTTTGGTAACGAAGACGAACAACGCGATCAGCACGCCCATCACCATGAGAACGATCGGGAGGCCCCTATAGGTGGCGAATTGGTAGACGAGAAACAGCGCCAGCGCGCTGATCACCAGCGTCTTGACGACGAACAGCGAGAAGGGCTCGGCTTCGTAGCCATGCTTCTCGCGGGTGCGCCGTGCCCTGAGCCCGAAATAGGCATAGGCGAGCACGGCGACGAGGCCGATCACGATCGTCGTCAGGTGCAGCGTCAGGCCGCTGCCGACAATGGTTTTGCCGGCGGCGTTCACGGTTGGCGGTATCAGCGTCAATGGGCCGATCAGGTCCGGAATGAAGCCGGAACTGAGCGCCTTGAAGCCGACGGGAAGCGGCCCTACGGAAGACCCGCCACCCAGCAGCGCCTGGCAGATGCCGCGGAAGATCAGCATGCCCGCCAGCGTGACGATAAAGCTCGGTATTCGGTGATAGGCAATCCAGTAGCCTTGTGCCGCGCCGATCGCACCACCGACGATCAGGCAGATGATCGACACCACCAGCGGATTGCTCAATGGGCCAAGCGGCCAGATGACCATCATCATCGCCGCCAGTGCGCCGATGAAGCCGGCGACGGAGCCGACGCTGAGATCGATGTGACCCGAAACGATCACCAGAAGCATGCCCAGCGCCATCACGATGATGAAGCTGTTCTGCTGCACGAGATTGCTGAGGTTCACCGGCTTGAACAGCGTTCCGGACGTGGTGAACTGGAAGAACACCATGATTGCGATCAACGCCAGCACCAACCCGTATTCGCGCAGGTTGGTGACCAGCGCCGAGACGGCAATGCGAGGTCCCTGTTGTAGATCCTGGGCAACGCCGGTCTGCGGCCCGGGAGCGCTTTCGGTGCTCATGATGCTTTTCCTTCTCCGCGGACGATGGCGCGCATTATCTTTTCCTGGCTGGCGTCGCTTGCCGCCATTTCGCCGACGATGCGTCCTTCGTTCATGACGTAGATGCGGTCGGTGATGCCGAGCAGTTCGGGCATTTCCGACGAGATGACGATGATTGCCTTACCCTCGGAGGCGAGACGCGCGATGATCGTATAGATTTCATACTTGGCGCCGACGTCGATACCGCGTGTCGGCTCGTCGAGGATCAGCACTTCCGGATTGGCGAACAGCCATTTCGACAGCACCACCTTCTGCTGATTGCCGCCAGAAAGGTTGCCGGTCATCTGGTAGACGCTCGAGGCGCGGATATTGGTCCTGCCGCGATAATCGTTGGCGACCGAAAGCTCGCGCAAATCGTCGATCACGCCGCGGCGCGACACGCCGGGCAGGTTGGCGAGTGTGATGTTGTGCTTGATGTGGTCGATCAGGTTGAGACCGTAGGTCTTGCGGTCCTCGGTAACGTAGGCGATGCCGTGTTCCACCGCCTTGCTCACCGAAGAGACGTCGATCGGCTTGCCGTTGAGGAACACCTCGCCGGTGATGCGACGGCCATAGGACCGGCCGAACAGGCTCATGGCAAACTCGGTCCGGCCGGCGCCCATGAGCCCGGCAATGCCGACCACTTCGCCTTTGCGGGCGTTGAGATTGATACCCTTGATGACCTGCCGCTCGGCATGGATGGGGTGGTAGACCGACCAGTTTTTCACTTCCAGAACGGTCTCGCCGATCTTCGGCTCGCGCGGCGGATAGCGGTCGTCGAGCGAACGGCCGACCATCGAGGTAATGATGCGGTCCTCCGAGATGTCCTTCTTGGCCAGCGTCTCGATGGTCCGTCCGTCACGGATGATGGTGACCTTGTCGGCGACCCGGTTCACCTCGTTGAGCTTGTGCGAGATCAGGATCGAAGTGATGCCTTGCCGCTTGAATTCGAGCAGCAGATCGAGCAGCGCCTGGCTGTCCTTTTCGGACAGGCTCGCGGTCGGCTCGTCGAGAATGAGCAACTTCACTTCCTTGCTGAGCGCCTTGGCGATCTCGACCAGCTGCTGCTTGCCGACGCCGATATTGGTGATCAGCGTGTTGGGGTCTTCCTTGAGGCCGACCTTCTTGAGCAGGGCGCTGGTGCGCGCCTCATTGGCATTCCAGTCGATGACGCCGTATCTGGCGTGCTCGTTGCCGAGAAAGATGTTTTCGGCGATCGACAGCATCGGCACCAGCGCAAGCTCCTGGTGGATGATGACGATGCCCTTGCGCTCGCTGTCATGGATGCCTTTGAAATGGCACTCATCGCCGCGATAGATGATCTGGCCGTCATAGGTGCCGGACGGATACACACCCGACAGCACCTTCATCAGCGTCGACTTGCCGGCGCCGTTCTCGCCGACCACGGCATGGATCTCGCCTTCCTCGACCATGAGCTTGACGTTCGACAGCGCCTTGACGCCGGGAAACGTCTTGGTGATGTCGCGCATCTCCAAAATCGTCGATGCCATTGAGAATACCACTCCTGCGAGGTCCGCAAACAATACCGGGCTGGCTCGCCAACGAAAAGGGGCCCTGCCTGCGCAGGACCCCAGGCTTTGTAACCGCGATTACTTCAGTTCTTCGGCCTTGATGTAGCCGGAGTCGACCACCAGGGCCTGGTAGTTCGACTTGTCGACGTCATGCGGCGTCAACAGGATCGAGGGAACGACCTTGACGTCGTTGTTGTAGGTCGTGGTGTCGAGGCCTTCCGGCTTGCCGCCCGAGAGCACCTTGTCGACGAGTTCGACCGTCGCCTTGGCGAGTTCGCGGGTGTCCTTGAACACGGTCGAATACTGTTCGCCGGCGATGATCGCCTTGACCGAAGCGGTCTCGGCGTCCTGTCCGGTGACGATCGGCCATGGCTGATCGGCGGTGCCGTAGCCTACGGCGCGTAGCGAAGCGATGATGCCGCGCGACAGGCCGTCATAGGGCGAGAGCACGCCATCGACGCGGCTGCCGTCCGAGTAGTTGGCGGAGAGCAGATTGTCCATGCGGGCCTGGGCGGTTGCCGCCAGCCAGCGCAGCGTGCCGACCTTGTCCATGCCCATCTGGCCGGACTTCACGACGAGGGTCTTGTCGTCGATCAGCGGCTGAAGAACCGACATGGCGCCGTTATAGAAGAAGAACGCATTGTTGTCGTCCGGCGAACCGCCGAACAGCTCGATGTTGAACGGGCCCTTCTTCTCGGGATAACCGAGACCCTTGAGCAGCGATTTGGCCTGGATGACGCCGACGCCGAAATTGTCGAAGGTGGTGTAGTAGTCGACATTTGGCGTCTTCTTGATCAGGCGGTCGTAAGCGACGACGACAACGCCGGCGTCATTCGCCTTCTGCAACGCATCGCCCATCGTGGTGCCGTCGATCGAAGCGATGATCAGCGCCTTCGGGCCCTTGGTGATTTCGTTTTCCAGTTGGCTGAGCTGGTTCGGAATGTCGTCCTGCGCGTACTGCAGGTCGACAGTGTAGCCCAGAGCCTCGAGCTGGGACTTGACGGCGTCGCCGTCGTTGATCCAGCGCTGCGAGGTCTTGGTGGGCATCAGCACGCCGATCAGGCCTTCGCCCGCCTGCGCCGGCAGCGTCATGGCCGCGATGCCTAGGGCCGCGACGGCGGCCAGTGTCTTGATAATCTTCACATTAACTCTCCCTGGTTGATGGACGCGTACCCTTGGGTTTCGTGGGCCGCGCAATCGTGCAGGAGCGCCAAACGCGCCGCTGCCGTCAATCGATCTCCGGTATCCTCCCAATCGGCCCCGAGACTCTGGTTCAATCGATACGAGTTTTCCCTCGTCACCGACCGTCAAGCCTCAGGACGCGCGAAGGGTGTGTCGCTTTGCCATAACTGTCAAATGCGATCTTTGATGGTTGCTATATCGAGACTGATATGGCTTAGGCTAGTGACGACGCTGCCGGATCCAGCCAGGGCGCCGGGCGTAAGAGTAGGGAAGAATCATGGCGGCGCTGCGAAATCCTGGCGGAATATCAGCCGGTTACGATGAGATCCCGGGTGATGGCGGAACCTTGCTGCGCAGCGGCTTGAGCCTGCGTCACATGCGCATGATCGCAGCCCTCGACGAGCACGGCCGAGTGAGCGCCGCGGCCCAGGTCATGAACATCTCGCAGCCGGCGGCCTCGCGCATGATCGCCGAGATGGAGGCCGTGCTCGACGTCAAGCTCTGCGAAAGGCTGCCGCGCGGCATCACGCTGACACCCTATGGCAAGGCGTTGGCACGGCGCGCGCGATCGATCCTGCTCGAGATGCGCGAGGTCGATCGCGAGATTTTCGAGCTCAAGGCGGGCAAAGGCGGCTCGGTGTTCCTGGGTGCGGTGACAGCACCGGCGATCGAGCTGGCGGTGCCGGCGATCCGCGAGATCCGGCGCCTTTATCCGCGCATCGAACTCACCATGCAGGTCGAGACATCGAACGTCCTGGCGCGCGAGCTGATCGCCTCCCGCCACGACTTCATCATCGCCCGCATCCCCGACGACCTCAATCCGCGGCTGTTCGAAGCGCGAGTCATCGGCGTCGAGAAGGCCTGCCTGATCGTGCGCCGCGGCCACCCGCTGACCAAGCGCAAGGCGGTGCGACTGGAAGACACCGCGGCCTATGATTGGGTTTTCCAGTCGGGCGGCTCGCCGCTGCGCCAGGCGATGGAGAGCAACTTCCTGAACCGAAACATCGCGCTGCCGGACCGCATCCTCAACACCAGTTCGCTGCTATTGACTCTGGTCATGGTCGCGCAATCCGACGCCATCGCGCCGGTGTCGATCCAGGTCGCGAAGTTCATCCAGAGCCCGGAAGGCCTGGCCGGCGCCATCGACGTCGTCCAGACCGAATTCGATATCGAGGTCAGGCCCTACAGCCTGATCACGGTGAAGAACCGCGCGCTGTCACCGGCAGCCAAGATGCTGCACGATTTTATTCTGCGAGAGGTGGGCTGAGGGTTGGAGCGGGCAGCGGGCGCATCCCGGCCAGACGACCAGACAAGCCCGCCAGCAGCGGCGCCGATGCACGTCGGCCCTATTGTGTGATGCTCAAAAAAGCCCGCCAGCAGAAGCCAGCGGGCCAAGGGTAGACTTTCCGGTTGGGGTCATTCGAGGCCCCGCCGACCCTCAATGTGAGATATTCCACGAACTGGCACATCGGCCAAACAGATGAAAGACGGCTAGCCGGGCTGTAAAAACTGCCTGTAAATCCGCTGGTTTTCAGCTTGGCCAGAACAAGTGCAATGCACCGGGGGCAAAAGCTGGAGCGGGTAGCGGGAATCGAACCCGCGCGTTCAGCTTGGGAAGCTGACAAGCTACCATTACATCATACCCGCGCAGGTTCCTCCGATATCATGGCCCGGCGCCGATGCGCAATCCGGTTTGAGGGCTCGGCTTGATGCAGGGCTATCAACTGCGTATTTCTAGGCATGTGCCCGAATCGCGGCACCCGACTGTGGAGACAGGCTTGTCCGCACTGAACCGCTTTCTCGGCGATACGCCGCTCCGGGTGATCCTGAAGCTGCTTGTGGTGTCGTTCCTCGTCGGGCTGGTCATGAATGCCTTCGGCTGGTCGCCGATGGATGTGCTTTATGGCATTCGCAAATTCTTCATCGACCTGTGGAATTTGGGCTTCCACGCCATCGACCGCTTTCTCGGCTACATCCTGCTCGGTGCCGCGATCGTCGTGCCGGCCTTCATCCTGCTCAGGATCGCTAACTACCGGAAGTGAATTTTCAGGCGTAGCCCGCCGCCACCTCGAACAGGATGGCGTGCCGTGCAGCAAGTGCTGCGACATCCGTCGAATAGCCTCCGCCGATAACGCCGCATACCGGTATGCCAAGCGTGCGGAAATGGCGGATCACCATATCGTCGCGGGCGCGTAGCCCGTCATCCGTGAGCGACAACCTGCCGAGCCGGTCCTCGACATGGACATCGACGCCGGCATTGTAGAAGACGAGGTCCCAGCGCCTTCGCGCCGACAGCTCCGGCAGGATGGCGTCCAGCCACTCCAGATAGGCTGCATCGCCGGCGCCGTCTGACAGGGCGACATCGAGATCGGAGGCGATCTTGCGCGCGGGGTAGTTGCGGTCGCCATGCATGGAGAAGGTAAACACGCGCGGCTCGTCGTTCAGGATATCCGCCGTGCCGTCGCCCTGATGCACGTCGAGGTCGACGACCAGTATGTTTTGGACAGCAGCTTCGGCGAGCAGCACCAGCGCGGCAACGGCTACGTCGTTGAAGGTGCAGAAGCCGGCGCCTTGCGCGCGCCGTGCATGATGGCTGCCGCCGGCGGTGCTGCAGGCGATGCCGTTCAGCAACGCCAGCCGCGCTGCCAGCACCGTGCCGGCCGTTGCGAGCTGCGCCCTCAGCGAAACCCGCTGTCCAATAGGGAAACCGATCTCGCGCTCGATTCTCACCGGCACTTCGCAGGCAAGCACCTGGTCGACATAGTCTGCCGCGTGGGCAAGCTTCAGCCATGATGACCGCGCCGCCTCCGGCATGTTGAGCGCTTCGGGCTGCGCCAGGCCGCGTGCCCGCAAGGTATCCATCAGCAGCGGATATTTGCTCATCGGGAAGCGGTGGTTGACGGCGAAGCCGGCGTCGTAGTCGGGATGATGAACGATCTGCAAGGGCATGGGACGGGCGGTGCGCCAGAGGCGGGTTTCGGTTGACCATAGCGGCGCGGATGGTTGCGCGAGGTCCGCAAACTGGGGCACATCGGCTAGCCGATCAAGCCGCAACAGGAAGCAACACGCGTTTGGAGCAGGCTTTACCCACCGAAGTCCACGCCTCCGAAGCCAGGGCCTTCGTCGTCACCAACCGCTCGGTGCTCGCCATCGCCGTGCCGATGACGCTTGCCTATCTGACGACGCCGTTGCTCGGAATTGTCGACACGGCGGTGGTTGGGCAGTTCGGCGACGCCGCCCTTCTCGGCGGCCTTGCGGCCGGCGCCCTGATCTTCGACGTCGTTTTCACGACCTTCAACTTCCTGCGCTCCGGCACCACCGGCCTCGTCGCCCAGGCCTTCGGGCGCGGCGATGCGCTGGAGGAGCAGGCGGTGTTCTGGCGCGCCGTGCTGATCGCGGTCGTCGCCGGCGTCGTGCTTGCCGCGCTTGCGCCGCTGGTCTCCACCGCCGGGCAATGGTTCATAGGCGCCGAACCGCGCGTCAGCGCGGCGATGGACGTCTATATCCGCATCAGGATGCTCGCAGCACCGTTCTCGCTGATCAATTACGCCATCCTCGGTTACGTGCTTGGGCGCGGCGAGGGCGGGCTCGGGCTGATGCTGCAGTTGATACTGAACGGCATCAACATCGCCCTCTGCTTCCTGCTTGGCCTGGAGCTCGGCTGGGGCGTTGCCGGCGTTGCCTGGGCAACGGTCACCGGCGAATTCGTCGCCATGCTGCTTGGTCTCGCCATTGTCGGCCGGCGCTTTTGGGCGGCGCCCAGGCTGCCGCGCCACCGCGTCCTCGATCTGCCGGCATTCCTGCGCATGATGTCGCTCAATCGCGATATCATGATCCGCTCCTTTTCGCTGCTCGCCGCCTTCGCGCTGTTCACGCGCCAGGGCGCACAATTCGGCACTCTGACGCTGGCCGCCAACGCCGTGCTGATGAACCTCTTCCTGGTTGCCGGCTATTTCCTCGACGGTTTCGCCACCGC
Source organism: Mesorhizobium sp. M0701 (assembly GCF_040320365.1). NCBI lineage: Bacteria > Pseudomonadati > Pseudomonadota > Alphaproteobacteria > Hyphomicrobiales > Phyllobacteriaceae > Mesorhizobium > Mesorhizobium sp. M0701. The sequence goes on from NZ_JAMYPO010000017.1 coordinate 18,400, forward strand.
TGCTGAACAGCTCGCCGGGCGCGCCATAGGCGCCCGTGCCGCCACGGCGTTTGACCAGGCGGTGCGGCTGACGCTGCTTTGGGGGCTCGGGCTGGCGGGCGCGGCGACACTCTTCTTCTTGCTAGAGGGCACGGATCTGATCGCCCTTATCACGACCGCGACAGACGTCCGCGCCATCGCCGATATCTACCTGCCCTGGGCGGCGTTCACCGCGCTCAGCGGCCTGCTGGCTTTCGAGATGGATGGTGTTTTCATCGGCGCGACATGGTCGCGCGACATGCGCAACATGATGCTGTTGTCGTTCCTGTCGTTCAGCGCCGCGCTGCTGATTCTGGCGCCGGCCTTCGGCAATCACGGCTTGTGGGCGGCGTTGCATGTCTTCCTGCTGGTACGCGGCTTCAGCCTGCTCGCCATATTGCGGCTGCGGGTGCGCACAGCCTTTAACTGATCGCTAAAGCGGTTTCGCCGCCCAGTGATCGAGGCGGCTGTCGCGAAGCTCGCGCAGTGACTTCAGCCCTTGACTGTCCACGAAACGGGCCATGCCGGAAAGAATGCGCCCCGGCAGCGCAGGCCCGGCATAGATCATGCCGGTATAGAGCTGCACGAGATCGGCGCCGGCACGGATCTTTTCCAGCGCCGTCTCGGCGGAATCGACGCCGCCGACGCCGATGATAGTGGGATCCGGGCCAAGCAGTTTTCGCATCCTTGCCAGCACGATAGTCGAGCGCTCGAACAAGGGTTTCCCCGAAAGCCCGCCGGTCTCGCCGGCAAGGCCGGCGCTGCTCAGGCCGGCTCGCGCGATCGTTGTGTTGGAGACGATGACGCCGTCCATTTGCTTGTCGCTGATCTCGGCAGCGATGTCCTCAAGCTCGGCCTCGACCAGATCCGGCGCGATCTTGAGGAACACGGGCGGTTTTGCCGGTGCCGCCGCACGCGCGGCCATGACCCGCGACAGGAGCTCGCCAAGCTGTTCGCGCGCCTGCATGTTGCGCAGGCCCGGCGTGTTCGGCGAGGAGATATTGATTGTCAGATAGCCGGCGTATCGCGCGAACCGGATCACGCCGCGCTCATAATCACTGACGCGGTCGGCGCTGTCCTTGTTGGCGCCGATGTTGATGCCGACGATGCCGGGGCGGCCTTTTCGGGCGGCAAGACGCTTCTCTGCGGCGGCGTGGCCTTCATTGTTGAAGCCCAGCCGGTTGATCACTGCCCCGTCCGAAGGCAGCCGGAAGATGCGCGGCTTCGGATTGCCCGTCTGCGGCAGCGGCGTGATCGTGCCGACCTCGGCGAAGCCGAAGCCGAGGCCGAGCAGCGCGTCCGGCACTTCGGCATTCTTGTCGTAACCCGCGGCCATGCCGAGCGGGTTCGGGAAATCGAGCCCGCAACGGCTGACCTTTAACCTGTTGTCCTGCGGCGGACGACCGGCGACCGGCAGCCCGCATCTCAGCGCGGCAATCGACAGCCCATGCGCGGTTTCCGGATCGAGCGTGAACAGCAGTTTCTGGCCGATCCGGTCGAACGCGCTCATTCGGCCTCCAGCGCCGGGAATTCATGCCGGCCGTCAGCGCCGAGCGGCAATGCCTGCACCGAAACGACCGCATCGAGGCCGAGCCCGCCATAGAGATGCGGGAACAGGGCGCCGCCGCGCGAGACCTCATATTTCAGCGCATCGCCGAGGCGCGCGCTATCGACGGCGACCAGCAGCAACCGGCTTTGGCCGGCGAAATGTTTGGCCGCCGTTTCCCGAACCTGCCCGGCGGTAGAAAAATGGATGAAGCCGTCGGCGACGTCGATCGGCGCGCCGGTGAAGCCGCCTTCTCTTTCAGCCTCGCGCCACAGCGCCTCGGGAACTATCTTGTAGATGATCTCGGACATCGTTGCGCTATAGTCCGAACCGACCACGCGGGGAAGGGCAGGCCCGTGTTCTTCCCCATTTCAGGTTCATCCCCATTTCAGGCGCAAACTGTGATAGATTGCGCTGACTGGCTCATGGAGGAAAACATGCGTCTGAAACACGTCTTGATCCCCGCAGCACTGGTGTCGCTTGTCGCGGCGTCGGCCTTTTCCGAGGAAGCCGATCGCTACCGGTTGGAGAAATCGGCCAATGGCTATGTCCGCATGGATACGCAAACCGGCGCCATGTCGCTCTGCGAGGAACGCTCCGGCCAACTCGTCTGCAAGACGGCGGCCGACGAACGTGCCGCCCTACAAGATGAGGTCGACCGGCTGCAAAATTCGGTGAAGGCGCTCGACGAACGCGTCGCCAAGCTCGAAAATTCGCTTGCCGCGCGTTTCGAATCGACTTTGCCCAGCGAGGAGGATTTCAACAAGACGATGGGCTACATGGAGCGCTTCCTGCGCAGCTTCATGGACATCGTCAAGGACATGGACAAGGACGAAGACAGCGCCAAGCCCAATTCGCAAAAGACCTAGGCAATTCGCAAAAAGACCTGGGGCGGGAATAGCAAGCCGCCCACCCGAACAGCAGGCGTAGTGTTATGATCGTTCAGATCCTGCAAGGCGGAAAATCGCCAACGGGATTCGGGGAGGGATATCACCGTTGGGCTACACATTCGTCATTGCCGATGATCACCCGCTTTTTCGCGGTGCATTGAGGGAGGCTCTCGCGGGCATCGGAGACGTTGCCGCCATTCATGAGGCCGGCGATTTCGAAAGCGCCAAGGCGCTGGTCCTGGCCAATGAGGATGTCGATCTGGTGCTGCTCGATCTCTCGATGCCGGGGGCAAGCGGTCTTTCCGGCCTGATTTCGCTGCGCGGCATCCATCCGGCGGTGCCGATGATGGTGGTCTCGGCGCATGACGATCCGGTGACGATCCGGCGCGCGCTCGATCTCGGCGCCTCCGGCTTCATCTCCAAATCGGCCAGCATGGAGGAGATCCGCAATGCGGTGCAGTCGGTGCTCGCAGGTGATATCGCGGCACCCGCCGGGGTCGATCTCGGTGTCGAGCGCGATCCCGAGATTTCCGACCTGATCAAGCGGCTGCAGGCGCTGACCCCACAGCAGACGCGCGTGCTCGGCATGCTGGCTGAGGGACTGCTCAACAAGCAGATCGCCTATGAGCTCGGGGTCTCCGAAGCAACGATCAAAGCGCATGTCTCGGCCATCCTGCAGAAGCTCGGCGTCGACAGCCGCACTCAGGCGGTGATCCTTTTGTCCAAAATCGGCAGCGACCCGCTGCAGACGGCCGGCTGATTCCTATTCGGCCGCCGGCGCCAGCGGCCTGACCCTGGCCATCATCGAGCGCAGCATCGCCGGTTTCAGTGGTTTGCTGATCACCGGCACGTCCAGCCTGCCGGCAGCGGCGCGAACCTCGCTGGAGCGGTCGGCGGTGACCAGCACGGCCGGCAGGTCCTCGCCATGGATCGCACGCAACTGGGCGATCAATTCGAGGCCGGTCTTGTCGTCGAGATGATAGTCGGCAAGCACGATGTCCGGCCGATGCATGCCGGACCTCTCGAGATCCTCCGCGCCGGAAAGCGTGTCGACGCTGCAGCCCCAGCCCTCGAGCAGCAGCCGCATGCCGTCGAGGATGCGGGCGTCGTTGTCGATGCAGAGCACATGGAGCCCGGCAAGCGAGGCCGCGGCACGGGCAGGCGGCTTCGCCTCGGCCTCGCGCCGCGGTGCCTGCACGGCCACCACCGGCAGCAACACGGAAAAGCGTGTGCCCTTGCCTGGGTTGGAGAAGATCCGGATTTCGAGGCGCAGGACGCGGGCGATGCGGTCGACAATGGAGAGCCCAAGGCCGAGGCCTTCCGCCTCGCGTGCGCCCTCGTCCAGCCGGGTGAATTCGCGAAACACGGTGTTCAGCTGGTCGCCGGCAATGCCGATGCCGGTGTCGATAACCTGGATCTCGGCCAGTTCGCCGCGCCGCCGCGCGCCGACCAGGATGCGGCCACGGCGCGTATACTTGATGGCGTTGGAAACCAGGTTCTGGATCAGCCGGCGCAGCAGATTGCGGTCCGTCATGACGCTGAGCGACGACGGCATGATCGAGAGTTCGAGCTTCTTTTCGGCGGCAAGCGGCCGGAAGTCGTTGCCGATCTGGCGCAGCAGCCCGTCGAGGCCGAAGCTCGTATCGTCCGGCTTCATCGCGCCGGCATCGAGGCGCGAAATGTCGAGCACCGCACCGAGGATGGTCTCGACCGATTCCAGCGACGATTCGATGTTCATCGCCGCCTTGCCGGCAGGTCCCTTGCCGGTCTTCTCGATCAGCGACGAGCAATAGAGGCGGGCGGCGTTCAGCGGCTGCAGGATGTCGTGGCCGGCGGCAGCGAGGAAGCGGGTCTTGCCGAGATTGGCCTCCTCGGCCAGCATCTGCGCCTGCGCCAGCTCCTCGTTGACGCGGGTGAGCTCGGCGGTGCGGCTCTTCACCCGCTGTTCCAGGGATTCGTTGGCGCGCTTAAGCGCCAGATCCTGCTCGACACGTCCGGAAATGTCGGCGTAGGTGGCGACGATGCCGCCGTCCGGCATCGGATTGGAGCGCAATTCCAGGATGCGCCCGCTTGTCTTCAGCTCCATCTGCCATGGGCTGACGAAGCTGGTCAGGCGGTTGAGCATGGTGACGCGCTGGTCTGCCGGTATGTCACCGCGCTCGGCAAGGTGGCGCAGGATACGATCGAGTGAGACGCCGACCTGGCCCATCTCGTCGGGCAGGTCGAACAGCGCCCGGTACTGGCGGTTCCAGCAAATCAACCGGAAATCGCGGTCGAAGACAGTGATGCCCTGTTCCATCTGGTCGAGTGCGATCTGCAGCAGATCGCGATTGTGCTGCAGCGCCTCGGTGGCGTCGTCGAGCAGGCGGAAGGCGTCCTTGGATTCGCGGTCGTTGCGGCGCAGCAGCAGCGACAGGATCAGCCGCGCCGAGGATGAGCCGACGGCACTGGCCAGAAGCTGTTCGGAGAAGCGGATGACGTCCATGCTGGCCTGTTCGTTGCCGAGCAGGGAAGTGCCGCTGCTCTTTTCGAACGACTGAAAGGACCGCTCGGTCCGTTCGACACCGAGATAGCGCGCGATCGTGTCCTTGAGGTCGTTGACGGTAATGGTGGTGCGGAAGCGGCGCAGGCTGGGCAGCGGACCCGCTTCGCGCGGCACGAAGATCGACGCCTGGATGCGTTCCAGCGGCACCGACGCCCGCGACAGCGAGCCGAACACAAAAAACAGCGTGTTGATCGAGAGGCTCCACAGCACGCCATGGTTCAGCGGCTCGGCGACGGTGCCGAAAAGCGCTTGCGGCCGCAACGCATCTAAGCCGAACAGGCCGTGGACGAGGATGCCGGTATCGGGCGCGATGAGCGAGGGAAGCAGCAGCGTGTAGCTCCAGACGACGATGCCGGCGACCATGCCAAGTGCGGCACCCCGGCCGTTGGCGCCGCGCCAGACCAGGCCGCCGATCAACGCCGGCGCGAACTGCGCGATCGCGGCGAACGACATCAGGCCGATCGAGGACAGCCGCGCGCTGTTGGTGCTCTCGCGGTAGTAGAGGAAGGCGATAAACAGCATGATGAAGATCGCCGCCCGCCGTACATTGAGGATGAGCGTCGACCAGTCCTCGTTCTCGGAGGTCGTGGTCCGCAGCAATCGCCTCACGAACAGCGGAATGACCAGGTCGTTGGAGATCATGATCGACAGCGCGACGCTTTCGACGATCACCATTGCGGTCGCCGCCGACAGCCCGCCGATGAAGGCGGCCATGGCCAGCACGTCGTGGCCGCTGAACAGCGGCAGCGACAGCACGTAAAGGTCGCTGCTGGTCTTGGGGCCGACCAGTTCCAGGCCGGCCAATGCGATCGGCAGCACGAACAGGTTGATTGCCACCAGATAGAGCGGAAACACCCATGTCGCGGTGCGCAGCTCGGCCTCGCTGCGGTTTTCGACGATGGTGACGTAGAACTGGCGCGGCAGCATGAGGATGGCAAAGCCGCTCAGGCATGTCAGCACCAGCCAGGTAGCGAGCGAGGTGTTGTAGCCCATCGCCTGGCGCACCTTCGTGTTTTCGGCGAGCTGGTCGAACATATCGCCTGGCCCGCCGAAGATCAGGAACGTGACCATCAGGCCGATCGCCAGGAAGGCGGCGAGCTTGACCACGGTCTCGACCGCCACAGCCAGCACCAGCCCGTCCTGGTGCTCGGTGGCATCGGCATGGCGCGTGCCGAACAGCACCGCAAACAGCGCCAGCAGCATGGCCACGACCAGCGAGATGTCACTGACGAACGGATCGAACGACGGCGGCGAGCCGGTATAGTGCTCGACCATCAGGCTGACCGAGCCGGAGATGGCCTTCAATTGCAGCGCGATATACGGCACCGCGCCGATGGTCGCGATCAGCGTGGCGATCGCCGCGACAGCGAAGCTCTTGCCGTAGCGGGCACCGAGAAAGTCGGCGATCGAGGTGATCTTCTCGGTCTTGGCCAGCCTGACGATGCGCTGCAGCAGCGGAAAGCCGAACACGAACACCAGCACCGGTCCGATATAGATGCCGAGGAACTCGAGGCCGCGCTCGGAGGACAGGCCGACCGAGCCGAAGAAGGTCCAGGAGGTGCAGTAGATGGCGAGGCTGAGCGCATAGATAAAGGGCCGGGCGCGGCCAGGCCCGGATGAAGTCGAGCGCCGGTCGCCCAGGCTGGCGATGGCAAACAGCAACGTCACATAGGCGATCGCGATGATGACGATGAACCAGCCCTGCACGGCTCGAACTTCCTCCCTGCGCCGATTTTTTCATCCGGCCTTGCTGACGCAATCACAGCTTGGCCACCGAGTCCATCGCGGCTTTCGGCGCATTATGGCCGCGGCTTCGCGCAATCCAGGCCGGGGAAACACGTCTTTGCGCCTGTCGCAACCGCAGGTTTTTGCTATTCTGCCCGCCGGTCGATGCCGAGGCGTGGACGGCAGCACGGCCGGTCAGGACAAGGAGGGTCGAATGCTGAAAGAATTTCAGGAATTCATTTCCAGGGGCAATGTGATGGACCTGGCCGTCGCCGTCATCATTGGCGCTGCCTTCGGCAAGATCGTCACCTCGCTGGTCGACGACATCATCATGCCGGTCATCGGGGCGATTTTGGGCGGATTGGACTTCAACAACTACTTTCTGCCCTTGTCCTCGGCCGTTAACGCCACATCGCTGGCTGAGGCAAAGAAACAGGGCGCGGTCTTCGCCTATGGCAGCTTCATCACCGTGGCGCTGAACTTCCTTATCCTCGCCTTCATCATCTTCGTGATGGTCAAGGCGGTGAACAATCTGCGCCAGCGGCTGGAGCGTGAAAAACCGGCCGCCCCGGCCGCTCCGCCGCCGGCCGACGTCGCGCTGCTCACCGAAATTCGCGATCTCCTCGCCAGAAAGTAGCGCCTGCGGTAACTTTCTGGACCAAAACCCCGGTCGCTTGCGGCCGGGGTTTTCTGTTTTCGTCCGCCCTGAAACACGCTAGCAGTCGAGCAAACGAAAACGGACCCATCCATGACCCTGATCGATACTCTGCGCGCCGAAGCGCGGGCGGCGCCTGAAAGCGGCATTGTCGCCGTCATGAACCGTGGCCGCGGCCGCGACGGCATGATCCCGCTCTGGGCCGGCGAGGGCGACCTGCCGACGCCTGCCTTCATCACCGATGCAGCCGCCAAGGCACTCGCCGGCGGCGAGACCTTCTACACCTGGCAGCGGGGCATTCCCGAACTCAGGCAGGCGCTCGCCCGCTACTATACCAGGCATTTCGGCAAGACTTTCGCCAACGAGGAATTCATCGTCACCGGCTCCGGCATGCACGCCATCCAGATGGCCATCGATGCGGTGGCCGGCAAGGGCGACGAACTCGTCTACCTGTCGCCGGCATGGCCGAACTTCGCCGCCGCCGCCGGCGTCGCCGGCGCCGTGCCGGTCGCGGTCACGCTCGACCAGTCGGGCAATGGCTGGTCTTGCGATGCCGACAAGATCGCAGCGGCGATCACGCCACGGACCAAGGCGCTGTTCGTCAACACGCCGTCCAACCCGACCGGCTGGACCGCCGACAAGGAGACGCTGCAGGCGATCCTCGACCTTGCCCGTGAAAGGGGCCTGTGGATCATCGCCGACGAGATCTACTCGCTGTTTCATTACGGCCATGGCCGCGCGCCGTCCTTCATCGACATCATGGCCGATGAGGATCGCATCCTGTTCGTCAATTCCTTTTCCAAGAACTGGGCGATGACCGGCTGGCGCATCGGCTGGATCAAGATCCGTCCCGCCTTGCAGCAGGTGTTCGAGAACCTGGTCCAGTATTCGACGTCCGGCGTTGCGCAGTTCATGCAGCGCGGCGCCGTCGTTGCCCTCGATGAGGGCGACGCCTTCATCGTCGAGCAGGTGGAGCGGGCGAGGGCGGCGCGCGACCTGGTCTGCGGCATTCTCGCTACGACCGGCAGGGCGCGGTTCACCGTGCCGCAGGGCGCATTCTATCTGTTCTTCGCGGTCGACGGCATCTCCGATTCCCGCGCCGCCGCCTTCGACATGGTCGACCGCGCCAATGTCGGCCTGGCTCCCGGCACCGCCTTCGGCCCCGGCGGCGAAGCCTTCCTCAGGCTGTGCTTCCACCGCCGCCTCGACCAGCTCGAGGAAGCCGCACACCGGCTGGCGAAATGGATGAAGAGTGTGTGAGCTGCCTCGAAGCCCGAGTTGAAACTCGCTCCGGCAGTCAGCTGGCGTGGGTTTCGAGAACCGGAGCGCAGCGGACATTTCGGTCCGTGAGCACCGGAAGCGCAGAAAGCCGCGTCAGATGGCCGCCGCAGTAGAGTTTCAAACGGGCTTCAGCCGCCCGACTTCGGCACCAGCAGCGGAATGACGCGGTCGCTCTTGGCGACCGACGGTCGGCCCGCCGAACCGTAGGGAATCCCCAACGCATCCCATGTCTCGACCAGCGCGTCCTGCAGGGACGCAATCAACGCGTCCGAATGGAACGGTGTAGGCGTGATGCGCAGCCGCTCGGTGCCGCGCGGCACCGTCGGATAGTTGATCGGCTGGATATAGATGCCGTGCACACCGAGCAGGCGGTCGCTGGCCATCTTGCAGAGCTCGGGATCGCCGACCAGAAGGGGCACGATGTGGGTAGGCGACTCCATCACCGGCAGGCCGGCCGCGGCCAGCACTTGCTTGGTCCGTGTCGCCTGACGCAGCTGCGCATCGCGCTCGGCCTGCGAGCGCTTGAGATGGCGGATCGAGGTGGTTGCCGCGGCGGCGATCGCCGGCGGCAACGCCGTGGTGAAGATGAAGCCCGGCGCATAGGAGCGCACCGCGTCGATCACCGCAGTGTTGCCGGCGATGTAGCCGCCAAGCGTACCGAACGCCTTGGCCAGCGTGCCCTCGATGATGTCGATGCGGTCGGCCAGCCCTTCGCGCTCGGTGATGCCGCCGCCGCGCGGCCCGTACATGCCGACGGCGTGGACCTCGTCGATGTAGGTCATGGCGTTGTAGCGCTCGGCGAGATCGACGATCTGCTTGATCGGCGCGATGTCGCCGTCCATCGAATAGACGCTCTCGAAGACAATCAGCTTGGCGCGCTCGCGGCCGGCCGTCTGCAGCAGGCTTTCGAGATGCGCGACGTCGTTATGGCGGAAGATCTTCTTCTCGGCGCCTGAGCGCCGCACGCCCTCGATCATCGAAGCGTGGTTGAGCTCGTCCGAGATGATCAGGCAATTGGGAAGCAGCTTTGCAATGGTCGAGATCGACGCCTCGTTGGAAACGAAGCCGGAGGTGAAAACCAGTGCGGCTTCCTTGTCGTGCAGGTCGGCCAGCTCCAGTTCGAGCTCGACCAGCGGGTTGCTGGTGCCGGAAATGTTGCGGGTGCCGCCGGCCCCCGACCCCATCTTGCCTGCCGCCTTCTGGAACGCGGCAATGACGTCGGGATGCTGGCCCATGCCGAGATAGTCGTTGGAGCACCAGACGGTGATTTCCTCGGCGCGGCCATTGGCGCGCCAGATGGCGCGCGGGAATTTCCCGACGATACGCTCAAGGTCGGCGAAGACGCGGTAGCGACGCTCCGCATGGAGCTGGTCGATCGCTTCCTCGAAAAACCGCTGGTAATTCATGTCGCCTTCCCAGTTTTGCGCGGGATCATAGTCATTGGCCCATTCATCGTCCACCTGGCCTTTTTGGTCAAAATGCCACGCCCCGAGCCTGTTCCTAACGACCACGGAACGTGGCCTATTCCCTTGATGTGGATCAATCTTGTTTCAGGACAATGCCACGCGCCGATGAGACTGGTTACCGCAGGTTTTAATGGCCTGGCGGCAGATTTTCCAGTACGGCGACGATTGAGACAGTTCCGACAAATCATGAATAGCGAGGATGCGGATGACGGTTTTGGTGACAGGCGGTGCCGGCTATATCGGTAGCCATATGGTCTGGGAATTGCTGGACACGGGCGACAACGTCGTCGTCCTCGACCGGCTTTCCACCGGCTTTGAATGGGCGGTCGCCCCGGAAGCAAAGCTCGTCGTCGGCGACGTCGCCGACAGGGAACTGGTCGCCTCGATCATTCGCGACAATAAGGTCGACGCGATCATCCATTTCGCCGGCTCGATCGTGGTCCCCGAATCGGTCGCCGACCCGCTTGCCTATTACGAGAACAACACCTGCAAGACGCGCACCTTGATCGAGACCGCGGTGCGCGAAGGCGTGCCCAATTTCATCTTTTCCTCGACCGCCGCCGTCTATGGCGGCGCCGGCCTGGAGCCGGTGCGCGAGGATGCCCGGCTTGCGCCGGAATCGCCCTATGGCCTGTCCAAGCTGATGAGCGAATGGATGCTGCGCGACGCGGCGATTGCCCATGGGTTGCGCTATACGGCGCTGCGCTATTTCAACGTCGCCGGCGCCGATCCGAAGGGCCGCACCGGCCAATCGACGCCCGGTGCCACGCATCTGATCAAGGTCGCTTGCGAGACGGCGCTCGGCAAGCGCCCCTTCATGCAGGTGTTCGGCACCGACTATCCGACGCCGGACGGTACCTGCATGCGCGACTATATCCACGTCAGCGACCTGGCGGCGGCGCATCGGTTGGCGCTTCAGCGGCTGCGTGCCGGCGGATCGAGCCTGGTCGCCAATTGTGGTTACAGCCACGGCTATTCGGTGCTCGAGGTCATCGACAGCGTCCGCCGCGTCTTCGGCCATGATTTCGACGTGCGGATGGGCGATCGCCGCGCCGGCGACGCCGCCGCGGTCGTCGCCAATTCGGAGCTGGCGCGCGGCGAGCTCGGCTGGACCCCGCAGCGCGACAACCTCGACCAGATCGTTGCCGATGCGCTTGCCTGGGAGCGCATCCTGACCAGCAAGAATTCGGCTCTGGGGTGAAGAAGGGCTCTCCGCAAAGGTTGGCTCAGCGCGCTGGGGGCGGAATGAAAATCCTGGTGCTTGGGGCCGGCGTCGTCGGTACGGCGGCGGCCTATTATCTGGCCAGCGACGGCCATGAGGTGACGGTGATCGAGCGCCATCCGGCGGCGGCACGCGGCACCAGCCGGTCGAATGCCGGCCTGGTGTCGCCCGGAGACGCCACCGCCTGGGCCTCGCCAGGCGCGCTGAAGACGTTCCTGCGCGGCCTCTACAACCACGATCTCGGCATCAAGGTGCGGCTGCGCTTCGATCCGTATTTTTTCGCCTGGAGCCTGCGCTTCCTGCGCCAGTGCACGCATAAGCGCATGCGCGCCAACACCGACGTCAAGCTTCGTCTGGCGCTCTATTCGCGCGACTGCATCAACGCCGTCTCGGCCGAAACCGGCATCCACTATGACGAGCGCAAGAAAGGCATTCTCTATTTCTTCCGCTCGCAGCAGAGCTTCGATACCGGCACCGACAATTATCGCTATCTCGGCGAACACGGCCTGCCGATCGAGATCGTCGGCCGCGACCGGCTGGTCGAGCTCGAGCCCGGCCTTGCCGGCGCCAAGGACAAGATAGCCGGCGGCGTCTATTCGCCGATTGACCAGACCGGCGACTCCAGCCAATTCACGCAGCGCCTCGCTGCCTATGCTGCCGAGAAACTCGGCGTCCAATTCCTCTACGGCACCACGGTCGAAGGCCTCGACATCGACGGCGACCGGGTGCGCGCCGTGATGACCTCGGCCGGCCCGGTGGCCGGTGACGCGGTGGTCATTTCCATGGGGCCGGAGAGCGGTCTGCTCGGCCGCCGCTACGGCATCGATCTGCCCGTCTATCCCGTGAAGGGCTATACCGTGACTGTTCCGCTGGAAGATGAAAACAAGGGGCCGATCATGGGTGGCGCCGACGAGGACCGGCTGATCGGCTATTCCAGGCTGGGAAATCGGCTGCGGATGTCCTCGACGGCGGAGTTCACCGGGTTCGACCGCACGTTCAAGCCACGCGATTTCAACTCGATCCTGAACACCGGCAAGGACCTGTTCCCCGGCGCTTTCGACGAGAGCAAGGCTGAGCTCTGGGCTGGACTTCGCCCGATGATGCCGAACTCCGTGCCGGTCATCGGACGGGCGCGGTACGACAATCTCTACCTCGACACCGGCCACGGCCATCTCGGCTGGACCATGGCCTGCGGTTCGGGAAAATTCCTTGCTGACGTGGTCGCCGGCCGCAAGCCGGAGATCGATCCGCAAGGATTGCTCTACGTGGGCTAGGCATCTCCGGACATCAGGGCGCCATGAGCTCGGCGGTCAGGCTCGTTCGTCGACCGCCGAACGCCAGGAGCGCACGTAACTGGTCCAGAGTGGATCGGCCGACGGTTCGGTCCTTTCGCCTCTGCCTTGCGGTGTCCCCTGGTCCGACGCCAGCAAGGCGGCGCCGATGCTGGTGCCTGTCGCAGCCTCGGAGGCAATGACGGCGCGCGCCGCCGCCGCAGCCAGCATGCGGGTGAACAGCCGGTTGCGGGCGAAGGGTCCTTCGACGATGGTGGGACCGTCCGCGCCGATCAGGTCGAGGCAGGTCGCGGTCATCAGCGCCAGGTAGAACGAGATGGCGACAAAGCGCTGGCCGACGCTCATACCGTCCGCGTTAAGCCATGATGCGGTATGATGCGGAAACGGCCCCGAACCCTGTTGGGTCGAGGGCAATAGGGACGTCTTGCGCGCTAGCACCGTGGCAACATCGTCTTCCGTCCAGTTCTCCGATTGGCCCTCGGTCAGCACGGAAAACTCGCGGCCACCCATGAAGCGCGCCGAGGGCACGGGATCGCCGAGCGCGTTGACATTGACCAGCGTATCGCGTGCCGGGTCGAGCGCGATCTTGTTGCCGCCGACTGCCATCGACACCACCCAGGTGCCGGTCGAGACCACGGAGAAAGGCGGTCTGTCGGACAGGAGATGCGGCAGCAGCGAGGCGTTGGAATCGTGCAGGCCGCAAAACACCGGCGTTTGCGGGTCGAGGCCGGTTTGCCGCGCGAGAGCGGGCAGGATCGGGCCCAAGCGGTCCTTGGCCTGCCGCACCGGCGCCATTAGCCGGCGCCATTGCAGCCGGTCGACCAGCGACGAAAAATCCGCTTTCCACGGGTTCCACAGATCGGTGTGGCAGCCGAGCGAAGTCACCTCGCTGGCGGCGACGCCGGTCAGGCGCAAGGCCCAGTATTGCGGATACATCAGGATCGCGGCGGTTCTGGCGAAATCCGCCGGAAAGCGCTTCTGCTGCCAGAACAGCTGCGCGCCGAGATTGAGGCCGGCCGGCAGGCGCGGCGTGCCGGTCTCGGAGAACGCCGGACGGATCGTGTCATAGTCCCCGGCAAGGGCATCCGGCCCGTCGAATTCGTAGTCGAGCACCGGCAGCGCCAGTTCGCCTGATGCGTCGACCAGCACGCCCGTAGCGCCATGGGTGGTGATCGATATCGCATCGATGCGCTGCTCGCGATCGATCTCGGCCAGGCTGCCAAGGATAAACGCCCATAACCGCTCGACGTCATGGTGCGGGTACGGGCCTTGCCGAACCGGCTCGTTCACCATCCTGCGCAGCGCGACTTCGCTTGCCGCGGCAAGATCGACCAGCGCCACCTTGGCGTTGGTCTTGCCGATATCGATGACGGCGACGTGGCGGGTCATTCCATATGGAACATTGTTTCCAGCGGCACCGCCACCGGCTCGTTGTTCGGCTTGGTCTCCATGATGTCCGCCATCTCGGCCCACCAACGCTGCATCACCGGATGCTTCGGCAATTCGTCCATGCCATGGTCGTCACGGCGCCACAGCACGCCGAACAAGGTGTTGGTCTCTTCGTCGAGATGGATCGAGTAATCGGAGATACCGGCCTGCTTGAGCAGCGCGACCAGCGACGGCCAGATGTCGTCGTGGCGCCTCTTGTATTCGGCCTTCATGCCCGGATTGAGCTTCATCTTGAACGCGTATTTCTCCGGCATCAGGCAAAGCGCTCCCGCCGTACTCGCCGCCACAGGATCGGCAGCGCGATGACGATGATCAGCAGCAGGCCGATGAAGATCGACATAACGATCCCCGGCACGTTGAGCAGGCCGAGGCCGAAGGTCACCAGTCCCATGATGAAGGCGGCCAGCACCACACCCAGAATGCTGCCGGCGCCGCCCAGGATGCTGACGCCGCCGAGCACCACCATGGTGATGACTTCCAGCTCGTAGCCCTGTGCGATGGACGGCCGGGTCGAGCCGAGCCGCGATGTGATCAGCACCGAGGCGATGCCCGCCATCAGGCCGGTCAGGCAAAACAGGATGAATTTGATACGGCCGACGCGTACGCCGGAAAACTGCGCCGCGACCGGGTTGTTGCCGATGGCAAAGACCCGGCGGCCGAAGCTCGTCCGGTGCAGAAGGAACCAGTAGACGACTGCCGCGATCAGGAAAAGCGTCAGTTCGAACGACACCACCCACCAGACATAGCCCTGGCCGAAGAAGGCGAAGCTCGCGGGATAGCCCTTGTAGGCCTGGTCGCCCAGGATGATGAAGGCAATGCCGCGAAACAGGCTCATCGTGCCGATGGTGACGACGATCGACGGCAAGCCGAGCCTGGTGACGAGCAGTCCGTTGAAGGCGCCGCAGCCGAGCCCGACGACGAGGCCGATTGCCACCAGTTCAGGCATGCCGGCGCCGGCCTGCACCGCCATGCCCATCATTGTTGACGCCAGCGCGATGATGGCGGCCACCGACAGGTCGATTTCGCCGGAGATGATCAGCAGCGCCATGGCCAGCGCGATCAGCGCCTTTTCCGTGAAGTTGAAGGTCAGGTCCGACAGCGACCACGCGTCGAGGAAATAGGGCGAGGCAAAGCTGTTGACGGCAAAGATGGCAACCGCCACGACGACCAGCAGCGCCTCCCATGAGAAGATCGCCGACGTCAGCGGCTTGTCGAGCCGGTCGGGAATATGGCGTGGGGCAGGGGTGTCGGTCATGCCGCTTCCGCCTTCTTGAGGATGATGCGGCCTTGCCGGCGTTCGCCGCGCGCGTTGAGCACCACGGCCAGGATGATGGCGCTGCCTGAAATCGCCATCTGCCAGAACGGTGAGATGTTGATCACCGGCAGCGCGTTGGAGATGATGCCGAGGAACAGCGCGCCGAGCACCGCGCCGCCGACCGAACCGATGCCGCCGGCAATCGAAATGCCGCCGATGACGCAGGCGGCGATGATATTGAGCTCATAGCCGTTAGCGACCTCGACCGAGGCGATGACGTAGCGCGAGATCCACAGATAGCCGCAGAGGCCGCCGATCATCCCCGAGATGCAGAAGACGATGAATTTCGTCCGGCCGACATCGATGCCGGCATAGACCGATGCTGTCGGGTTGACGCCAATGGCATAGATCGAGCGGCCGAGCGCGGTGCGAGTCATCACGAGGAAGAACAGTGCAATAACCAGCAGGGCGATCCACGACAGTACCGGAATGCCGAGGAAAGCCGCGCGCTGCAACCCGATGAAATCAGCGCTCATCTGGTCGGCGTTGACCCAGGCGCCGCCTGAAATGACGAACGTGGCGCCGCGGTAGATGGTGAGGGTGCCGAGCGTTACCACGATCGAGGGAATGTTCAGCCGCCATACCAGCAGGCCGTTGATGGCGCCGAGCACCAGGCCGACCAGAAGTGCGATGACGATCAGCAGCGGGATCGGGATCGCCGGATGCGCGGCGTTCAGCATTGCCACCACCATGCCGGTGAAGCAGAGATTTGAAGCCATCGACAGGTCGATCGAGCGGGTCAGGATGACGACCATCTGGCCGAGCGCCAGGATCATCAGGATCGACGTGTCGTTGAACACCTGGCGCAGGTTGGCCGGATCGGCAAAACCTGGAAACCGCGTGGAGATCAGCCCGATCAGCACGACGATTGCCGCCAGCAGCCAGACCTCGCGGCATTTGAGAAGAGCCTTCATGCCGCGATCCCCGCTGCCGTCCTGACCAAGGTTTCGGCGTCGAGCCCTTTATTGTCATAGACCGCGGCAATGCGGCCCTCGCGCATAACGACGACGCGGTCCGACATGCCGAGGATTTCCGGCAATTCGGACGACACCATGATCACCGACAGGCCTTGCGCGACGAGCTCGGCCATGAAGCCGTGCACGGCCGCCTTCGAGCCGATGTCGATGCCCTTGGTCGGCTCGTCCAGGATGATCACCTTGGGCGCGGTCGCCAGCCATTTGGCGATGACGATCTTCTGCTGGTTGCCGCCCGACAGCGTGCCGACGTCCTGGCTGAGCGAGGAGGCGCGCAGATCGAGCCGCTCGGTATAGGAGCGGGCCAGCGCGAACTCTTCGGCCAGCCGCAATATGCCGGATTTGGATGTCCGTTTGAGCGAGGGCAGCGAGACATTCTGGAAGATCGGCAGGCCGATCACCACGCCTTGCTTGCCGCGCTCCTCCGGCACATAGACGATGCCGGCGTAGATCGAATCCGCCGCCGATTTCGGCGCGATTGCCTTACCCTCCAGCGTGATCGTGCCGCCGCTGGTGCGGGTGATGCCTGATATCGCCTGCATCACCTCGCTGCGCCCGGCGCCGACAAGGCCGTAGAAGCCGAGGATTTCGCCCCTGTGCAGCTCGAAGCCTATGTCGTCGAACTCGGTCGGGTGCGACAGGCCGGAGACGGCCAGCACCGGCGCGCCGATCTCGGCCTTGCGCTGCGGAAAGATGTGATCGACCGAGCGGCCGACCATCATGCGCACGATCTGGCTCTGGCCGGCGTCCTTGATCAGGCCTTCGCCGACCATCTCGCCGTCGCGGAACACGGTATAGCGGTCGGCGATGCGGTAGATCTCATCGAATTTGTGGCTGATGAACAGGATCGCCTTGCCGTCGCTCTTGAGGAATTCGATCAGCAGGAAAAGCTCTTCGATCTCCTTCATCGAAAGCGCTGCCGTCGGCTCGTCCATGATGACGATTCGCGCGTCGATGGACATGGCGCGGGCAACCGCGACTAGGTGCTTGTTGGCAATGCCGAGATCCTTCAGCCTGGCGTCGGCGTCGATATGGCCGGCGCCCATCGTGTCGAGCACCTCGCGGGCATTCTTGCGCATGGTGCGCCAGTCGATGGTTTTGAAACGCGTGCGCGGCGCATGGCCGAGGAAGATGTTTTCGGCCACCGTCAGGTCGTCGAACAGCACGGTTTCCTGGTGGATGGCGGTGATGCCATGCCCGAACGCGGCGTGGGCGCTGGGCAGTGTGACCGGCTGGCCGTCGATGCTGATCGTGCCAGCATCCGGCTGGTAGATGCCGGTCATGATCTTGACCAGCGTCGACTTGCCGGCACCGTTTTCGCCGATCAGCGCGGTTACCTGGCCGGGATAGAGCGACAGGCCGACATTGTGCAGCGCCCGCACGCCGGGAAAGCTTTTCGAGATGGCGGACAGCGTCAGGCGCGGTCCGGATGACAAAGGCGCTTCATTTGCCACTTCGTGCTGGGCTGTCGTGTCCATAATCGTATCAAGCCCTGTAGCAAGGTTCGTTTGAAAGCGCGGCGGAACGTGAGCCCCGCCGCACCGTTTCGAAGGTCCCAGGATCAATAGATCTTGGAGAACTTTTCGATGTTCGACTTGTCGAACTGGAAGGGAGGAGCCATCGCAGCCGAGTTGGTGTCGTCGAGCGTGACCTTGCCGACGCGGCCGATCGACAGCGTAGCACCGGGCTTGGCCTCTTCCTTCTTCACCGCCAGGTCGTGGGCGAGGTAGACGGCGGAGTAGCCGAGATCGATCGGGTTCCACAGCGCAACCGCCTGGCTGGCGCCATTGTCGATGAACTTCTTGAACTCCGACGGCAGCGCCAGGCCGGTGACGTTGACCTTGCCGATCAGGCCTTCATCGGTCACCACCTGCGCGGCGGCAACGACGCCGACGGTGGTCGGTGCGATGATCGCCTTGAGGTTCGGATAGGACTTCAGCAGGCCCTTGGCTTCGTCCGTGCTCTTGGCCGAGTCGTCGTCGCCATAGACGGTGGCGACGAGCTTGATCTTGGGGAACTTCTCCGGCAGCACCTTCTTGGCCGCGTCGATCCAGGCATTCTGGTTGGTCGCGGTCGAAGAAGCCGACAGGATGGCGACATCGCCGCCTTCCGGCAGGTAGTCGGCGGCCAGCTTGATGATGGTCTCACCGATCAGGTTGGTATCGGAGGGGTTGAGGTGAAGCTGGCGTCCTTCCGGCGCGACGCCTGAATCCCACGAGATGACGGTAATGCCGCGCTGCATCGCCTTCTTCAGCACTGGCACCAGCGCGTCGGCGTCGTTCGCCGAAATGGCGATGGCATTGACCTTCTGGGCGATCAGCGAATTGACCACTTCGATCTGCGCTTCGGCGGTCGCCTTGGTCGGGCCGGTGTAGATGATGTCGACATCGCCGAGCTCCTTGGCCGCCTCTTCGGCGCCCTTGTTGGCGGCGTCGAAGAAGCCGTTGCCGAGCGACTTCACCACCAGCGCGATCTTGACGTTTTCGGCGTAGGCGGCATTCACGAACATGGCAGCGGAGAACGCCGCCGTAACCATCAATTTCTTCAGAAAGCTCATCGAATATCCTCCCTTGAGCGTTGCATTCCATCGCCGCTGCGGGCGTGAGTGGTTCTCAGGCCTGCAGCGAAGATTCTTCCTTGTTGGTTGCCGTTGTGCGGGCGATGATCAGCGTCACGCCGGCGGTCTCCAGCATCTTGGCTTCGCGATCCTCGATGGCGTCGTCGGTGATCACCGTGGCGATGCGCGACAGGCCGCACAGGATCAGGCTCGAGCGTTTGCGGAACTTCGAGGAATCGACCAGCACCACCAATTCGTCTGCCTGGTCGATCAGTTTCTGCTCGGCCTGGATCAGCAGCGGGTCGCCTTCCATAAGACCGAGCGGCCCCAGCCCTTGCGCGCCCATGAACATGCGGCGCGCGTAGAAATTGCGCGTCACGTCATTGTCGAACGGCGAGAGGATGATGTTCTGCTCGCGGTAGATGGTGCCGCCCGACAGCATCACCGTGTTCTTGGAGTGCCTGAGCAAGTGCTCCGCGATCGGGAAGGAATTGGTGAAGATCGGCATGCGGCGGCCGGTAAGGAAATGCACCATCTGGAAGGTGGTGGTGCCGCCATTGATGATGATCGGCTCGCCGTCCTTGCACAGATCCACGGCTTCCCGCGCGATTGCCCGCTTCTGCGAAGCGTTGATGGTCTCGTTGACGGAAAAGGGCCGGCCGGCAAGGCCGATGAACTGCGGCGGCGAAAGCGCCTCGGCGCCGCCGCGCACCCGGCGCAGCCGTTTTTGCACATGCAACGCCGCGATGTCGCGCCGGATCGTCGCCTCCGACGACTCCGTCAGGTCGACCATCTCCTGCACCGTCACCACAGGCTTTTCCTGGACGGCGGACAGAATGATCCTGTGGCGCTCTTTCTCGTGCATGGTTCCTCCCTGCCGGAGCATCTAGTCACCCAAAGCGCGCAGTGTCAATCATTTCCGATCAGATAATTTCATTGTGCAATGCAATATGACTGATATTGATCGTTTGTGATTGACAAGGCCGCCGCTTGCGTAGAAATTCGTACAAAAGGGACCCGCGCCGTTTGCGTGTCCCAAAGGGAGGATACCTATGCTCGACAAGCGCTCCGGCACGCGCCTCGCCAATCTTTGGGATGACGCAAAAGCGCAAGCAATGAGCGAGCCCGAACGTCTGGTCTACCGCTCGAATGTTCTTGGCTCCGACAAGCGCGTCACCAATTATGGCGGCGGCAACACCTCCTCCAAGATCTGGCAAAACGATCCGCTCACCGGCGAGAGCGTGGAAGTGCTGTGGGTCAAGGGCTCGGGCGGCGACAGCGCCTCGATCAAGCTCGACGGCTTCGCCACGCTCTACATGGACAAATTGCGCGCGCTGAAAGGTCTCTATCGCGGCCTCGAACATGAAGACGAGATGGTCGGCTATCTGCCCCATTGCACCTTCAACCTCAACCCGCGCGCGGCTTCCATCGACACGCCGCTGCATGCCTTCGTGCCGAAGCCTTATGTCGACCATATGCATCCCGATGCCATCATCGCCATTGCCGCCGCCAAGGATTCGCAGGCGCTGACCAAGGAGATCTTCGGCGACACGATCGGCTGGCTGCCATGGAAACGTCCGGGCTTCGAGCTCGGCCTGTGGCTGGAGAAATTCTGCCGCGAAAACCCCGAAGCCAAGGGTGTCGTACTGGCCAGTCATGGCCTGTTCAGCTGGGGCGACACGCCGAAGGAATGCTACGAGACGACGATCTCGGTGATCAACCAGGCGATCGACTGGTTCGAGCGCAAGAGCAAGGGCAAGCCGATTTTCGGCGGCGAAGTCGTCAAATCCCTCGATGCGCCTGCGCGTCGCGCCGTGGCCGCAAAACTGATGCCGAGGATCCGTGGCCTGATCTCGGAGAACAGCCACAAGCTCGGCCATTTCGACGATTCCCCTGCCGTGCTCGAATTCGTCAATTCCAGGGATTTGCGGCCGCTGGCGGCACTCGGCACGTCCTGCCCGGACCACTTCCTGCGCACCAAGATCCGGCCGCTGGTCATCGAGTTCGACCCCCAAAATCCCGACGTCGATGCCGTCATTGCCCGTCTTGCCGATGATGTGGCGGAGTATCGCGTCGGCTATCAGGCCTATTATGACCGCTGCAAGCACGCGGATTCGCCACCGGTGCGCGATCCGAACGCCGTCGTCTATCTGATGCCCGGCGTTGGCATGTTCACCTTCGCCGGCGACAAGGCGACGGCGCGCATATCGGGCGAATTCTACGTCAACGCCGTCAACGTCATGCGCGGTGCCTCGACGGTCTCGACCTATGTCGGCCTGCCCGACCAGGAAGCCTTCGACATCGAATACTGGCTGCTCGAAGAGGCAAAGCTGCAGCGCCTGCCGAAACCAAAGGCTCTTGCCGGCCAGATTGCGCTGGTCACCGGCGGCGCCGGCGGCATCGGCCGGGCCACCGCCAGCCGGCTGCTGCGCGAGGGCGCGTGCGTCGTGCTGGCCGATATCGATGAAGCAGCCCTTGCCAGCGCCAATGACGAGCTTGCCAAGGCCTATGGCAAGGATTTCGTGCGGCCCGTAGTCATCAACGTCACGTCCGAGGATCAGGTGATCTCCGGCTTTGCCGAAACGGCGGTCGAATTCGGCGGCATCGATATTCTGGTCTCCAATGCCGGCCTGGCCTCCTCGGCGCCGATCGAGGACACCACGCTGACGCTGTGGAACAAGAACATGGACATCCTGTCGACCGGCTATTTCCTGGTTTCGCGGGAGGCGTTCCGGCTGTTTCGGGCGCAGAAGATCGGCGGCAACGTCGTCTTCGTCGCCTCCAAGAATGGGCTTGCCGCATCGCCAAACGCCGCCGCCTATTGCACTGCCAAGGCCGCCGAAATCCATCTGGCACGCTGCCTGGCGCTGGAAGGCGCGGAAGCGCAGATCAGGGTCAATGTCGTCAACCCCGACGCTGTGCTGCGCGGCTCGAAGATCTGGAGCGGCGAATGGAAGGAACAGCGCGCCGCCGCCTACAAGATGTCGACCGACGATCTCGAGGAGCACTACCGCTCGCGTTCGATGCTGAAGCGGTCGGTGTTCCCCGAAGACATCGCCGAGGCGATCTATTTCTTCGCCTCCGATATGTCGGCCAAATCGACCGGCAACATCATCAACGTCGACGCCGGCAACGCACAGAGTTTTACGCGATAAGCGACCGTCTTTGAGGGTTGCGCTGCCCCTCATCCGCCTGCCGGCACCTTCTCCCCGTATAGTGACGGGGAGAAGGGAAGCGCTACAACGCCGGTGATCCCCCTCTCCCCCTTGTTTTTTACGGGGAGAGGGTAAGGGTGAGGGGCAGCGCCGACCAACGCAAATTGGGAGGAAACCACCATGTCCGAAACCATCATCTCCGCCGACCTCGTCGACAGGCACAATGCCGCGCGCGATGCCGACCTCAGACGCGACTACGAGTCTCTCGGCGAGCGCCTCGACCGCCGCGGCATCGCCATCGACGCCATCCGCGACAAGGTCGAGAAATTCGCCGTCGCCATCCCGTCCTGGGGCGTCGGCACCGGCGGCACCCGCTTTGCCCGCTTTCCCGGCGCCGGAGAGCCGCGTGACATTTTCGACAAGATCGAGGACTGCGCCGTCATCCGGCAATTGACGCAGGCGACGCCGACCGTCTCGCTGCATATTCCCTGGGACAAGGCCGATCCGAACCGGCTGAAGCAGGCGGCATCCCGCTTCGGCCTCGGCTTCGACGCCATCAACTCCAACACCTTCTCCGACGGCAGGGACCAAAAACTTTCCTATAAATTCGGCTCGCTGTCGCATGCCGATGCAGCAACACGCCGGCAGGCGGTCGAGCACAATCTCGAATGCATCGAGATCGGCAGGACGCTGGGCTCCAAAGCGCTGACGGTATGGATCGGTGACGGCTCGAACTTTCCCGGCCAGGTCAATTTCGCCAAGGCATTCGAGCGCTATCTCGACGCGATGAAGGAGATCTATGCCGGACTGCCGGACGGCTGGAAACTGTTCACCGAGCACAAGATGTACGAGCCGGCCTTCTATTCGACCGTCGTGCAGGATTGGGGCACCAATTACATCATCGCCAAAGAGCTTGGCGACAAGGCGTTCTGTCTGGTCGACCTTGGCCATCACGCCCCCAACGTCAACATCGAGATGATCGTGTCGCGACTGATCCAGTTCAAGAAACTTGGCGGCTTCCATTTCAACGATTCGAAATATGGCGACGACGATCTCGACGCAGGCTCGATCGATCCCTACCGGCTGTTCCTCGTCTTCAATGAACTGGTCGATGCCGAGCTTGCCGGTGCCGAAGGTTTCGATCCGGCCCACATGCTCGACCAGAGCCATAACGTCACCGATCCGATAGAAAGCCTGATGTTGTCGGCGGTCGAGGTGCAGCGCGCCTATGCCCAGGCGCTGCTGGTCGACCGCAAGGCGCTCGAAGGCTTCCAGGACGCCAATGACGCGCTGATGGCGACGCAGACGCTGAAGACAGTCTATCGCATCGACGTCGAGCCGATCCTTGCCATGGCGCGGCTGAAGACCGGCGGCGCCATCGATCCGGTCGCCGCCTACCGCGCCGCCGGCTACCGAGCGAAGGTCGCAGCCAAACGGCCGGCGGTGGCGAGCGTCGGCGGCGGGATTGTTTGATGTTGGTGAAAATGAAAACCCGCCACGAAGGGCGGGTCGTTGGAGCCAATTAGCACCATACCGAAATTAGTAGCATAGCTGCCGGCACAAAGCAAGAACAAAATTGCTGTAACGTGAAAATTCTGGGAGCCGCGATGAAGCGTGGCCTTGTTTCCAACGCTGCGGCGCTCAGAAGTAACGGCATGGATCCTAGGGTCTCCGCGACGTCGCTTCGCTCCTGCTCCGCCCTAGGATGACGAAGGCGTGAGGGCCTGCAGCTAATCGCAGATGTTGGGGATTGGCGGCTGATGGCAATGGCAAACGTTGCAGGCTGGCGGCTGCTGGCAAATCGCAAACTTTCGGGATTAGCCGATCCCTCCCTCCCTTCGTCATCCTAGGGCGGAGCAGGAGCGAAGCGACGTAGCGGAGACCCTAGGATCCATGCCGTTGCAGTCGCCGAAGATTGCAACGGCGGTTGCGAGGCGAACCGGCACAGGCGTGCGAACCCTCCCGATTCTTTCGATCTTCGCAGTAGACTCAACCGCTCCAAGCGCGTTTCCTAGGCACACCCCCACGCTCGGAGAACGGCCATGCACAACACCCGCCGAACCCTAATCGCCGTCAGCCTTTCCCTCACCCTGACCTTCGTACCCTTCCTCGCCTATGCCGCCTCGCCGCAGCCGGCGAAGGGCGAGCACGGCATGGTGGTGACCGCCCAGCATCTTGCGTCTGAGGTCGGCGTCGAGGTGCTGAAGCAGGGCGGCAACGCGGTCGATGCCGCGGTCGCCGTCGGCTATGCGCTGGCCGTGGTCTACCCGACCGCCGGCAATATCGGCGGCGGCGGCTTCATGGCCATCCGCTTCAAGGACGGCCGCTCGACCTTCCTCGATTTTCGCGAGCGCGCGCCGCTGGCCGCGACCAAAACCATGTATCTCGACAAGGACGGCAAGCCGGTAAAAGGCGCCAGTCTCGACGGCTATCTGGCGGTCGGCGTGCCGGGCTCGGTCGCTGGTTTCGAGATGGCGCGGGAGAAATACGGCACGCTATCGCGGCAGGACTTGCTGGCGCCGGCCGTCCGCTTTGCCAAAGAAGGCTTCGTGCTGGAGCAGGGCGATGCGGCCTCGCTCCTGGGCGGCGCGGAGCGGTTGGCGAGGGACCCAGCGGCGGCGGCCATTTTCCTCAAGCCGGACGGCAAGCCTTATGCTGTCGGCGAGCGCCTTGTTCAGCCCGATCTCGCGGCTTCGCTTGACGCCATTTCCGAACGCGGGGCGGATGCCTTCTACAAAGGCGCGACCGCCGACGCCATCGTCAAGGCGAGTGGCGAGAAGGGCGGCATTCTGGCCAGGGCTGTTTTCGAAAACTATGCGGTGCGCGAGCTCAAGCCGGCAACCTGCAATTATCGCGGCTACGAGATCATTTCCTCGCCGCCGCCGAGCTCCGGCGGCGCCATCATCTGCGAGATCCTCAACGTGCTTGAGTTCTATCCGTTGTCCTATCTCGGCGCCGGTTCGGCCGAGACGGTTCACGTCATGGTCGAGGCGATGCGCCACGCCTATGTCGACCGCAATTCGGCGCTCGGCGATCCCGGCTTCATCGACAATCCGGTCGCAAAACTGCTCGACAAGAATTACGCCAGGGAAATTCGCGAAAAGATCGATCCGTTCCGGGCCGGCGTCTCGCAGGAATTGATGCCGAAAGGGTTTGGCGAGAGCAACGAGACGACGCATTATTCGATCATCGACAATGATGGCAATGCCGTCGCGGTAACCTACACGCTGAACGGCTCCTTCGGCGCCGGCGTTGTCGCCGCCGGCACCGGCATCCTGCTCAACAACGAGATGGACGATTTCACCCAGAAACCCGGCGTGCCCAATCTCTATGGCCTGGTCCAGGGCGAGGCGAATGCGATCGCGCCGAAAAAGACGCCGCTGTCGTCGATGAGCCCGACCATCCTCGCCAAAGACGGCAAGCCGTTCATGGTCATCGGCAGCCCCGGCGGTTCACGCATCATCACCATCACGCTGGAGGCGATCGTCAACGTCGTCGACCACGGCATGAACATCCAGGAGGCCATCGACGCACCGCGTATCCATCACCAATGGTTGCCCGACACGGTCTATATCGAACCTTTCGGCCTGTCGCCCGATACCGAAAAGCTGCTTACCGGCATGGGCTACCGCCTCGATCTTGCCGACACGACCTGGGGCCAGGCGGCCGGCATCCTGGTCGGCGGCAAGAGCCTGGCGGAAATCGAGAAGGGTGGCGGCGCCCGCTACAATGGCGCCATCGACAGCCGCGCCGCAGCCGGCAAGGCTATCGGGTATTAAACCCCAAAAAGTGGGAACCGGTTTTCGAATAAGATCATGGTCAACAAGAAGATTGCGCCTTGCTTCAGGTGACCAGCGCGATCGTCGACGCAATCAGCATCAGCGCCGCGATGCCGACGAACAGCGCGTAGATGCGCGGCCGGTCGAGCAGAAGCGCATTGCCGGATATCCATGCTGCAGTGGCGCCACCAAGCGCGAAAAAGAAGGTGCTGCGGCGCCCGAAGCTCAAGCCGGCAGCCATCAGGCCACCGATGATCAGGGCGCCGAACACGATGATCACGGCGACTGCGTATTTTTCGAAATCGTTGCTGCCGGCGCTCGGGCCGATTGCGTTCAACCTCGACAGATCGTCCGGATCGAACGGGCTGGTCGACCCATATTCGTCTTGACCGACAGGCTCATGCATTATTCGTTCTCCGTAAACCGACAGCAAATCATCAAGCCTCGTCGAGCGCAACCGCTCGCCGAACGTGATCGGCACGGTGTTCAACACTTTCTGGCGACGGCTTGCCAGAGATTTTTGGATGCGTGCTTTGATCGCCCCGCTGCCAAGCCTGGTCAAGCGCTTTGCCCGAGCTGAATCTTCATGCCGCCCTGGCCAAGGACTGCGTTGCCTGAACGGAAGCCCCAAGCACCGCCTGTGCGGCGTCGGCCTGCCTTTCATCGACATGCGCCAGCACCAGGATCACACCTTGTGCGGCATCCGGCTGGCCTGGCTGCTTGCGGATACCGGGCGATGTCCCGAAAAGTCTGTCGGCGACGCAGCCCAAGGCTGCACCGACGAGGGCCGATGCCAGCCATGCCGCGCCGAGGGGATCGATGCCGGGGATATCGAAGGCGCCGAGGCCGGCCAACAAGCCCGCCGCCGCGCCAAGGGCGGCACCGCTGCCTGGACCGCGCAAGACGGCGCCGATTTCGTCATCATAGGGTCCGATGACACTGATTTCGTGGCGGGCGATCCCTGCCGCCTGAAGTGCTTCGACGGCTCGCGCCGCCTGGTCATGGGAATCAAAAAGTCTGCTGATTGTTCGCATTGAAACTGCCTGTGAGGCCCCCCGGCCCTCGACGGTACGGCGAGGTTCCTGCTGGGCGAAGACGCCGAGGAACCGCCTAACGCATACGTCGCCCGCCGCTCATTTCCGAGCGGCGGGCGACGGCTGCCCGAACTTTCACGTCAATCGATGATCTTGACGATCTTGCGCGTGCCTGGGTCGACCACGACGGTGCGATTGTCGACGATGACATAGCGGTATTTGACGCTGGGGACTTCATGAAGCTCGACGGTATCGGGGAGCGTCGAGCCAATGTTGAGCTCCACCCCAGGGATTTTCACCGAGGCCAGCGGCTGCTTTTTCACATACTCCTTAATGACCGTTTCCTGCTGCGGTTCGATGACAACGTCTTGCGCCGCAGCGGCGCCGATGCCTGCCAGCAGCAAAAAACCCGCCACCGCGGTGGAAAGATGCATTCTCATGGTCGTCTCCTTTGCGAACTCGGTCCGCTCTTCGCGCCAAGGCTCATTCGAACGGAAGGCAGCTGAAAACGTTCCGTCGACGGGGCTTCGGTCCCGCCCGGCAGGGACCAACCGACGTGTTGCCGCAGGACCTAAGTCTGATCCTTGCGCGCAAAGGGTGGGTTTGCCGCGTGACCCGGAACCGCCGCGGCACCTAGCCGTTGCTGGCTGCACATTCCGGGAGGATTCCGTGGAAAAGGTCGACGGTTGCTCGCACCGGTCCTGGCTGTTTCCATTCCGATCGAACCCGGCATCTGCGCAGCCCTGTCCCTTCCTGCGCCGATAAGGGTTCGCGCGTCACTTTGTGGCGGGCGAACCCTCAAATTGCTGTGTGCACCAAAGTTGACCCCCCTGAAGCGAAGAGAAGGGGCGAGGAGAGCGGAAATGGCCGATGACAAGAGCAAGCGAGACTTCAGCGACCGCAATCGCGTTTCGGCGGATGAATATTATGAGGTCGAACATTTCGCGCGGCAAAATGGTGTTTCGCCCAGCCAGGTGAGCAAGCTGATCAAAAGGACCGGCGGCGACCGGATGATCCTCTCGCAGGCGGTGAAGGCATTGCGCGAGCGCAAGTGAGCTGGCGGCGAAGCCAACGGTGGAGAGGCACTGATCGCGATCGGCCGAGATCCGGCCAGCTATCGACAACGTGCCCGGATGCCGCCGCTTCGGCCAAACGCAATGCCCCGCTACTTCTTCGATTCCGATGAAGACGGAATCGTCTATTCCGACGATTAGGGAACGTTATATGACGATCTCCCGCTGGTCAGGAAAGAAGCCCTTCGCACATTGGCCGAGATGGCCAGGGATGGCCTTCCTCATCGCAGGATTGCAGTCAAGGTCCGGGACGACCGTGGCGGTCTGGTCCTTGAAGTGGCTTTGACCTTTGCCGTTGAAACGCGGCACTTCGACGAGCGGATTTTCCAGATCGACTTGCGCACGAACTGACGGCTCGATCATCATCGCGCCGACCATCATCAGATTTCTGGTGCAGCGGCATCTTCCCCTAGCGCGGAACATTAGAAGTCTCTAATTGTTATCTTAAGCAGCGGGAACCTCCCAGGATTCTGCTGCAGATCGGGTGCAACCCGATCGGCCCGCGCCCTCCGCCAGAGGCGCGGGCTTCGTTTGTTTAGCCGATGCGCAACGCCATACGGCGGAAGCATATTGGAGACCTGCGGGAGCACTAGTAACATCAGTCGCTACCGTGGCGCCCTGGCGCCCAGGCAACGGAGCCCGTCGTCCGACAGGGCGGCGGGCTTTTTTGACGCGGGTCGGTCATCACGCAATCGATGGAATTCTGGCCGGCGCTGCTTCGTGTGGCATGGGGTAAGGTGCCCTGACGCAGCGCCGGCCAAGCGGAAATCAGGTCCGCCGCAGCCAGATTGTAGCCGCGCTGGCGCAGCAGGTAATTGCGTGATCGCGGAAGCTACACCATGCAGAGCCCTCCCCAGCAGTTCGGCCTGCCAGCGGCTGACCCGAGGCATTCATTCATTCTGACGATGCACCGGACGCCCCGACGGCGGAAATTGGACACCGCGCTCGCTCTCGATTCAGCGGCCGGTGTTCCCTGCAGATTTCGGACGAAAGGCCATTCTATCCTTGTTGCGCCTGGATTCTTATCAGATCGTGGCAAGGATTGCCTTTCCGGCCGCGTTTGCCGGCGTTCTGCTGTTCGCCCTTCTGCCGGAGCAACTCCTGCAGGGCCTTGGCCTGGCTTTCACGTTTGATCACGACAAGCTCAATCACGCCGCCGCCTTCGTCATCCTGGCGGCTCTCGGAAGTCTCGGCTGGCCGGAACGCAAGGCGAAGCTGATCGTACTCCTCGTTCTCACGGGTGCGGCGATCGAGGGGCTTCAGGCCGTGCAACTGATAGGGCGCGACCCGGATTTATTCGACTGGGCGGCCGACTGCGCGGGAATCGCGTGCGGACTGATGGTTGCAGGCTGGACAAAGCGGCTCGCCGGCGGATTGCCATAGCTCGAAAGCGCATAACGGAATCGGCGCGCCCGTGCCCCAATAAGGGGAAAATGGCCGGCGCCACTTGGGGGGCGCGTTGGGGTAAGTTGCCTGATGGGGCGCCGGCCAGGCGGAAAAATTACGTCCGCCGCAAAATAACATAGCAGGTATGGCAAAGCGCGGCAGTAGCGTGATCGCGGAAGGTCCGCGTTGGCGCCCCGGTGCGGTGACCCGTTTTGGATCAACAAATCTGGCACCTGAATTGCATTGCAGGCAATGCCGGGAAATCCCGGCCATCGTCCCCGAATATGGGGCCTCGCCGCTTCGCAAATGGAGCGGCGGGCCTTTTTGCCGGATGTTGAAAAGTAGGCCGATCAGCGGCTTAGCTGATCACAGTGTGCTTAACCCGATTTCCCCTACCAAGTGCTTATTCTCACAAGAGAAATTCTAAAGCGCCCAAGCATCGGTGCTTGACACAGGTTTCGACAACTGGATAAGTGGATACACAGATACGCTCTGATCGGACCAGGGACATGGCAGCTGACGCAATCGAGCCGTTGGGCATCGCGACCGCCGAGGAGGAAGCTTATCGCCACATTCAGCGGGCCCTGAGGATGGGGCGTTATCGGGCCGGGGACCGGCTGATCCCGGAAGAGATCGCGACGGAAATCGGCATGAGCCGCATGCCGGTTCGCGAAGCATTCCGCCAACT
This sequence comes from Mesorhizobium sp. M0701, assembly GCF_040320365.1. Lineage (NCBI taxonomy): Bacteria > Pseudomonadati > Pseudomonadota > Alphaproteobacteria > Hyphomicrobiales > Phyllobacteriaceae > Mesorhizobium > Mesorhizobium sp. M0701. The sequence goes on from NZ_JAMYPO010000017.1 coordinate 48,450, forward strand.
GGCCGCGGAAGGTCTTGTGGTCATTCGCCCGAACCGTGGCTGCATCGTCGCCGGGCTTACCCTCGACGAGATCTACGAAACGTTTGAAATGCGCTCGGTGCTCGAAGGGCTGGCGGTGAGGCTTGCCATGCCGCACATCGATGTCGAAGTGCTTGAAGAACTGGAACGCCAGCTTGACCGCATGGAGCGCGCCAGCCAGACCGGCAGCAGCGACTGGGTCGTGCGCCATCAGGCCTTCCATTTGCAGATTTGCCAATTGAGCAACAGACCCAAGCTGGTCCGGCAGATCGCCAGCCTGCACGTCGTGATCGAGCCCTACCTGCGCATCTGGTTCGACTATGTCGACAAACCCGCCAGCGCGCGTGCCGAGCACGAGATCCTGATCGACGTGCTGCGGTCAGGTGATGCCGGCAAGGCTGAGATCGTCATGCGGGATCATATCGTCGAGACAGCGCCGCTTCTGGCCAACTTCGCAAGTCCCGGCCGCCGCTAGGGAATACCGTCTAACTCGTTGAAGCCGGAAGATAATCCGGCACGACGAAAGGGAACTGTCATACCGGCAAAAAGAGGAGAATGATATGAAAATTAGCCGCATCACAGCCATTGCGTCGGTCCTGTTCGGCCTGGTCCAGGCCGCCGTTGCACAAGAAACACCAAAGGCAATTACCATTGCCACCGAAGGAGCCTACGCGCCCTGGAATTTCACAACAGCCGACGGCAAGCTGGACGGCTTCGAAGTCGATCTCGCCAATGATCTGTGCGGGCGAATGAAGATCGAGTGCAAGATCGTCGCACAGGACTGGGACGGCATGATCCCCGCGCTGACCGTCGGCAAGTTCGACGTGATCATGGCGAGCATGTTCATCACTGAAAAACGTCTGAAGATCATTGACTTTACCCAGCCGTATGCCGTGGATCCCTCAGGTTTCGCGGTCGCCAAGGATAGCGAACTGGGCAAGCTCGGCATCTCCAACGAGCGGTTGAAGCTGGACAATGAAGCCTCTGCGCAGGCGGCAATCGACAAGCTCAAGCCATTGCTGAAGGGAAAGATCATTGGAGTTCAGGCTGCAACGGCGAACCTGGAATTCCTGAAAAAATACTTCTCGGACGTCGCCGAGATTCGCGAATACAAGACCACCGAGCAACACGATCTCGATCTCGCCGCGGGTCGCATCGACGCGCTCTTCGCGCAACAGACAGCGCTGGCCGCCACCCTGAGCAAGCCGGAGTTCAGCGACTATACGCTTGCAGGACCAGGGTTTGTCGGGGGTCTCTTCGGTCTTGGCTCCGGGGCCGGTATCCGCAAAGAAGACACCAAGCTGAAAGACATGCTCAACGGCGCCATCGACGCCGCGACCGCCGACGGCACGATCAAAACCCTGTCGCTTAAATGGCTCAAGAGCGACGTCACTCCAGTCAAGTAAGCGCTTGCCGGCGAACGGCCATTCCTGACCACGTTCCGGAGCTGAGCCGTTCGTCCTGCCGGGGGGATCAATGCCGGGGGTATCAATGGTTGACGTATTCCGGCTGCTTGGTTTCCAGCACGGAGGTTGGGGGGCTGCTCTTCTCATGGCGGCCTCGGTCACAGTGCTCCTGTCTGTGCTGGGCTTTGCGCTTGGCGCTGTCTTTGGCGGGCTGGCAGCGGCCGGGCGTCTCCGCAACTCCAAAATATTGAGGTTCTTGGCCCTTGGCTATTGCACGGTTTTCAGGGGCGTGCCCGACCTTCTGACCATTTATCTGCTTTACTATGGAGGTAGTGTCGCCCTGACCTCGCTTGGTCATAGCCTGGGCGGGTCCGGATTCGTCGGCGTTCCGGCCTTTGCCACTGGAACCTTGGCTATCGCGATCATCTCGGGCGCCTATCAAGCCGAGGTCTATCGAGGGGCTTACCTCGCCATCGACCAGGGACAGCACGATGCCGCTTGCGCGCTTGGTCTCAACCGGCTGCAGCGGCTGCGACAGGTTATTTTTCCCCAGCTCCTGAGATACGCGCTGCCAGGTCTCGGCAATGTGTGGCAGTTGGTTCTGAAGGACTCGTCGCTGATATCGGTAATCGGCCTCGTTGAACTGATGCGCCAGGCGCAGATCGCTGCAGGTTCGACCCGTGAACCGTTCATCTTCTACATTGCTGCAGCCTTGCTCTATCTGGCTATCGCTTCCGTCACGGGCCACGCCTTTTACCGTCTGGAACGGAAGGCGCCGTGGCGCGTCCGGTCGGCATGATAGATTTCGGTTTTTTCCTCGAAATCCTGCCGAAGCTACTCGCCGGCCTGCCGCTCACGATGGAACTGGCCCTGACTTCCATCGTTGCCGGCTTCGTTCTTGCCGTCACATTGGCGCTTGCCCAGCAATCGGAATCGCCCTTTGTCGTCTTGCCGATCCGTGGCTTCGTTGCCGTGTTCAGGGGCACGCCTCTGCTGGTGCAGATTTTTCTGACCTATTATGGCCTTGGTCAATTCCGGCACCAACTGTCGGCAATTGGATTATGGGCCGTTTTCCGCGAACCCTACTGGTGCGCAATCATCGCGCTGACACTCAACACCACCGCCTATGGCAGCGAAATCCTCCGCGGCGCGATTCAATCGGTGCCACGCGGCCTTGTCGAGGCGGCCCGGTCTGTCGGCCTGTCCACCTATTTGACCTATCGGCACGTAATCCTGCCGCTGGCCTTTCGCCAGGCGCTGCCGAGTTACGGCAATGAAATCATCCTGATGATCAAGGGCACGTCTCTGGCTTCCATCGTGACCTTGATGGAGGTGACTGGAATTGCCCAGGGATTGATCTCCCAGACCTACCGCGCCTTTGAAGTCTTCATCTGCGCGGGCGCCATTTATCTCACTTTGAACTTCGCGATCATCCGTGCCTTGGCGGCACTCGAATACTGGATGTCGCGGCATCTGCGGCACCGCCCCTCGACGATGAGCGACGCCGCCTCTTGAGCACGATCAGAAGGGCATAGCATGCGAAATTTTGAGAAACCAACGCGCTCGGTCGTCGTTTCACGCGAGGCCATGGCCGCCACCTCTCATCCGTCGGCGACCCTGACGGCGGTGGAGATCATGGCGGCCGGCGGCAACGCCATGGATGCCGCCATCGCAGCCTGCGCGGTGCAATGTGTCGTCGAGCCAGCCTCGACCGGCATTGGAGGCGACTGCTTCGCTCTTCTGTCGCGAAACGGATCCGGCGAGGTCATCGCCTACAACGGATCGGGCAGGACACCCGCCGCCCTCACAATTGACTGGTTCCTCGAACGTGGCATGGCGGAGGTGGCCCGCAATTCTCCTGGCTCCGTCACCATCCCGGGAGCCATCGATGCCTGGACCAGATTGCACGCTGATCATGGACATATGCCCTTCGATCAAATCCTGGCCCCCGCTATACGTTTCGCCGAGGAAGGGTACGCCATTTCACCGCGGGTCCATCGTGACTGGGCGTTGGAAGAAGAACTTCTGGCCTCCGATGTAGCCGCGAAACGGATTTTCCTGCCAAACGGCCGCGCGCCAGGCGTTGGCGAAGTGCATCGCCAGCCTGAGTTGGCTGCAACGCTGCGGCTGATCGCCAAGAAGGGACGAGAGGCCTTCTACACTGGCCCTGTGGCCGACGACATGGTCGTCTATCTTCGTGGGCTCGGCGGATTGCACACACTCGAAGATTTCGCCTCGGCAACAGGCGAATACGTGACCCCGATCAGCACGGCGTTTCGAGGCTGCGATGTGTTCGAATGTCCGCCGAATGGCCAGGGTGTGATCGCGCTGCTCATTCTAAACATCCTCTCGCGCTTCGAAGCGCACGGCGACCCGCAATCCGCGGACCGGCTTCACCTGGAAATCGAAGCAACACGCCTCGCTTACGCCGCGCGTGACCTGCTCGTCGCCGATCCTGATGCGTCCGAGGTCCCGGTGGCCGACATGTTGTCGAATGCCTGGGCCGATCGTCTGGCCGGCATGATTGACCTAAAGCGCGCCCGCGCGGACCTGCCGGCGTTCGATATGCCGCTGCACAGCGACACGGTCTATATTTCCGTTGTCGATAAGGATCGCAATGCGGTCAGTTTCATCAACTCGGTCTTCGACAGCTTTGGCTCGGGCCTGGTCTCGCCACGCTCCGGTGTCGTCTTGCACAATCGCGGGCAAAGCTTTTCGCTTGACCCCAAGCACCCCAATGCAGTGGCGCCGAACAAGCGACCTTTGCATACCATCATACCCGGGATGCTTGCGAGAGACGGCCGGGCAGAAATGCCTTTCGGCGTTATGGGTGGCTACTACCAGGCAATGGGCCATGCGCACCTGCTGACGAAGGTGCTCGACTTCGGGATGGATCTGCAGGAGGCGATTGATCTGCCGCGGGTCGCCCCCGTCAGCGGCACCATGAACGTCCAGGCCGAACACGGGCTCGCTGGCGAAACCGTAGCTGAACTTAGCCGACGCGGTTTCGAAATCATTCCGGCCACGGACCCGATCGGCGGTGCGCAGGCCATTCGCATCGATTGGGCAAACGGGACCCTGCTGGGCGGTTCTGAACCGCGCAAGGACGGCTGCGCCCTCGGTCTGTAGAGCGGTTATGGCCAGAGCGGGATCCAAGATGCCGAAGATGCTCTTCATCGTCATTTGGCCGGCGAGCAGGAGCCGCTGGCGCCATGGTCCAGATAATTTTTGCACGCCATCGACAATCCGATCGGCGCGAGGGTGTCACCCATGTCTTAGGTACAACTGTCACCCATGTCTCCGGGCCGTACAGGGAAAAAATGGTGCCCAGAGGCGGTTCGAACCACCGACACGCGGATTTTCAGTCCGCTTTCGGTGATTGATATTGTTCAGATTTTAGGCCGAATGTCGCGTTTGTGTCGCGTCAAGCCAAAAAGCGCCCGCTCGGCCTGAACTCGTTGCCCTGTTCAGCGTCCAAACACGCGTGCCGTGGTGCCGACAGTCATTCAGATGGATGATGGTATGGTTCGGCACTCCTAGTAAGCTCCGATCCACAGGCAATTTAGAGACTTTCTGAGGTCCATATTCCTATGGGCGCAAGCGGCGCGACGACGGAGGTGTTGGCGCAGGCGGCGGGGTCGGGTCGTCGAGGCTCGCACGCGTGGAAGCCACGACGACCGACGTCGACCAACGGGCAACCGTGGGGCGCTCGATCGATCAGGAGATGGCACGGGCGACGAGCCAGTTCGACAGCGACAGGCGTGTCAACCAGCCGCAAGCGCAGGCGATCGAGAAGCAATTGCAAGTTCTCAAGTCAACCGGCAACGCTGTCGCGGCTCAACAGGCGGGACTGCACGCCATGGAAAGGCAGTCTCCCGCCGCATCGCATCTCCTCCAAAGCTTTTTGCGGCGTCAGCAGGATGCCAGCGAGCGGGGTCAACTCGGCCAGGCTGATGCCAGAGTGTTTACGCTCGCCACACCGCCGGAGCGGGCGAACTCGCTTCATCCGATCTTTCTGCGTCCTGTTCGGGAGGTCCCTACATGATCATCGAGTTGTTCGGTCCGCCTGGTGCAGGCAAGACGACCCTTCTCCGCGCCCTTTGCCGTGAGCTGGCGAAACGCGACATCCGTGTGAAGACAGTCAATGGCTATCGCCGGATTGATTTTGTGTCTTTCGGCAGCGAAGTCGATTCGGTCGAGGATGAAGGCCCGGAGACACGCCATGGCATCCAGCGTCTGGTGCACAAGCTCGCCACCGCGAGTCCGGTCTTGTTCTCGACCCCGCCGAGCGAGGGGGCCGCTGCGCGGCTTTTGGCATCGATCCCTCCAAAAAGTCGAATATGGGCGTTGCGTCTGAAGATCGATGTCGTTTTGCTCTTCGAAGCCTGGAATACGGCGCAGGCCTCAGAAGGGTACTTCATTTTCGAAGAGGGCATCGTTCAGGCGTTGTGCGCGCTCGTCCTGTTGGCACGAAATCCAAGTATCGACATGGTTCGTAATTGCCTGACGTTCCTGCCGCGACCGGATCTCCTCATTCAAGTCGACGCGCCCGGGGAAACGCTGCGCCACCGCCTCATTGAGCGGTATGCGCGGCAGCCGTACCTCGAGCGCCTTCTCGAAGTCGGAGTGGTCAGGGGCCTGAAGCAAGCGGATATCGCGAGGGAGATCGGCCAATGCCTGCAAGACAAATGGCCGCTGATGCGTGTCGACGGCCTCGACCCACGCAATTTCGAACAGGTCGTCGCGCGCATCGTGGGGCACGGATTGCCCGCGACGGCATGCGTCGGGCCAAACTAGAGGCGCGAGTTGCATGGTGCTCACGGTGAGATCGTTCGTTGGCATTCGCAGATTTCTGCGGGCGCAGCGGCGACCGTTAGGCAGCGTCCATGAGAACCGTGCACCCGCTCGTCGGGATTACCGAGCAAGCCACCAGACGGATGGGTACGGTGCCCATTACTCCGACACGTTCCGGTCCGGCTACTATGCAGCTCTGTGGTCGGGTATCGAAAAGCCTTTGGTCGAACGTATTCTCCTGCCCGTCGGCGGGCCGAACCGGAAATGCCTGGACTTCGCATGCGGCACAGGCCGCATAGCAAATATCGCAGCTCAATTTTTTGGTGAAGTCGTCGGCGTTGACATCTCCCAATCTATGCTGGCTAGCGCACGGGTTCCGAAGAACGTGAAATTGGTCCGCGCTGATATTACGTTCTCTCCGCTTGCCGAAAGGTTCGACGTGGTCACGGCATTCAGATTCTTCCTCAATGCTGAAGATGAGCTCAGGAAGGATGCACTGTCGGCCATCAGCGCGCATTTGAACGAAGGTGGATTGCTAATCTCGAATATCCACATGAACGCGACTTCGCCAATAGGGCTGGTCTGCCGCATTCTGAACCGTTATGCAGGAGGGACAGTCCGCCACACTTTGAGCATTAAAGGATACGAGCAGACGCTCATTGCAAATGGCTTTATTGTCGAGCGGATAGTTGGGTACGGTTTTTTGCCGCGACCCGGGAAATTGCTGCCAAGACTCTGCGAAATATTGATCGTGCCGTTTGAAAGGATCTGCGCAAGTGCCAGGATTCCGGCGGAGCTTGCGCAGAATTTCCTGGTGGTTGCCAGAAAGCGGTAAAGCCGGCGGGCACATGAAATTTGAAACCGAGCATTTGCCATGAGGCTGGCTCAATCAGACAAAGCGCTGCTCGCCTCTGCTCATCAGTGCGTTTGGCGACGGCGCTCGCCGGTGACCAACGATGCACTTGCCTATCGTTCGCCCTGTTGAGGCGGCCTGACCGAATCCTCTGGTATGGCCTTTGCCCCGCTTACAAAAGTCATACCAGACCTCATTCGCTTCGCTTCCTACAGTCCGTGCTCGCTAATCGAGCAGCCGATTGATCGGACAGCAACATCGGCGCGCTTTACGCGTGCTCATGTCGCGTGGAGTTGTCGACAGTCGCAGGAAACCCTTGAAAATCAACGGTAACAGTTCGCAACACGGCGCGACATGAAATGCCGTAAGTCGCCAAGTTGGCGACACCGCAAGCCGTTGATTTTATGTGAAGAAGTAGTGGTGCCCAGAGGCGGATTTCGACCGAAACGACATTCAGCATTGATTTTACTACACAATTTCCGCTCGACTTCGAGTCTTTGTATGACACCGTGTATCACAAAAGGCAAGCCCAGACCCTCGCATTCTGAGAGTCCGATCGGCTGCCGGCGGTTTGGTAGCGTTGATGGTCGATCGGCTTGGTGATTTAGCAGGATGAGCGCAGAACCTCGCAGAATGCGATGCGGTCAAGTTTGAAAGTTACCAAAGCAGAATGCGAGTATAGAGCGAGATTACCACTTGGTAATGTCCCGCATATGCGGTCAGTCTGTCAAGCGTGTCTAACTCGTCGTGAGCCACTGTCACCATTTCCTTGACTGATTATTAAAGCGAGCGCATACCCAATCTTGCCGATCCGCCACGATACCCGACGCCGCTGACAGAAATGTCGGTGGCGTCACCATCGGGCACCGGCCGCAGCCATGTATTGGCTGACGTACGCGAGTTTTCGGTGACGGGGTCGCCAAAAAGATCGCCCTCACCCGTTAGCGTATCGTCGCGGAGATCGGCAAAAACCTCCCCTAGATCGCTGACACCGACTTAACAGGCGCGCGCCGCATTGGTGCGTCCAGCGGATTCGCGCGTCATGATCTAGGGTAACGAAAACCATGTCCAAGTCCCCTTCGGCCAAGAACAAGGCCTCCAACACCACCCAGCCATCCGCTTCCATCCATTCATTCGAGCCCTCGCAAGCCGCACGACAACTGCGCGCTATGCTGCCGGGTGCCTCGACTGTGACACTGTTCCATCGCAACGATGAGGGCAAACGCGAGGGCATCGTCACCAAGCCAATTGCCGATATTGCAGCAGCTATCCATGAAGCCCGCCACTTGGCCGGCGACAACCATGTGTTTGCAGCCCTCACAGGGCTCCGGCTGGCGTTCAAGGACAAAGCCGGCGCCAATGCCGCAACCGATCTTCCAGAGCCCTCCTACGCGCTCGATGGCCCCGGTGGCAGCATCCATCTTGTCTATCCCATGAAGTCGTCCGATCGGCTGGCCACGCTCCTCGCCAAACGCCGCAAGAGCGATACCGACGACGCCTACACGGATGACGACGTGCCGCTGGCCTATGCCGAGTACGGGCTGCATGCGGATGACTTGGCTGCGCTGGAGGCGCTGAAGCCCGGCGAGAATTTCAGGGTCTGCAAGGTGGAGGAGTTCGATGACGACGATCCATTAGGTGTCGAAGACACAGGGTTGAGCGAAGACGCAGGCCTAGGGCCAAGTGCAGAAAGCGAGGTCGTGTCCATTGACGGCGAGCCTACGCAAACTCTGAACGATGCGGAGGTCTACGGGGAGATTCCGCAGGCGATACTCGACAAGCCGCTGTTCGTGTCGGTCGCCAAGAAACGCGAAGAGAAGTTTTTCAAAGTGTCGCCGGAACTTCGTTTCAGCGACATTCTCATTTCTAACCTGTCCAAAATTCGCGTTGGGCAGAAGGATGGCGCATGCCTTGTGCCGGGCGTGCTTGTGGACGGCAGACGCCTGAATCAGGCCGTCACCAAGCTCTACATGATGGGGCTCGATGTCGATTCCGGTGCGTCGATGCAGGACACGATGCGCAAGCTCCAGACCATGGGGTTGTTCTTCGTCGCCTATACCACCCACTCGCATGGCACCACGACGCTGGAGGTCAAGAAAGACAAGTTCTTCAAGTGGGCAGATGACAATGGGCACCCGACCGAAGCGTCTGTCGAGACCGTCAAGCTTTTCTTGACAAACGAAGGCAAATACACCGAAGACGTGGTCGCTTCGGTCTCGATGGTGAACACGTCGCACGAGACCAGCGGCATCCAGTTGATCATCACCACCCGGCCGATCGACAAGTTCCGTCTACTGTTCATCCTTGAACAACCATACGTCATCGCTGAGCAGGAAGGCGCTCAGAAAGATGCTATCCGTGCATGGGGTGATATGATCCTCGGCATGGGCTCCCTGCTTGGCATCAGCGTCGATCGCGCGGCAAGAGACTGTTCCCGGCTCTTCTACCTGCCTTCCAAGGCCAAGGGCTCCACATCTGCCCGTGTCATCGTCTCGGCCGGCCGTGCGCTTGACTGGCGCTCCCTGCCACGCGTGACCGTAACCGGCACCGTATCCTCCGACCCGTTCGACCAAGCCGCCAGCATCATGGGCGGTAAAATCCGTGGCCAAATCCTGTCGCCGCAGAAGGGGTTGCATCTCCAGAAATGGGCGTCCGAACGCGCGCATGGTTTTCAGATCAGTTCGGTGTTCAAGGATCACTGCGATGACCGCATCCGGGTCGAGACCGGTCCCGGCAAGTACACGGTCGAATGCCCGTTCGACGACGACCACAGCAATGCCGGCGATCCGGATGATCCCGGCTGCTTCATTCAAGACGCCGGCATGGATGCCGAGAGCTTCACGTTCCGGTGTTCGCATGATAGCTGCGCCGGCCACGATCGCTTGGCCATGCTTGAAAAGGCAATGGTGGACGGTTGGTTCACCGACGACGTTCTGACTGATCCGGCCTACGACATCAGCGGAGCCGATGAGGAGGAAGAAGGCGAAGAGACGACGGCAGAAGAGCAGCCCCCTCAAGAGGAGGCCGAGGAAGAGGTAATTGAGGGCGGCACAGCGACCACGGCCGACATTGCTAGAGCCATGGACCTCGCCAACAAGGCGGTGGTCGGTATGGCCTCGGACAAGATCAGCGCCATCCTCAAGCAGCTTCTTCACATGGGGCAGTTCGACCGCCAGAGAATTCTCGCACTGCTGGGAAAGAAGGTGGAAATTCCAAAGCCGCAGTTGGAATCCCTGTTCAAGGCGATCGAGTTCAAGGCAGTCCCGGACGGAACCGGATTTCTGAAAGGCACAGGATTCCGACTGAACGAGGAAAAGACCGTCATCATCGACCGTGAAGGAAATGAGGTTTGCCAAGCCTTCGAGGTTGAAGGCCATTTCGAGGACGACAGCGGCGACAACGCCACGCTCTTCCTGAAGTTTGTTTCCATGGGGAAGACCAAAGTCAAGGCGATCGAGCGGGGTGATGCCTATGCTTACGGCAACCAAGTTGTGCAAGGTCTTGCCGGCATGAACTTCGACATCCTCGACGAAGAGCGCACCAAATGGCTTTTTCAGAAACTCAAGCCGCCGCTAACCGGGCAATGGGTCAGCCGGCGAGGTTGGCACGATGACGCCTTCCTGACCCTCGGTGGCGAGACCATCAAGCCGGAAGAATCATCGACGCTCACCATGCGCATGCGTGAGACCACGCGCCGGGACTTCGGCCCCATGGGCAACTTTGAAGACTGGGCTGACGCAATTGGCGCTGTGTGGGATGGGAACGCCGTAGGCCGCGAGCATCTTGCCCTTGCGATCATGATGGGCTTGGCCGGGCCGATCTTCGGCCGCTGTCACCCGAACGGCTTTCGCATTCTGTCTCTGCATGGCCCGACATCGCGTGGCAAGAGTCTGGCCTCCAAGCTCCTTGCAAGCGTGTCAGGTCCGCTGACAGACGAAGGTGGCTATCTCAATCTGCGCGCAACCTCGAATGGTATCGAGGCGACGTTGCCGGACCTCTCCGGACACACGCTTGCCCTCGACGAGGGCCAGCACATGAAGGCAGAGCATGCCAACGAACTGGTGTTCATGATGGAAGCCGGCGCCGGCAAGATCGCGGCCACGCAAAACCGCAGTGCAAGGCAGGTACGCCGCTTTGGCGGTCTCGCCATGCTGGCAAACGAAAAGCCTTGGGCACAGAAGCTTAAGGATGCCGACGTTGACGTGTCGCCGGGCTTCGACGCCCGCGTGCTCGATATCAACGTGGCCGGCGTGAAGGACTACCCCAAGGGCGAGGCGACGACGCTGACGACGCGCTTGTATGGTGTGGAGCGGCATAACGGATGGGCGCTGCCCAAGATCGTTAGAGCGCTGTTGGACGCAGACCCTAAGGCGCTGGCGAAGAAGGCCGATCGGCTGACGACCGCGCTTGCCGGCAAGGACGCCCTTGGTCTGGAGTCCAGATCGCTCGAAACTTTGGCATGGGTCTGGCTAGGCGGCATTCTCGGCAAAAAACTTGGCATTATCCCCGCCACGTTCAGCGTTGGTCGTGTCATCCGCTGGGCACGTGACAACCGGGTCACCGATGCGTCTAAGCCTGTGGCCGATCGCGTGTTGTCAGCTTTGCGCACCTCGATCTCGCGCCGGCGAAAGGTCGACATGTACCGATGGGAGTCCTTCGACCCCGATGCCTTCGGAGGATCGTCGCTTGGCGACGACGTTGAACGCGTCACCAAACCTTGGGCTGGGTTCTTCTACAAGGCGCGCAATGGCGAGGAACTAATCATCAATGCCGATGCGCTTCGCGGTATGGCCGGCAACATCTGTTCCGAGACCGAGATTGCACAGTACCTCCGGGACGCGGGTTACCTCAGAATGAAGGGGAAGAACCTGTTCCACGACGAGCTACCAGTGCGCGACGGTTCTGCCGAGAAGGTCAAGAACTATCGCGTTGTCTCGGCTTTCTATCTGGCAATAGACACGCTCGAAGCCGAGGGCACTGAGAAGGTTGAGCCCGAGTCGGATGCAGATGCAGATGCAGATGCAGATGCAGATGCAGATGCAGTGCCATCGCCGGCACCGAACGACGAGGCTGTCAAGCCGGCGAAGCCCAGACCCGAGAATGAGCGAGCACGCGCCCGACGCAAAAAAGCAGTCTGACAAGAAGGTTTGGCAACCCACGGCACGCGCCATTTGTGGAATGGCGCGTGCCGATTTGTGGACTTCGAAGAGCTAAGCGCAAAAATGCGATGTCAGCAAAAACAATGGGATAGCGGTCAATTGTGGAAATTGTGGAAATTGTGGACGTTTCTGGCAGATGAGAGAGGGTCTTATGATCTGACGTAGAGTCTTGCGCGCATTTCTCCATCTGGCGGGGTCTGTGTGCGGTCTCCAGGGTCTCTTCTTCCTATAAGTCCACAATTTCCACAATTTCCACAATTGACTCGCAAGCCTTTGAAATTATTGAGAAATAAATTGTGGACTTTTCTCGCACTTTTCCACAATTGTCCACAAATGGTTCCACAATCGGCTATGCTCCTCTCACTTATGAGTTTCACGCCTGCGGAAAGCAATTTCGATTCGCGCGGCTTTTTGCGTTATGGCGGCCAATTGCGCCAGACCACAAGCGCCCCGCCGGCGTGATCGCCAATGTCGTCTGTGTCGTGCGTTTTCCGCCGGAGAGGAAGCTGCGACTTTGTAACAAAAATTGGGAGGATTGAATGCCTTACGAGGTGGGAATGACCATCGGCTTAGAGAATGGACGGTGTATCGTGCATTTTCGCGGGGTGCGCCACGAATTACCAGGCACCTATAAAACCTTTGCCGAAGCAAACAGGGCGGGCGAGGAGTTCTGCCGCAAGCTCGGATGGGCCGGCTAATTCACACTGAGCACTACCCAGATTCTTCCTTAGCGCTGCTCCGAAAGTACGGCCTGACAGTACGTGCCGTACTTGCGCGTGTAGCCGCTCAGCAATCCCTACCGAGCGCCGTTTTCAGCAATGTAACCAGATTGTCTATCGCGATCCTATGCGTTGGAACGGCCCCCGCCGATGCCGCCGCGACGATGATCGACGGCGGCTATCATTAGCCCTTGGCTGCGGCACCTCGACATAGCGGCCGATCGATCGCAGGTATGCGATTATCTCTGCCATGAGGTGATCGCGTTCGCCGTAGGTTTCCTCAATCCATCGGACTTGTGGCTCGATGGCATCGAGTTGTGCTGGCGACAGATCAGCATCGCCAAATACATACCCAAAATGACCGACGGCGCAGATGTTGCAGCCAAGATCGACAACGGATTGCACAAAGGCGGGAATGTCTTTTTCCTGCATAGTCCTATTCGCGTCACGGCTGGCGATGGATGGCGACGCGGCCTGCCCCGCCGTGTACCTTCGGCCCGACCTCGTCGATACTTCGATATTTTGGTGCATTTTCTACATCACCCTCACTCAACCCGCCGAGTCAAGCCCATCGGAGCCGCAGCTAGAGCCGATGCTGCGAGCCTGCATAAAACCCTCACGCAGCCTCTCTCCTAGCGCGTCACGGCGGAGCAATGGTGGCGTTGAACCAATTGCTGCTCCACACCCGTCTCAAAGGTCACGGGAAGAGCCAGCGCCGTTTGTGCATTGGAGCACCACAGGGCCTCTTTGGGACCTTTGTCGCTTGCTTCTATCAGTTCAGTGTCGGCATGATATTCTTAGCACTGTTCAGCCAAAAGGGGTGCGACCATGTACGACCATTTGACGCCGTGGGAGAAGTTCCGGGCAGGGCGTGAAGCTATCGAGACGCTGAAGGGTGCGCTTGGCTTGGGAATGGTTATCTGGCTTTGGGCCGCCTTCAAAATCCACTACCTCGACAAGTTACCGGATTCCCTTTGGGATCACAGCGGCCGTGACAACGTTCAGAACTTCATTGACCACATTGCCAGATCAAATCTGGCCATTCTTTCGATTGCAGGCTTCGTTTTGGCTGGATTGCTCTTTTGCCTTATGACTCTGTTCGTATTGAGCTTCTATCTTGCTTCGATAGTAGATTGGTGGGACCAACTCTTTCCCAAAGAACTGGAGCTGGAGAAACGACCGGTAGCGCTTTTTATCGTTAAATGGGGCGTTCTCCTGCCTATGAGCGCTGTCATATGGATTGTGCTAGGTGGGGGCCTTTATCAACTGGCGAAGCTGGAATTGTGGCTGATTTATCGGTGAAGGAGGCCAAGGTGACGTAGGCCTTCAAATCGCGCGATTTCGGGGAAAAACGTGACGATCTTTCCTCCTATGAAAATTCGTTGCCCAAACCTCTGCCGATCCCCATTCATAATCCATTGGTTATGCATGTATCATCTATACCACACTGTGGTAAATATAACATACTCTGCATTAACCTTGATTGGTTAGGTAAACGCGCACCGGCCCGAACGCGGACCCTCTCATTCTGCACTCAACCTCTCGAAAAACACCTCGCATTCTGCAACCAACCACCCCCGCCACGTACCCGATCGCCTGTCCAATAGGCCATGGTCCAGAGTCCACTCGAAAAAGGCTGTAAAATCAACGTATTTCCCGTCCATATGGGTTGACTCCCACCTATGGACATGCAAGATATGGACATGATCTTTTTGGACAAGGAGTCAGCGTTCCATGAGTAAGAATGTTCTGTACATGCGGGTTTCAACGGTAGACCAGAACATCCGCCACCAACGCCAGTCTGCGGAGGCCAAAGGCTACCGCTTCAACGAGGAAGACGTGATCGCCGACGAAGGCGTATCGGGCGTCAGTACGCTTCTAAGGGAGCGTCCAGGCGGGCGTCGTCTGTTCGACATCCTACGCGAAGGGGACACGCTGGTCGTGCGTCATACCGACCGGCTTGGCAGGAACTACGAGGACATCACTGAAACCATCCGAGAGTTCATGAAGAAAGGCGTCATCATCAAGACCACGATCGGTGACTTGACCTTCGACGGCGCGACCAAAGACCCGATGCAGAAGGCATTCCGCGACGGCATGATTGGCTTTATGGCTGCGTCTGCACAATCACAAGTGGAGTCCACGAAGGAGGCTCAAAAGGCCGGGATCGAGGCGGCGAAGGCCATTCCGGATAAGTACCGTGGTCGAAAGCCGACCTTCACCCGTAACGACTACACGACCGTTCAGGCCATGCTGGCGACAGGCAACGGTGCCAGCGCCATCGCCAAGGCCACGGGACTCCAGCGCCAGACAGTCATCCGCATGCGCGACAACCCGGCCAATGTGGAACAGACGCTGGCGAACTGGCGCATGTAGCCTTCCATGTCACCATCATCCACGACAAGGCCCGGCAATCGTCCGGGCCTTTTGCTTGTCCCGGCTTGTGGTTCGAAAAGGTTGAGCGCAGTTCCCCTCGACCCCGACGCCAGCGCCGACAGGGTAGGGCCGCCCCTTCTATTTTTTCTTCCTCTATTTCCAGGGTCGTTAATAGCTATCGGCGCGCCGTGGTCCCAACCCGTACGTATCACCAAAGTAGATTTTGACCTCTCAGGGCGATTGTCACTGAATTCTACATTGTATAGTTTGGATTTAGTCTGAACTCATTCTCTAACCAACATTCTGCACTCATCATTTTACTATAAAGACTTGCAACCTATTCCATACAAATCCCGCCAACTCCGGCCTGCGGCTGACCAATAGAGAATAGGGGGTTGAGCGCAGAAGCGCAGACAATAGAATCAACGTGCTGACATATTGGCCCCTTTTAGTCCTGCCTTCTTCGTGCAGATTAAAACTGAGTGAGCCACTTTCAAGAATAGATTGACATTTCCTGTTTCATTGTTTACTATTCAAAATTACAAAAGTCGCAATTCGTGGGACGAATCGGCTTTTCTCCCGAACAATGAGAGACAGAGTCAATGCCGCAGAAGCGCATGGGCAGACCGCCTGTAATCGAGCCCGGTGAGTCTCAGAACGTGTATCTTCCCGCGCGGTATAGATCGGCCGTGAAGGACCTTGCTCGTCAGAACTACATCAGCTTCTCAGAAGTTGTGAGGATCGCAATCAAGGAATACCTGATCAGTCAAGGTTATCAGGAGAATTTGCGATGATCAATGATGGCGTGTCAAAGAATCGCGTGGTCGTGCATCTGCCCGACCCGCTGATGGAGTTCATCGAAGCTGAGATCGCGCGCACAGGCCATAAACGATCGGCCATTATTAGGCAGGCTATCGCGTTGAGGAAAACCCAGCGCCGTCGTGACGAAGCGATAGAGCGCGATTTGGCCGCGAACGAAGGCTCGCATTGATATGCTGAAGAAAGAGGAATGGCCGCTCGTGTCGTTTCGGCTCCACCCGGATACCTGTCACGCCATAGCGCAATCGATGCGGCGTCAGAATATCCAATCCCGCCCGGATTGGTTGTCGGCAGCTATCCTAAAGGCTTTGGCCGATCAGGAAGCCAGCAAATGACACGCCCACAAGAGGGTTTCCAGCGAATTGCCATTGCGATTCCTGAAACCATGGAGCGGCGCATTGCAGATGCTTGCACCCGCGACAATATCGATCGGGGGGACTGGCTACGGCTCGCGCTTCTCGAAAAGCTCAACCGCTCGGAAGGGGGACCCCGCTGAATGGGCCATCCGTTTGAAACTATCCGCCGCACGGTTCTCTTAAAGCTGCTGCCCGGCGTCGTCGATAAAATCGATGCAGCCGCACTGGCGGCAGGCAAGAGCCGCGTGGACTGGCTCCGTAAGGCGGTCTTGGAACGGCTCAATCGCGACGAAGTAGAGCGCTCGAAAACCGACAAGATGAAAGAATCATAACATGAATGACCGGCAGCAGGACTATCTCAGCCAATTCGGGCTCACGGAAGACGATATTACATCTGGAAAGGCCGATTCGGCGCATCGTCTGGAATATGCGAACCGGGCCGATCGCGCCGTGGCAGCAGCACCGGCCGAAGTAGAGCCCGAATCCGAACCGGTTGAAGAGACCGCTGAGCAGAAAGCCTATCGAGGCGACCGCCCGCGAGAGCAGCTTACCTCACCCAGCGACATCGAAAACTATGAGGCGCTCGGCACCGGCATTTTCCGCAAAAAGACCGAAGCCGAAGGGCCCGTCGAGGTCGCGAAGCGCTTGCCGGAAGCCCCTGTGATCATCGGTCCGCATACCGAGTTCGACATTGAGAAAATTTCGGCCCTCAGCCCATGGCGACGCAACGCCATCGCGGACCATATCCGGGTGCTGAAAGCCGGGCTTCCTACCCATGCAACGCTCAACGATCAACATTCGCTTGCGCAGGCGAAGCTTCATCTGAGCCAGTTCGTCAAAAAGTGAGAGGCGGAAGAATGTGTGTCCACCTCCATGCCGGTGCCAGATCGACTGAGACCACGGCCGGTCGAATGCCCGGTAACACCCCGCTCCCGACGCGGGGAAACTGAAGAGCAGCATCGTGCGCTAAGCGGCACAGGCAGGCCTAGGGAAAAAGCCTGTGAAGCTCAGTATGCATGGCGGCGGCTAGAGTTGTCCTTTCGCTAGTCGCCGCACCGTATCCTCGAAGCGCAGAGCTCGCTTCGAGTCAGCTGGCCCAGTTCCGACAGCAGACAAATCACCGGGCTGGGCCGGCGCACCTAATCCAACCGATCCTCGAAGCTTAATAGACTTCGAGGTTAGCCGCCACCTTGCCGTTCCCCTCCCGGCAAGGTGGCCGAGCTCTCAAAACCATAAGCGTCCCGGCGCGGTGCGCCTCACTCCCGACAGTACCTAATCGTCACGCGCTCTCGCAGCGCACGGGAGTCCCATGTCAGATTTCAATATCCAGATTGGCGTCGATAGCCGCAAGGCTCAAACAGGCGTCACGCAATTCACTCGCTCTGTCTCGGATTCCCTGAAGGCACTGCGCCAGTTCGACTCCGTGTCGAAGAGCGCCTTTGCGTCTCTCGACAAGCTCGGCAGATCGAATCTGGGTAGCCTCGCCAAGTCAGCCAGGGGCACCGCTGTCGCTCTCGACGCTCTCAGCAAGGTCAAGGTCTCCAAGGCGCTGGTCACCAATCTCCAGACCCTCCAGAAGGCACTCGCCAACTTCCGTTTCAATGCAGCCGCCATAAAGGCCGTACCGATTGCCTTGGCGAACTTGAACCGTATCCGCATCGACGGCCGACTCGTCACGTCCCTTAATCAAATCAAGGCTGCGCTAGTAGGTTTCAAAGGCCCACCGCTTGCTGCCGTTCGCAACCTCAACGCCCTTGTCGCCGGGCTCGCCGTAGCCAATCCCGCTCGCATCAATGCTGCCGCCGCCGCGCTATCGCGCCTCAATGGTCTAAGCCTTCGCGTGGGTCGGGGGAGCCTGCCCGATTTCTCGAAGTCGACGAATTCACTTCGTGGTTTCACGTCGCAGATGTCATCCACCACGTCCGCCGCGAACCTCTTGCGGAGCGCATTGGCAGGCATTGGTGCGGTTGCAGCAGCACGCGGCGTGTACCAGACGGGCAGCGCCTTCATCAGTTTGCAGAGAACTCTGGGCACGGTTGCATCGTCCTCCGACGAAGTTGGACAGCAGATGCGGTTTCTACAGAACCTCACTGCCCAGATGCCCATCTCGTTGGACGCCGTGGCTACCAGCTATGGCCAGTTCGCGACTGCCGCTCGTCTGTCCGGCGTCAGTGTCGCTGATACCCAGAAGATTTTCTCGTCGTTCTCGACTGCCTTCGCTGCCATGGGCACGAGCACCGAGCAGCAGAAGAACGCCTTCCTTGCGCTCACGCAAATGATGTCGAAGGGCACCATCCAGATGGAAGAGCTTAGAGGCCAGTTGGCCGAGGCGATGCCTGGAGCGGCCCAGATTCTTGCCGACAGCCTTGGCGTGACCACGCTCAAACTCCAGAAAATGATGCAGGCCGGCGAAGTCGGGTCGGACGCTCTGGTTAAGATGTCCGCGCGACTCCAGTCGCAGTTCGGGCCGGCTATGGCGTCCGCAATGAATTCTTCGCAGGCGTCCATCGTGGGGCTCCAGAATGCTTGGACGACTTTCCAGCGGACTCTGTTCGACAATGGCTTCAACGCTGGTCTGGGTGCGCTCGCAAAGCAGTTGGCCGCCGCATTGAACAGCGACCCGGTGAAGAAGTTCGCCGCCGATGTTGGCACCTACCTCGGATCGGCCTTCCGCGTGATTGGCGCAACGGTCAAAATCCTCTCGGACAACACTGACACCGTTGCCACCTTCATGAAGGCATTCGCAGGTTATGCTGCGATCACAGCCGCCGCCGCCGCCCTGCGATTGTTGGTCCTTCCAATTACGCTGATGGCCCCGCTGGTCACCGGCGCGACTGCGGCCTTTCGCGGTTTGAAAACAGCTATGATGATCTTCGCCGGTGGCGAGACTCTGGCAGCAGTGGGTGGCATCGGCGCGGCGTTTGCGGTTCTGACCAGCGAGGTCATGCTGACGGTCGCCGCCCTTGGACTCTTCGCTGCCGCAATCGATTCGGCCTTCAACGACAGTAGAGCCACCAACGCATTGATCGATGGCGCTGGTGCGGTCTTCACGGCCCTGTCCGATAAGGTGGCCAGCTTCGGCGCTGGCCTTGGTGATGGCGTGTCCAAGGCCTTCGGCGCTGCCATGGCCGAGACCGACAAATACGCCAAGGCAATCCAAGACGCGGACCTCTTGAACCAAGACCTAATCAGCCGAAACGCCACTCGTGAGGCCAGCAATGCAGCCGCCAAGCTCTCTGCCCTCACAGATGCCCAGCAAGCCGTCTGGGATGAGGTCAACGCCGTTGGCAAGGCTAACGACGAGTACCAGAAACAGCTTGTCCTCCTAGACGCTATCGCTGCCAAGAAAGGCATCGATGCCGCACCGTGGAAAAAGGCGCTTGCTGTCAAGACTCTTGATGACCGCAATCCGGCTGGCGCACTGGCACGTGACCACGGCGACGATCTCGCCAACCTTCGCGCCAAGACGGGCGAACAGAAGGCCCTCAACGATGCCCAGAGGGATTACAACGACCTTCAGAAAGGTCAGGACATCGGCGCTTCCGGCCTTGCCGCTTTGCAGGATTATTACCGTGGTGTCGGTCGTATGGCCGGAGAAATTGGCAACGGTATCGAGCGGTGGACTACATCTGTCGGCGACTTCAATGACTCAATCCAGAACGCGATCAAGGATGGTATTGGCGGACTGTCCGACGAGCTAACCAATTTCGTGACCGGCGCAGAGTCCGACTTCGCAGGACTGGCGCGTTCGATCCTTAAGACCTTCGTCCAGATCAGCCTGAACAGTCTTCTCAAGGACATGTTCAAGGGAATGGGTATGGATGGTCAGACCAACGGCGGCAGCATGGCAGACGCTGCTCTCGCGAAGCTCGCCAACATCGGCAGCACGATCTCAACTGCCATGACCAACGTCTACACGACGGGCCTATCCATCAATGGCATGCTGGTCGATGGCGGCCTCGGCCCGATGTCACAGATCACGCGTGCACCGCTGGCGGATATCCCAGGTAGCACCGTTGCCCCACGAATGCCGCTTGGAACAGATCGCTTCCCAATCGAGCCGGGCAGAGCCTTGCCGGCAGGATGGGCAGCAACTGGCCCGATCGGCGCGAACACCACGGCCAAGACCAATCGCATCGGCTACGTCGATCCTGAACGCTTCGCGCCGGGCATTACACCGAACAATGGTGATCTGGCCCGTGCCGGCGAGACCATGGGTGCTGGGTTCACCAAGGTCATCGCCGCCGGCAATAACACGACCTCGTTCATGCGGGCGGATGGCAGCACCGTCCGCCGCGACGGTACGTTTGCTTGGCGCAACAACAACCCCGGCAATATCGAGGCCGGCAAGTTCACTGCATCACAACCGGGCTACCTGCCCGGTGGTGGTCGGTTCGCCGCCTTCGACACACTGGAGCATGGCCGCGCTGCTCGTGAGAACCTTCTGTTCAATTCGCCCGGCTACAGGAACAAGACGCTGGAGGCTGCGGTCGCTAAATATGCGCCGCCGTCCGAAAATAACACCCGCAATTACACCGACCAGCTTGCCGCCGCTGCCGGCGTCAGCACCCAGACGCGCATGTCCGACATGACGGCTGAACAGCGTCGTGCACTGATGGCCAAGCAGGAAGCGATCGAAGGTTTCCGGGTCGGTCGCGAGATCCAATTGACGCCACCGCGCGTCGATCCCGCGACGACCCAAGGCATTGATGCTCTGAACGCCAAATTGAAGACCATTGGCACGACAGCTACGGCAACTGCTCCGGCCTTCGACACCATGCGCGCCGCAAATCAGAACCTCGCCACGGCCTCTACGATGACGGGCGTTCAGGTCCAGACGGCTGGCACGTTGGCAGGAAGTGCCTCGCCGCAGTTCACCACGGTAGGGCAGTCGATTGCTACAGCCGGCCAACAGGCGGCTACAGCGGGCACACAGGCGCAAGCCGGTGCATCCGGTGTCGGCGGCTTCGGCCAGGGCATCAGCAGCCTCCTTGGCCCTCTGGCGTCCGCTATTCCGGGTCTTGGTCAGTTCGGTGGCATGATCATGCAGCTTCTCCAATCCATGATGGGCGGAGGGGGCATTGGCAGCATGCTCGGTGGCCTGTTCTCGGAAGGCGGCTATTCCACGTCGCCACTGACGCGGGCCTCACTGCCGACCGGCGCATGGGCCAGCGCGCCCCATTATTCCGAGGGCACGCCGAACACCTCTGGCGGCCTGCCTGCGGTTTTGCATCCCAATGAAGCGGTTATCCCATTGACCCGTGGCCGTGAAATCCCTGTAGACCTTGGGAACGATAACCGGTCGAACGATCGCAGCCGCGAACGTCCCGTCCAGCACAATACGTTCCATCTGAACGGAATCCGCGACTTCGATACCTTCAAAAAGTCAAAACAGGAAACTCAGCGGCAGATGCTCTCGGCGATGAAACGCGCGGAAATGAGGGCCTAATCATGCTGCTACGTGCTGAATCTTGGCTGACCAGCGGCCCCGATCACAATTGTCTTCGGCAGGCGCTTGCACCTGCGTTTTGGGTCAGTGAAGACGGTATGACGCCGCTTGGTGTGGATTGGGGCCATGGTTTTTTCACTGTCCAAGTCTCGGCGCTCGAAGGCGATGCTTTCGTGGCGATTAGCTCTTCGGAAAGCGTCGATGCCGAGGTGGCCGGGCACCTGGTCCTCGAAGGCCAGACGGCCCGTTTCCGGGTTCTCGGCGGCAGCGTATGGGCGAAGGAATATCATCAGAACGGATAAGCTCCGTCTCGCACCGGCGCTTGTTTGGGGCCGCATCGTCTCACGCCGATGCGGCCTCTTTTTTGTTCTGCACTCAACCCTCGAATGCCAGCCCATATCTGATCTTGGATATTTCCACACTCAACCGCTCCAGCTTGAATCCGCTGCCGTAGCGTCCTGCCATCCCGCGTTCGACGTGGCCTTGCAGAGCGTTCATGACGCCTGAGTCGACTTCCGCGTCTCGGCAGGCATCTTCAAACGAATGGCGGAAGCTATGGAAACAGTTCTTCCGAGTCTTGACGCCAGCAGCACGGATGAGTCGGACGAAGAGCTTCGACGCTGGCGAGGAACGGTTCTCCGCACCACCAATCTCGATATCGGGGAATAGCCGATCGGCAGGGCTTTTTACCTTGGCAACGAGATCGAGGAAGCCCGCCTTCACCAAGGCAGGATGCACGGGAATGCGCCGCTTGGCCCCACGTGTCTTTAGCCACTTGTCGCCACCATCGGTGGTGAGATTGATGAACGTCACTTCCCCGATGGTCTGCACGTCGGCTTTCTGAAGCTGGACTATTTCCATCAATCTAGCGCCGGTATACGCGCCGATGAGGGGTACCCAGAACTTACCAGATGAGTTCAGAACCTCATTGCCGGGCTGTAGCCAATGGTGCTCGGATTTTGCGCCGGTGAATGGTGGGCTGGCGAAGATGGCTTTCAGTTCGTCGATACTGAACGGGTCACGTTCCTCTCGTGCCACGCTATCCACCTGTGGCTTCACGCCCTCGAATGGATTGGTGACGACCTCATCGAAGTTCTTCCGAGCCCAGAAGAACAATGCTGACACCGCGTCCATCTTCAACGCGACGTTCTTTGCAGCCGGCTTTTGATCGCCTGCGGCCTCGGCCTTCTCGGCAATCGCGACCAGACCTAGACCCTTGTATGCCGCCTTCTTGTGAGCGTTCGGCGGAATGTTGAACAGGATATCCTTGAAGCGCTTCGCCTCGGCCCTGGCATAGGTGCCAATGGGATGATCGCCAATCACTTCGATGAACGACTTGACGTTCGCTTCGCGCTCCAGGCGGGTCTTCTCACGCCATGAGTTAGTGCGCGCCTTTTCAGCTATCCAGTCAGCCAGTACGAGGGACAGGCGAGGGCCGGAGCCGCCTTTAGGGCGAACTGGCACCTGTGCATCTGTTCGGCCCTCGCTGGGCTCCACAGGCGCGGCTGCGGCACTTTCCGCACCAGCATCCGGTTCACCTGCCATGATGGCTTCCAAGGCGTCGATCTCGGCACGGGCAATTAGCCGCGCAAGAACGAGTCGACGGGCAGCGTCGATGCCGGGGGACCGTTCATCGGCAATCGCTGCCAGTTCGCTAAGGTCGCCAATCGCCAGCATGCGGCGGAGGTCAGTAATCCGATCCTTGACCCGTGTTCGGGTGATGCAGCCAATGACGCGATCAAGATCACCGTCCTCAACGAGGTGGTCGAAATATCGGGACTCTGGTCGCGGGTCGGGTTCATCCTTCCATCGCTTGCCGGGTAACGGGACTACCTGACCTTGCCAAAATGGCTTTGAGTCGTCTGCGGTCGCTGCCTCGAATAGGGCGGCGCGCTCGGTAAATTCCTTGTCGCTGACATCGCGGGCATGTTGCCGGGCGATCTCGGCAAAGCTCAATGTCGGTGCTGGCTCTGGAGCGGGCGCGGCCCCTTGGACCTCCGCTGTCCTCTTGGCAGCACGCCTCTTGTCGAACTGGCTGTTGATCTCGGCCATCTCGTCATGGAGCTTCCGGCCGGCTCTCTTGCAGTCCGTTTCGCCAAGCGACTTGGTGATGAAACGCTTGCCTTCGTAGCTCGCCAGAAGGTCTTTCGGAATCCGTACGTGAACGTAAAAAGTGCCATTCCGCACGATCGTGTTCGGTAACTTGCCCATCTCTTCCATACCCCTTTGTATCACACCGTGTATGACAGTCGAGAGGCTGAACTCCTTGTAAATCAAGGCTTTCAGAAGAAACAAGCACTTAGGGAAAAATGGTGCCCAGAGGCGGATTCGAACCACCGACACGCGGATTTTCAGTCCGCTGCTCTACCAACTGAGCTATCTGGGCCTGCTCCGGCGGGCGGCAATCTGCACACCGGGTTCATGAAAGCGCCGTCGGCACCCCTTGAAAGCGCGTGGGTTATAGCACGGGAATCCGGCCTGTCCAGCGCTTAGAGCATGATCCCGAAAAGTGGAATCCGGTTTTCGGAAAAAGATCATGCTCAGACAAAAAGCATGATCCCGAAAAGTGGAATCCGGTTTTCGGAAAAGATCATGCTCAAACAAAACGCCAGAACCTGTTCCGTCCGACAGTGCCCGGATGGAACAAGTTCTGGACATTGATTTCAGGCGGGAAACGACAGGCAGTCCGCAAGGCCGATCATCGGTCACGATCGCGGCTGCGAAACCGTCCCAAACCTGTGGAAAACCGCAGGTGGACGGCGCTATTTCTGGTCGTCGTTCTCGTCCTCGTCGTCGCGGCCCGGGATGACGTAGACCCCCTTCAGCCAGCGGTTGAGGTCGATGTCCTTGCAGCGCGTCGAGCAGAACGGGTAGGTTTCGCGCGCCGATGGCTTGCCGCATTCGGGGCAGGGCCGCTTGGGCCGCAGCGGCGTGACCTTGTCTTCCGGGCTCATATCCGCGCACCCGACAGCCAGTTGGCGTGCACCTTAAACCCTTCGCCGCTCAAAAGCGCTACCGTCTCGTAGAGTGGCAGGCCGACGACGTTGGTGTAGGAGCCGACAAGCTTGACGACGAAGGCGCCGGCAAGCCCCTGGACGCCATAGCCGCCGGCCTTGCCGCGCCATTCTCCGGATGCGATGTAGGCCTCGATTTCCTCGCGCGGCAGCCGCTTGAAACGCACCCTGGTCTCCACCAGCCGCAAGCGCTGCTTGCCGCCCGGCGTGATCAGGCAGATGCCGGAATAGACCCGGTGCGAACGGCCGGACAAAAGCCCGAGGCAGTTGGCGGCGTCGTCGAGCGTCTCGGCCTTGGGCAGGATGCGCCGCCCGACGGCAACCACCGTGTCGGCGGCCAGCACGAAGCTCGGCAGGTAGTCGGCTTCGGTCTTCAGCGAAGCCAGCGCCTTCTCGGCCTTTTGTGTTGCCAGGCGCTTGGCCAGCGAGCGCGGGTGTTCGGCGCGCAGCGGCGTCTCGTCGACATCGGCCGGCAGCACACGGTCCGGCTCGATGCCGGCCTGCTGCAGCAGCTCGATCCGGCGCGGCGAACCCGAGGCAAGCACGAGCTTCTGCAAAATGCCCATCGCGATCCCGGCCGGGTCCTTGAACTTACTTGAAGCGGTAGGTGATGCGGCCCTTGGTCAGATCGTAGGGCGTCATCTCGACCAGGACCTTGTCGCCGGTCAAAACGCGGATGCGGTTCTTGCGCATGCGGCCGGCCGTATGGGCGATGATTTCATGTTCGTTTTCGAGCTTGACCCTGAACATCGCGTTGGGCAGCAGTTCCGTCACGACACCCGGAAACTCGAGGACTTCTTCCTTCGGCATTCGATACCTTTGCTTGGATGGGTACTTCCAGCGCCCCGGCCGGAAAGTTGCGCGGAACCTATATGATAAACGTCCGCTTGTGAACATGCTTAATCCACGGCGTTTTTAGCCCCGTTGCCGAGAAAACGGCGGCCGATCCGCGCCTTCAGCCGCTCGCGCACGTCGCGGTAGGCGGCCATGATCTGCTCGCGCGTGCCGCTGACGCCGGTCGGGTCGGGCATCGGCCAATACTCGACCTCGACGGCCAGCGAGCGGGTGAGCTCGAGCGCGGTGTGGTGGGCTTCCGGTGCGAGCGTCACGATCAGGTCGAAATAATCGTCCTCGAGGTCGTCCATCGTTCTCGGGTGCCGTTCGCCGAGCGACAGCCCTTCTTCGGCCAGCACGGCATCGACGAACGGATCGCGTTCGCCGCCGCGCACTCCCGCCGAGGCGACGAAGGTGGTGGGCGGAAGCACCTTGCGCGCCAGCAATTCGGCCATCGGCGAGCGCACGGCGTTCATACCGCAGACAAACAGGATCGAGCGGGGCAGGATCGGGCGGGGCAGCGGGGCGGCCAGTTCAGCCTCGCCAGTGCAGCACGCAAACCAGCGTGAACAGCCGGCGCGCCGTGTCGAAGTCAATCTCGATCTTGCCGGCAAGCCTGTCCATCAGCGTCTGCGAGCCTTCATTGTGCAGGCCGCGCCGGCCCATGTCGATCGCCTCGATGTGGCTGGGTGTCGCGGTGCGGATGGCATCGTAATAGCTTTCGCAGATCATGTAGTAATCCTTGACGATGCGCCGAAGCGGCGTCAGCGACAGGATGTGGGTGACCACGGCTGCGCCGTCCTCGCGCGTCACCGCGAACACCAGCCGGGACTCGGCCAGCGACAGTTTCAGCCGGTACGGCCCGGCGCCGTCGTCATTGACCGGCTGGAAGCGGTTCTCCTCGATCAGGTCGAAGATCGCCACCGCCCGCTCATGCTCGACATCGGGCGTCGAGCGGCCGATCGTCTCGTCGAGCTCGACATCGATCAGCCTGGCGCGGGTTTGGTCGTAGTCGGACATTTCTACATGTTCAGCCGGATGGCGACGGAGCGTCCATGCGCATCGAGGCCTTCCGCCTTGGCGAGCGTGATCGCCGCCGGCGCCAGTGCCCGCAACTGCTCCGGCCCGAGCTTCAGGATCGAAGTGCGCTTGACGAAATCGAGCACCGAAAGCCCGGACGAAAAGCGCGCCGAGCGCGCCGTCGGCAGCACGTGATTGGAGCCGGCGACATAGTCGCCGATGGCTTCCGGCGTGTGGCGGCCGAGAAACACCGCGCCGGCATTGCGCATCCGCGCCAGGAAGCCCTCTGGGTCGTCGATGGCAAGCTCGACATGTTCGGCCGCGATGCGGTCGACCAGCGGCAGTGCTGCCTCGATCGTCGGCACCAGGATGACGGCGCCGAAATCGCGCCAGCTCGCCGCCGCCGTTTCTCCGCGCGGCAGGTTCTGCAACTGCCGCTCCACCGCCTGTTCGACCGCTGCGCCAAAGGCACGGTCGTCGGTGATCAGGATCGACTGCGCCGACACGTCGTGTTCGGCCTGGGCGAGGAGGTCGGCGGCGATCCAGTCCGGATCGTTGCTGCCGTCGGCGACAACCAGCACTTCCGACGGCCCGGCGATCATGTCGATGCCGACCGTGCCGAACACCTGGCGCTTGGCCGCCGCGACATAGGCATTGCCGGGGCCGACGATCTTGGCGACGGGCTTTATCGTCTCGGTACCATAGGCAAGGGCCGCGATCGCCTGGGCGCCACCAACGCGGTAGATTTCGGAGACACCGGCAAGGTCGGCTGCCACCAGCACCAGCGGCGGCACCTCGCCGCCGGAGGCCGGCACCACCATGGCGATGCGCTCGACGCCGGCGACCTTGGCCGGCACCGCGTTCATCAGCACCGAACTAGGATAGCTCGCCGTGCCGCCCGGCACGTAGAGCCCGACGGCCTCGATTGCCGTCCAGCGCGAGCCGAGCTCGACGCCGGCGGCATCGGTGTAGCGGTCGTCCTGCGGCATCTGCCGCTGGTGGTGGGAGCGGATGCGCTCGCGCGCGAATTTCAGCGCCTCGACCGTCTGCGGATCGGCGGCCTCGTAAGCCTTGGCAATGTCGTCCCTGGAGACGGCGATGCCGAGCCTGGCCAGGTCACCGCCGCCGAATTTCTGCGTGTACCCGACCAGCGCCGCGTCGCCCTCGGCACGCACCTTGGCGATGATCTCGCGCACCACGGCGTCGACATCGGCCGAGACTTCCCGCTTGGTCAGCAGGAACGCGGCAAAGCGCTGCTCGAAATCGGCGTCGGACTGGCGAAGCGTGATGGCCATCGGCTCAAACCCTGTGGACCGGGCGCGACGTCGCTTCCCAGGCGCCGCCGACATCGGCAAGCCGTGCCTCGATGCATTCGACATCGAGCATGATCGCGCCGCCGCCCGAAAAGATCAGCTCGACGATGCCGGCCGGTTTGTCGAGCGCGAGAAAGCTGATCGCCAGCAGCGACAGCACTTCGTCGGGCTTGTCGCGGGCAATGCCGCTGGTCTTGGCGCCGAGCACCCGGTCGAAATGCAGCACGGCCTGCCGCCGCTCATTGTGCTGGCGCAAGAAGCCGGATTTCGCCTCCCAGACGAAGCGGTTCATGGTCAGCACGAAGCGCTTTACAGAAGGCAGGTATTCGAGATCGCTGACCTTCATGACGGCATCCTGGACATGCGCCGAGATGATGCTCAGATCCTGATCGTCGAGCGCGACAAGCTTGAGGCCATTCATGCGGAATTCGCACCTGCGAGTTGATTATTCGACCTTCTGTTAGGCGGTCTTTCCGGCTCGTGCAACCGCGCCGGAGGTCTTGGCCAGGCAATCGCCCCGGTCGGCGCTGCCCCTCATCCTCCTGCCGGGACCTTCTCCCCGTATAGGGACGGGTGTAGGGGCTGGCCGCAACCTCGGCACCCTCTCCGCAACGCCGGAGATTGGCGAAATCCTTCGCGAGGCGGTCCTACTCCCCGTCCCTATACGGCGAGAAGATGCCGGCAGGCAGGTGAGGGGCAGCGCCGACCTGAGCCTGCTATCATTACCCCGAAATGCGCTCGATTTCCGCGCCGCAGCCAGACAGCTTTTCCTCCAGCCGCTCGAAGCCGCGGTCGAGATGGTAGACGCGGTTGACCGTGGTTTCGCCTTCGGCCGCAAGGCCGGCAATGACCAGCGACACCGAGGCCCGAAGATCGGTCGCCATGACCGGCGCGCCCTTCAGCTTCGCTACGCCGTCGACGATCGCCGTCTGGCCGGACAGCGTGATGTGGGCGCCTAGCCGGGCGAGTTCCTGGACGTGCATGAAGCGGTTTTCGAAGATCGTCTCGGTGATGCGCGACTTGCCCTTGGCCATCGTCATCAGGCCCATGAACTGCGCCTGCAGATCGGTCGGGAAAGCCGGGAAGGGCGCCGTCGTCACGTCGACCGGCGAAATGCCGGCGCCGTTGCGCCTGACGCGGATGCCGGAATTGGTCTGCGTGATCTCGGCGCCGGTCTGCGAAATGATGTCGAGCGCCGTCTGCAACAGGTCGGGCCGCGCGCCTTCCAGCACGACGTCGCCGCCGGTCATCGCCACGGCCATCGCATAGGTGCCGGTCTCGATGCGGTCGGGGATCACCCTGACGCGGGCACCCGACAGCGCCTCGACGCCGTCGATGGTGATGGTCGCCGTGCCGGCGCCGGAGATCTTCGCGCCCATGGCGTTGAGGCATTCGGCGAGGTTGACGATCTCCGGCTCGCGGGCGGCGTTTTCGAGCACCGTCTCGCCCTTGGCCAGCGAGGCCGCCATCATCAGCACATGGGTGGCGCCGACCGAAACTTTCGGGAACATGTAGCGGTTGCCGACAAGCCGGCCGTTCCTGGTTTTGGCGATGACGTAGCCGGTGTCGACGTCGATATCGGCACCCAGCGCCTGCAGGCCTTCGAGGAAGAGGTCAACCGGCCGTGTGCCGATGGCGCAGCCGCCGGGCAGCGACACCTTGGCTTCGCCCATGCGGGCCAGCAGCGGGCCGATCACCCAGAACGAGGCGCGCATCTTCGACACCAGCTCGTAAGGCGCCGTCGTGTCGACGATGTTGCGGGCCGAGAAAGTGATGGTGCGCGAATAGCCTTCCTGCTGCTTTTCGCGGCGGCCATTGACCGAATAGTCGACGCCGTGATTGCCGAGGATGCGGATCAGCTGCTCGACATCGGCCAGATGCGGCACGTTTTCCAGCGTCAGCGTGTCATCGGTCAAAAGCGCGGCGATCATCAGCGGCAGCGCAGCGTTTTTCGCGCCCGAGATCGGAATGCTTCCGGCAAGCTTGTTGCCGCCGACAATTCTGATGCGATCCATGAAGAGCGTCCCCTCGGCGCCACGGCCGGTTTAAATCGGTTGAGTCTGTTGCGGCCATCTAGACCATTGGCCGGCTTGGTTCAAGAAACAGGCTACTCCCCACTTTGGCCCACGCCGACTTGGCCAAAGTACCGGCGACCAACATAGCCGATTCGCGTTAATCTTTTTTCATCGCCGCCTGCAGCCCCTCCGGCAGCTCGTCGGCCTCGCCAGCGCGCCGCTTGTCGGCGTCGCCGGTCCTTCGTGAGCGCGATTGCGCCTTGCGCTTCTGCAGGTTGGCGCGCAACTGCTCGGCCAGCCGGTCCTTGCGGCCCGTTCCGGCCTTTTTCGCTGAACCATCCTTCTTCGGTGATCCATCCTTGTTCGGAGAAACTGTCTTGCCGTTCATCGTTCTGTCCCCGGCCGGCGACCCGCCGGTGCGTATCAAGGGATAGCCAACATTGTGGCACGGCCATGTCCGCAACGATCGCCCGGTGCGGCCTTTCAACCCGTCTTTGTCTTGGCCTTGCGCTTGCCGGTTCGATATGGCAGAAGCCCCGCCATCGGCGGCTGCGGTAGCTCAGTGGTAGAGCACTCCCTTGGTAAGGGAGAGGTCGAGAGTTCAATCCTCTCTCGCAGCACCAGTCTATCCGCACCATGCAGAGCTATGGCCATCGCCGCGCATGACCGACTGAGCAAATAGAGGCTATCAGGGCAGATCGCGACGCATACTGGCTGAATGATACGGAGCCGAGCTGCCCTTGTGCCCGGCTCCGGCTTTGACGGGAACCTATGCAGCGTCGCCTGTTAGTTGCCGACGTCGCCGCTCCGGAGCCGCTTCACGCACAAAGCGCGAAGGACCAGAGCGGCATCGGCGTAAGTGATCGCCTTTTCGCCGCCGAACACCAGTGTATTGCCGACAACCTCTAGGACATCGCCCTCGATGCGCCAAGGAAGAATATCGGTGCAGGTCCGCATGCGGCCGAAGACCGAACTGATCGGCACCATATGGTTCTCAAACTCCACGTGCGGCTCGTCCGTTCCCGGAGTCCAGGTCTGGTAGGCTTCCAAGGCATCGTCGAAGGCTCCGTGCAAATGAATCGGAGCATGGCCCTCATGCAGTGCGGGTAAAAGGCGTGTGATCATCGGTCTCCTCCTGGATCGCGACAGCCAGCCAATGCTGCCAGGTAACCCCCCGCATTTCGATGATAGGTCTATGGCCGGATGCGACGGTGCCTACCAATAGCCGCAAGTGCCGATGCCCCAATAGAAAGCTTCATCCCGTCCTGAGCGGCGAAATTTCGCCTCGGAGTCAGAAGCGTCGTCCGCCTGCGCCTGGTCCGGCGCATAACGTGAAAGCTCCATGGGCGGGAAAAGGGCGCCGATCACGATCCTGATACAGCCCGGAACGGCTTCCAGAAATGTCTGCGTCATCGTCATCTCCTGATCCTGCGAACATGGACGGCGAAAAGTCAGGCACTTGAAGAGCGCAGTATGACCGGCTTCTTAGCAAATGTCTATCAAACTTGTAGACATTGCCTTGTAAGGAGCGAGCCTCAGACGAAATGCCATGCGAGCTTGCCTGTGACTACGGTGGATGCCTGATCGCCAAGCTTCCTGCTATCCACGCCTCGAACGGCCGCAGCTCCCGGTCTCTTGGCACTTTGCGACGGGGATCAGCTCCATCGTGCCTTCCTCGCGAGCGCGACGGATCTTCAGAATGATGATCCGTCTTCATGAACCTTGGTCGAGCCGCCAACATGCGATCAGGTGCTCGTCGCCAGCTTGGCTGAGGGGCGGTTCGGCTTTCCTGCAATCGGCAACAGCGATCGAGCAACGGCCGGCGAAGGCGCATCCCTGGTTCGGGCCCGCCGCGATGTCGGCCTGAGAGATGATCTTCGGCGCTGCATCGTCTGAAGACGCCGCCAGCAGCAGTTTCGTATAGGGATGATTGGGCCCGTGAAAAATCTGGTCGGATGAGCCGGTTTCGACCAGACGGCCGCGGTACAGCACGCCGATCCTGTCGGCCATGTAGCGCACGACCCTGAGATCGTGGCTGATGAACAGATAGGTCGTGTCCTTGTCGCGCTGCAGGTCGTTGAGCAGGTTGAGAACGGTTGCCTGGACGGAAACGTCGAGCGCCGAAGTGGGTTCGTCGAGCACCACGACCTTCGGCACGCCGGCGAAGGCCCGTGCGATGGCCGCCCGTTGCCGCTGGCCGCCGGATAGTGATCGCGACTTCTGCTCGGCTGTGGCGCCGGCAAGGCGAACCGATTGCAGCAAATCGCTGATGCGGGCATTTATCTCACTGCTGCGCAGGCCGGCGAGCCGGCGTAGCGGGCGGCCGAGGATCCTGCCGATCCGCTGACGCGGGTTGAGCGTGCGATCCGGCGACTGGAAAACCATCTGCACATCGCGGCGTTCGCCAAGACTTCTCTTCTCGACGCGCGGTGCGACCGTCCTGCCGAACAGTTCGACCGATCCGGCGTCTGGCATCTGTAGGCCGGTGACGATCCTTGCCAGGGTCGACTTGCCGGAACCGGACTCGCCGATCAGCCCGAAGGTCTCGCCGTGGCCGATATCGAGATCGACATTGCTGAGCACCGGTTGGCTGCCGAAGGCATGGCTGATACCTTTACAGGCGATCGCGATTCGGCGTTCTTTGCGCTCGCCGGCATCTTCATTCTGGACGGCCGAGTGCGATGGCAGGCCGTCCGTCTCCGCCAGTCTTCCATTCCGCTTCGTGTAGTTGAGCGCCGGGATCGAGGCGATCAGCGCCTTCGTATAGGCGTGAGAGGGGTTGTCGAAGACATCGCCGGCGGCGCCGCTTTCGACCACGGTTCCCGACTGCATCACCGCCACCCGGTCGCAGGAGCGGCGGATCATGTTGATGTCGTGGCTGATCAGCAGAATGCTGGTCTTGTGGTCCTTGCGCAGGCCGGAGAGGATGGCGATGATCTCGGACTGAACGCTGGCGTCGAGCGCCGTCGTCGGCTCGTCCAGCACCAGCAGCGACGGGTCGAGCGCAATCGCGATGGCGATGTTGGCGCGCTGCTGCATGCCGCCGGAGAGTTCGTGTGGATAGAGCCCCAGCACCCGCTCCGGATGGCTCACCCGAACGCGCCCGAGCAGTTCGCAAGCCCGCTCGCGCGCCTCGTCATGGCGCACCGGGCGATGCCGCATGATCGTCTCGGTGATCTGGCGGCCGATCGTCATGCTTGGGTTGAGGGCCGCGCCCGGGTGCTGGTAGACGGCGGCGATGTGATTTCCCCTGAGTTGGCGCAACTGCTCGGCGGAGAGGTCGCGGATTTCGCGGCCCTGGAACTCCAGCGCTGACGCCGTGATGCGGGCATTCTTCGGCAGATAGCGCAGGATGGCGAGCGCCACCGAGCTTTTCCCCGATCCGGACTCGCCGACAAGGCCGAGTGCTTCGCCTTCGCCTATGCGCAGCGAGACGCCACTGACGGCGGGATGCGATCCATTGCGCCCGTCATAGGCGATGGAAAGCTGGTCGACGTTCAGAACCGAGGAGGACATTGGGAGCTTGAAACCACTTTCTTCCAGCGTCGCGATCGAGGGCAATCGCTTCCACTTTCGCAATGCATTATATCTATAAAGTTACTCGAGTTAGGACGGAGCGCAATCTAACTTTCATGGCTCAAGAGCGATTGTCACCGCTTTCCGAAGCAGTGCGACAATCTCCGGAGCAGATTTGGCTCCAGAGCAGATCTGGAAGGAGACCGGCATGGCTCGAGACCACATGATCCTCAGCGCATTTTTCTTCAACCCGCAGGGCGATCATCGGATGTCGTGGCGCCATCCGCGGGCGCCGGGCCGGGAGGTGCTGGACTTCGAGTTCTACCGTGATCTCGTGCAGGCGGCCGAGCGGGCCAGGATCGACACCATCTTCGTCGCCGACCACGTTTCGATCTGGGATTCGGTCAAGAGCGGTGTCGCCCACTACGCCAATGCCCGCCTTGAGCCATTGACGCTGCTGTCGGCACTGGCCGGCGTGACCAAACACATCGGCCTGATCACCACGGCGTCGAGCTCGTACAGCGAGCCCTACAATGTTGCGCGCATGTTCGCCTCGCTCGACCATATCAGCAAGGGTAGGGCGTCGTGGAACGTCGTCACATCGGCCATGGACGAGGAGGCGCGCAATTTCGGCCGCGACGGCAACATCGAACATGCGTTCCGCTATGAGCGCGGGGCCGAATTCCTCGATATCGTCAAGGCGCTTTGGGACAGCTGGGAAGACGAGGCGCTGCTGATCGACAAGGAGACGGGCTATTTCGCCGATCCCGACAAGGTCCACCCCATCGATCACAAGGGCAAGCACTTCAAGGTGCGCGGACCCCTCAACGTCTCGCGGCCGCCGCAGGGCCACCCGCTGATCGTCCAGGCAGGCTCGTCCGAGGACGGCAAGAACTTCGCCGCCGCCCAGGCCGATGCGCACTTCGCCATCTACAGCACCAAGGAGGATGGAATCAAATATCGCCAGGATATCAACGAGCGGCTTGCCCGCCACGGCAGGCGGCCGGAGAGCTTTAAGATCCTGCCGGGGATCCTGCCGATCGTCGCCGCCTCCGAGGCGGAGGGCCGGGAACGGCAGGAATACCTGCAGACGCTGCTTCCCGATCAGGTCGGCATCGACCTTCTGTCAAGCTGGAGCGGGTTGGATCTCTCAGTCTATCCGCCAGACGGGCCGCTGCCGCCGCTACCGGACGAGAGCACGTTCAATGGCGGACGGACATCGCTCAACCGGGTCAAGGAATGGTCGAAGCAGAATCTCAGCCTACGCGACATCGCCCGCAAGCTCGCCAACAGCGGTTCGGTCCCGACTGTCGTGGGCACGCCCAAACAGATCGCCGACCAGTTGCAGGACTGGTTCGTTTCAGGCGCCGCCGACGGCTTCAACCTGATGTTCCCGCTGCTGCCCGAGGACTGGGTGAATTTCGCCGAGCAGGTGGTGCCGGAGCTGCAGCGCCGCGGCGTGTTCCCGACCGAATACGCGCCAGGAACGCTGCGCGACCGCTTC
Source organism: Mesorhizobium sp. M0701 (assembly GCF_040320365.1). Taxonomy (NCBI): domain Bacteria; kingdom Pseudomonadati; phylum Pseudomonadota; class Alphaproteobacteria; order Hyphomicrobiales; family Phyllobacteriaceae; genus Mesorhizobium; species Mesorhizobium sp. M0701. The sequence goes on from NZ_JAMYPO010000017.1 coordinate 83,615, forward strand.
GGTCTGGCGCGGCCGGCAAACCGCTTCGCCGAGCAGCGCGACAACGCACGCGCCGTGTCCTGACATCCGCTTCGGAGCAACGATCATGACAGCAGCACCCAGACTTCAGCCGCGCGAAGCCACGGCCCCGCATCTCGTCAATGTCCTGCACAGTCCCAAGCGCGTCCGCGTCAAATTCGGCGGCCGCACGATCGCCGACAGCCGCAACGTGCTCGTGCTGCGCTCCAACCATTTCCTGCCGATCTATTTCTTCCCGCCGTCAGCGGTAGACCCGTCGGTGCTGAAGCCCTCGCTGCATCGCGAACCGCATCCAGTCGGTGGCGAGACGGCCTATTGGGATATCGACAGCGGCGACAGGCGCAGTGCCAACGCGGCGTGGGCGTTCATCTCGCCGCCGGACGAATCGCTGGCGTCCCTGGCTGGCCGCATCGCCTTCACCTGGAAGGCCGTCGACCAATGGTTCGAGGAGGACGAAGAGGTCTTCGTCCATGCGCGAGACCCTTATGCGCGCATTGATGTGCTGCAAAGCACGAGCCATGTGCAGGTCTGGTTCGACGGTGAGCCGATCGCCGACAGTCACCGCCCGGTGCTTTTGTTCGAGACCCATCTGCCGACGCGTTTCTATCTACCGGCGGAAGACATCCGGCTGGAGCGGCTGACGGCGTCCGTTACAACGACGCGATGTCCCTACAAGGGCATTGCCTCCTACTGGTCGGGGCTGCTGAGCGACGGAACGGTGCGCCCGGACATCGCCTGGAGCTACCGGGATCCAATCGTCGAAATGCCGAAGATCAAAGGCCTCATCGCCTTCTATCCGCAGGCCGTTGACCGCATCCATCTCGACGGCGAACCCGTCGCATAGGTTTTTAATTTTCATTTCAAAGCAGGGTTTAACATGACCAAACGCAGGGATATCGACGCACTTCGCAGCCTGTCGGGGGACATCTGGAATGTCGCCGTCGACGAATATCAGGGCGGCTTTCTCAAGCGCCGCGATCTCCTGAAATACGCCGCACTGCTCGGCCTGACAGGCTTTGCCACCTCGCAGGGGTTCGGAGCCGCGCGCGCCGCGGCCGCCGGCGGTACGGTCCGTGTCGGGCTCGGTCAGCCGACCAAGGCGATCGATCCGGTTTCGGTGACCGATCCGGCCAGCATCGGGGTGATCAGCCAGGTCGGCGAATATCTGATCCTCGACGATCCGAAGGACGGTCTCCAGCCGAAGCTCGCTTTGTCCTGGGAGGCCGACGAGACAGCCAGCCGCTGGACCTTCAAATTGCGGCAAGGAGTGAAATTCCACGATGGCCGCGCCGTCACCGCCAAGGACGTGGTGGCGAGCTTCGAGCGGCTGGTCGATCCCGCCAGCGGCTCGTCGGCGCTCTCAGCCTACAAGGGCATCCTGTCCAAGGGTGGCGCCAAACTGGTCGACGATCAGACAATCGCCTTCGATCTCGACGGTCCCAACAGCAACTTTCCCTTCTATGTCTCCTCCGACGTCTACAATGCCGTCATCCTGCCGGCCGACTATACCGGCGATTTCGAGAAGACTTTCAACGGCACCGGCCCGTTCAAGCTCGAATCCTTCCGTCCCAAGCAAGGCGCGAGCTTCGTGCGCAATGACGATTACTGGGGCGACAAGGCGCTGCCCGACCGCATCGAGATCAAGTTCTTCGACGACGAGCAGGCGCAGGTGCTGGCGCTGCAGGCCGGCCAGCTCGACGTCATCCCCAGCACGACGCGCCTGGAACTGGCGATCGAGGGCAACCCCAACTTCAAGCTGCTCAGCGTGCAGGCAAGCTCGCATGACCAGGTGCATCTCAGAACCGACCAGGCGCCGTTCACCGACAAGCGCATCCGCCGCGCGCTGGCACTCACCATCGACCGCGAGGCGGTGGTCAAGGGGCTGCTGAAGGGCCGCGCCATCGTCGGGAACGACACCCCGTTCGCGCCGATCTTCCCTTCGGCCGATCCGTCGGTGCCGCAGCGCAAGCAGGATATCACGGAGGCCAAGCGGCTGCTTGGCGAGGCCGGCGTGCCGAACGGCTTCGAGGTGACGCTGACCACCGAACGCGCCTATGACATTCCCGACTATGCGGTGATCATCCAGAACTTCGCCAAAAAGGTCGGCATCGATGTCAAGCTCAATGTCCTGCCGCAGGACGCCTATTACGGCTCGGCGACCTTCGGCAGCTCGCCTTGGCTGGATTCGGTTCTCGGCATCACCGACTACGGCCATCGCGGCACGCCCGACATCTTCCTCAACGCCACGCTGAAGAGTACGGGAGCCTGGAACGCGGCGCATTTCAACAACCCCGGCTATGATGCGCTGCTGCTCGACTACTCGAAGGCGCGTGACCTCAATGCCCAGCGCCTTGCTGCCGGCAAGATCCAGACGCTTTTGCTTGACGAGACGCCGGCGATCATCAGCTACTTCTCGCAATACAGCCGGATTGTCAGCTCGAAGGTCGAGGGCGTGCGCTTCACCGCAATCTCGCATCTGCTGCTCGATCGCGTTTCCTTCGTCCAGGCATGATCGCGACATGCTGACCGGCCGCATTCTGTCAGCGCGTGTGGGCACTCTTGTCCTCACGCTGTGGCTTGTCAGTGTCCTGGTTTTCTTCGCCGGGCAGGTTTTGCCCGGCGATGTCGGCCGCGTGATGCTCGGGCCGTTTGCCGACGCGCAGGCGGTGGCGGAGCTGAACAAGCGGCTGGGCGCCGACCAGCCAGTTCTCGTCCAGTATTGGCTCTGGTTCAGCAAGGCGGTGTCAGGCGATTTCGGCACCTCGCTTTCGATGCACGCGCCGGTGGCCCCGTTCGTGCTGGGGAGCCTGAAGCGCTCCGCATCCCTTGCCGGCATTATTTTGGTCTTTCTCATTCCGCTCGGGGTTGGCGGCGGTGTCATCGCCGGTCTCAACGCCGGCCGCCTCATCGACCGGCTGATCGTGATGGCGGGCGTCTCCTTAGGCATCGTGCCGGATTTTGTGTCCGGCCTGATGCTGCTCATCGTTTTCGGCCTGTGGCTGAACTGGTTCCCGATCTCAGGCGTTGCGCCGGATGGCGCGGGCTTCTGGACGCAAGGCTATTATCTGATCCTGCCGGCGCTGCCGCTGGTGCTCAATCTTGCCGGCTACATCGCCCGGATGACGCGGGCCGGCGTGATCGAGGCGATGGCCGCCGACTACACACGCACCGCCGTCCTGAAAGGGCTTGAGCGGCGCGAGATCATCCTTCGGCACGTGCTGCGCAATGCGCTGACCCCGACCATCGCGGTGCTGGCGACGCAGACCGGATACATGCTTGGCGGGCTGGTTGTGATCGAAGCGCTGTTCGGCATCCAGGGACTTGGCAATCTGGTTCTGAACGCGGCCAAGGCGCGAGATTTCCCGATGCTTGAAGCGGGGGTGCTGGTGATGGCGGCAATCTTTGTTCTTTCGGCGGCGGCGGGCGACTTCGTGCTGGCCTTGCTCGATCCGCGGCAACGCCGTCGGACCTCGCCATGACGGATCTGACGGAGTTTCCCGCATCACGGCGCGCCGTGGCCGGTTTTCCGGCGGTGCGCAGGATCGGCAGTGCCTTCTCCGGACTGCCCCCATCGGTCGTGATCGGAACGCTGCTGCTACTGTTCTGGGTCGTATGCGCGGTAGCAGGCAATCTTTTCGTTCCGTATAATCCCTATGCCGAGGATTTTCTGGCGATGCTGACGCCGCCCGATGCCTCGCATTGGTTCGGGACCGATCAGCTCGGCCGCGACGTGCTGTCCCGCATTATCGTCGGATCGCGCGATATCCTGCTGGTCGCGCCGCTGGCGACGCTGGTCGGCGTTGCCGCCGGCAGCATCATCGGTCTGGTGCTTGGCTATTTCGATGGCCTCACCGATGCCATCGGCGCGCGGCTGCTCGATACACTGATGGCGTTTCCATTCATCGTTCTCGTCACCATGACGCTGGTGGCGATCGGGCCGTCGAACCTGACCGTCGTCCTGGTGATCGGCATCGCCTATGCGCCGCTGGTGGCGCGCACCGTCCGCGCCGCCGTGCGCGAGCAGAAGGAGCGCGACTATGTCAGCGCCGCCCGGCTTGGCGGCGAAGGCGCGCTCCCCATCATGTTCCTGGAGATTTTGCCCAACATCAGGGAGACGATCCTCATCGAGCTCGTCACTCGGCTGGGCTACGCGTTCTTTTCGATCGCGACGCTGAGTTTTCTCGGCCTCGGCATCCAGCCGCCTTCCGCCGATTGGGGACTGGCCGTCGCCGACGGCTACGGCTTCCTGACCGGCGGTAAATGGTGGGTCGTCGTTTTCAATTCCGGCGCGATCGTTTCACTGGTCATGGCAACGAACCTAATTGCCCAAGGCTTAGGCGCGTTTGAAAATGGTGATGGATGAATGCGAAGCCGTATTGATGGCCTGAGCTTCGGTCTGCTCGCTATACGGACATTGCTACGTCCATTAGCAGAACGGCATTTTTCTCCGCGAGGCCGAAAAATCGGAACGTAGTTCCTTATCTCTATAGATTTTATCGAATATCGTCTGCGCCGGTTTGGAAATGACCCGATGCGCATGCAGGGTCCGGGAGATTGACGAGTTGGGAAGGCTATCGGTTCTCGGAATATCCGGCGGCGTAAGCACACCATCGCGCACTACCGCGGTGGTCAACGCGCTGGTCAAGGCAGTCGCCTTGCGCGTCCCGGCATACACCGGCCTGATCGAAATCACCGAGGCGGCGCCTTCGATTTTCGCCGGGCTGTCTCGTCGTGCGCTCGGCGCGTCTGGCGAAGCGATCATCCAGCGTGTCGAGAAGGCCGACCTGCTCGTGGTCGGAACGCCGGTCTATCGGGCGTCCTACACCGGCGCTCTCAAGCACCTGTTCGACCTCGTCGATCATCGTGCACTGACGGGCAAGACCGTGCTTCTCGCGGCAACCGGCGGAAGTCCATACCATGGCCTGGTTCTCGAACATCAGCTCCGGCCATTGTTCGGTTTTTTCGGGGCCGTCACGGTCCCGACCGGCGTCTACGGCGCGCCCGACGATTTCGTCGATGCCAAGATCGTCGGCGCGGCGATTATCGAGCGCATCTCACGGGCCGCTACCGAAGCGATTTCCTTGCTTAATTCCAGTGATGCAAACACTGCCGTCGCCACGCGCGTCGGTTGAAGCCAATCAAAAGGGGAAACGAACGAAATGACCTCGAATTCCGACAACGTGAAATTCGCCTACTGGGTCCCGAACGTCTCGGGCGGCCTGGTCATCTCCAACATCGAGCAGCGGACCGGCTGGGACATCGACTATAACCGCAAGCTCGCCCAGATCGCCGAGGCCAACGGCTTCGACTACGCGCTGAGCCAAATACGCTTCACGGCCGGCTATGGCGCCGACAACCAGCACGAATCGGTATCGTTCAGCCATGCCTTGCTTGCGGCGACCACAACGCTGAAAGTCATCGCGGCGATCCTGCCCGGCCCATGGAATCCAGCGCTGGCGGCCAAGCAGATAGCCACCATCAACCACCTGACCAATGGCCGTGTCGCCGTCAATGTCGTCAGCGGCTGGTTCCGCGGTGAGTTCGCCGCCATCGGCGAGCTGTGGCTCGACCATGACGAGCGCTATCGCCGTTCGGAGGAATTCATCCGTGCGCTGCGCGGCATCTGGACCGAGGACAATTTCACTCTGAAGGGCGACTTCTATCGCTTTACCAACTACTCGATGAAGCCGAAGCCGATCGATCCGCAGCCGGAGATCTTCCAGGGCGGCTCATCACGCGCGGCGCGCGACATGGCTGCGCGGGTTTCCGACTGGTATTTCACCAACGGCAACACGCCGGAAGAGATCAAGAAGCAGGTTGACGACATCAAGACCAAGGCGAAGGCCAATGGCCACAAGGTCAAGATCGGCGTCAACGCCTTTGCCATCGCTCGCGAAACCGAGGCAGAAGCGCGCACCGTGCTCGACGAGATCATCGCCAAGGCCAATCCGGAGGCGGTGCAGGGTTTCGCCGATCAGGTCAAGAATGCCGGCAAGGCGTCGCCGGAAGGCGAGGGTAACTGGGCGAAATCCTCGTTCGAGGATCTTGTCCAATACAATGACGGCTTCCGCAGCAATCTCATCGGCACGCCGGAACAGATTGCCGAACGCATCCTCAAGCTGAAGGATGCCGGCGCGGATCTGATACTGCTCGGCTTCCTGCATTTCCAGGAAGAGGTGGAGTTCTTCGGCAAGCGCGTCATCCCTCTGGTGCGCGAACTGGAAGCGGCGCGCGACAGGGAGCTCGTCGCCGCGGAATAGGACACGCGCGGCCTCCAGGCCGCCGCCCGCACGCCTTCAAAATCAGGGACGTTTCATGATTGGTGCTTCGCTGGGAGCCGCCGCATACGAGCGCGCGCCCGAAATTTCCGGCATTCTTGCTGGTGCTGGTCCCGTCGAGGACACGCGCCTGGCGCGCCTGTCGGCAAAGGCTGATGCGATCCTGGCGCTGGGCGGGATCAGCATTTCCTTTGGTGGCGTCACGGCACTGCGGGATGTCGACCTCGAGGTCAAAAGCCGCGAGATTCGCGCTGTGATCGGTCCCAATGGCGCCGGCAAATCCTCGCTGATCAACATCATCAGCGGCCTCTATCACGCCGATCAGGGCAAGATCGCGATCGATAGCCAGTCCTTCTCCCGGGTGTCGGCAAGCCGTCTGGCACGGCTCGGCGTCGCGCGCACCTTCCAGAACCTGGCACTGTTCGGTGGGCTTTCAGTGCGCGACAACATCGCGTCGGGCCGCGTCCACACCCGGCGCGCCAGCTTCGTCGAACATATCGCCGGTCTACCGCGCGCCCGGCGCGAAGATGCCGCGATCGCTGAAAAGGTCGACCAGACAATCGCCTTCCTGCATCTCGAGGCCGTCGCCGATCGCCTGGTCGCAACGCTGCCCTACGGCCTGCAGAAGCGGGTCGAACTGGCGCGCGCGCTTGTCGCCGAGCCGAAGATCCTGCTGCTCGACGAGCCGATGGCCGGCATGACGGCGACCGAGAAGGCCGAGATGGCCGGTTTCGTGCGCGCAGCGCGCGACCGGCACGACGTCACCATCATCCTCATCGAACACGACATCGGCGTGGTCATGGGGCTCTCCGACCGCGTCGCCGTGCTCGACTACGGCCGCAAGATCGCCGACGGGACACCGGCCGAGGTCAGGGCCAATCCGGCGGTGATCCGGGCCTATATCGGCACCGCCGAAGGCGAAGATGGCGAGGGCATCTGATGAGCTACTATGATTTCCTCTTCGTCATCGAGGTGCTGGTCGGTGGCTTGCTCTCAGGCGTCATGTATTCGCTCGTCGCCATCGGTTTCGTGCTGATCTACAAGACGTCGGGCGTGCTGAACTTCGCGCAAGGGTCGATGGTGCTGTTCGCCGCACTCACCTTTGTCAGCCTTGTCGAACGCGGCATCCCGTTTGCGCTTTCAATGCTCATTACCCTCGCGGTCATGGTTGCGCTGGGCTTCACCATCGAGCTAACTGTGCTGAGGCCGCTGGTCAATCGCTCGCCGATGACGCTGTTCATGGCCACGCTTGGCCTGTCTTACATCATTGAAGGCGCTGCCCAGTTGGTGTGGGGCACGCAGGTGCACGGGCTCGATCTCGGCATCGACGACACGCCGTTCGAGGTCGGCGGTATCCTGATATCGTCGTTCGATCTTCTTGCTGCAGGCATTGCCGCGGCGATGGTCGCCGGCTTGAGCGCATTCTTCTATTGGACCCGCGTCGGCCTAGCGTTTCGCGCCGTCGCAGACGACCAGTTCGCGGCGCTCGCCGTCGGGCTGCGGCTGCCCCGGATCTGGGGAACGGTGTGGACGGCCGCGGGGTTCGTGGCACTGGTCGCGGGGCTCTTGTGGGGCGCGCGCCTCGGCGTCCAGTTCTCGCTGTCGCTGATCGTGCTGAAGGCGCTGCCGGTGCTGGTGCTTGGCGGCTTCGATTCTATCCTCGGCGCCATCGTCGGCGGCCTCATCATCGGCGCCAGCGAGAAGCTCGCCGAGGTCTACCTCGGACCCTTTGTCGGTGGCGGCATCGAAGGCTGGTTCGCCTATGCGCTGGCGCTGGTCGTCCTGCTGGTGCGCCCCTCCGGCCTGTTTGGCCAGAAGACTGTCGAAAGGGTCTGACCGATGGCCGTGCAAGCGCTCGATGCCGCAAGGCTTCCCATCGACTGGCAGAGGTTAGCTCTGCCCGTCGCCCTGATTGCCGTGGCCTACGGCCTGATCCCCGCCTATGCGTCGAGCTATCTCGTCGAGGCGATCCTGCTGCCGTTCCTTGCGCTCAGCCTGGCGGCGGTCGGCCTCAACCTTTTGACCGGCTATTGCGGCCAGCTTTCGCTGGGCTCCTCCGCCTTCATGGCGGTCGGCGCTTTCGCCGCCTACAATTTCAACCTTCGGGTCGAAGGACTGCCGCTGGCTGCGACCATGATCCTGGCCGGGATTTCAGCCGCCGGCATCGGCGTCGTGTTCGGATTGCCGAGCCTGCGCCTGCGCGGCTTCTATCTCGCCGTCTCGACGCTCGCCGCCCAGTTCTTCGTGCAGTGGGCGCTGACCAAGTTCGGGTGGTTCTCCAACGACAACCCTTCCGGGGTGATCTCGGCGCCGCACCTTGCCGTTGCGGGCTTCTCGCTCGACAAGGCGACGGGCCGCTACCTGCTCTCGGTGACCACGGTCATCGTGCTCACGGCGCTCGTCTGGCGCCTGGTCAACAGCGCGACCGGCCGCAATTTCATCGCCGTGCGCGACAACGAAACCGCCGCGCGGGTGATCGGCGTCCCTGTGCTGAAGACCAAGCTGCTCGCGTTCGCCATCTCGTCCTTCATCATCGGCGTCGCCGGGGTGCTGTGGGCCTTCACCTATCTGCGCACCGTCGAGCCGGCCGGCTTCAATCTCGACCGCTCGTTCCAGATCCTGTTCATCATCATCATCGGCGGGCTGGCCTCGATACGCGGCGCCTTTCTGGGAGCGGCGTTCATCGTCGTCTTTCCGCTCATCCTGTCGCGGCTTGGCGCCTTCCTGTTTGGCGGACTGTTCGATTCGGGTGTTCTCGACATGAGCCAGCGCATCGTGCTCGGCGCGCTCATCATCATCTTCCTCATCGCGGAACCGAACGGGCTGTCGGCCCTCTTCGACCGCCTGAAACGACGGATCGGCTCAAGGTCCAGCTGAGCGCCGCTCGACATCCTCTCACGGACCACAACCTCAGGAGACGCAATCCATGACCTTCTTCAGTCACCTCAAGAAAGCGGCGATCGCCACGGCCTTCGTCCTCGGCGCGACGGCGGTCCACGCCGACGAGCAGTATTTTCCCCTGCAGAGCTACCGCGTCGGCCCTTATGCCGCCGGCGGCACCGGCTTCTTCGGCGGCTTCATCGACTATCTCAACCTGATCAACATCCGCGACGGCGGCGTCAACGGCGTCAAGCTGACCTGGAGCGAGGGCGAGACGCAGTATGAGGTCGAGAAGGGCGTCGAGGTCTATGAACGATTGAAGAGCAATCCCGGCATCGCCGCCTGGAACCCGCTTTCGGTCGGCATCGCCTATGCCATGATCGACCGCATCACCGATGACAAGGTGCCGCTGATCACCATCAACCACGGCCGCACCGACACCACGGACGGACGCGTGTTCCCTTACGTCTTCCCGCTGCTGCTCAATCCGTACAGCGAGACCTCGGGCATCGTGAACTATATCGCCTCCAAGGAAGGTGGCCTCGACAAGCTCAAGGGCAAGAAGATCGTCGTGCTCTATCACGGCTCGCCCTATGGCAAGGAGACGATTCCGATCTATGAGCTGCTGTCGCAGAAATACGGCTTCGAGCTGTCGCAGATCGAGGTTCCGCATCCAGGCAACGAGCAGCAGGCGCAGTGGCTGACGATCCGTCGCGAGCATCCCGACTATGTGGTGCTGCGCGGCTGGGGCGTGATGAACCCGGTTGCGCTCAAGACCGCGCAGAAGACCGGCTTCCCGGCCGATCACATCGTCGGCAATGTCTGGTCGAATTCGGAAGAGGATGTGATCCCCGCGGGCGATGCCGCCAAGGGCTATACGGCCATCACCACCCAGGCGTCAGGCGAGCAGTATCCGGTGGTCCAGGAGATCGTCAAAACGGTCTACGGCGCCGGCAAAGGCAATCTCGAGGAAAAGAGCCGTATCGGCTCGGTCTACCACAATCTCGGCATCGTCAACGGCATCCTCAATGTCGAGGCGGTCCGCATCGCGCAGGCCAAGTTCGGCAACCGCACGCTCACCGGCGACGAAGTCCGCTGGGGCTTCGAGCATCTCAAGCTCGATCCGGCACGCGTCGAGGCGCTGGGCGCCAAGGACCTGTTCCACTCGATCAACGTCTCCTGGGACAATCACGAAGGTGACGGCTACGTGACCTTCCAGCAGTGGGACGGCAAGAAGTGGAACGTCGTCTCCGACTGGATTGCGCCCGACTGGAAGCTGCTGCGTCCGATCATCGAGAAGTCGTCCGAGGCCTATGCCAAGGAAAAGGGCATCAAGATCCGCACGGCCGAAGACGCCGAAGCAGTGGTCAGCAACTGAAGTCAAACAACTCGCGGCCGGCCCCCGGGCCGGCCGCGATTTCCTGCCTATTGCGGAGTCATCGATGTCCAGCCCGGAAAATCCGATCCTGTCGGTCAGTCGCGTGGAGGCCGTCTACAACGGCGCCATCGCCGCCCTGCACGGTGTCGACCTGTCGGTCGGTAAAGGCGAGATCGTCGCACTGCTCGGCTCCAACGGCGCCGGCAAGACGACGCTGCTACGCGCCATATCCAATCTCCTCCCGGCCGAGCGCGGCACCGTTACCGCTGGCCGGATCACTTTCGACGGCGAGGATGTCTCCAGGGCAAGCCCCTCTCACCTCGTCCGCAAGGGTCTGGTCCAGGTCCTCGAGGGCCGACACTGCTTCCGCTCGCTGACGGTCGAGGAGAACCTTCTGACCGGCGCGCTCGGGCGTTCGTCCTCCCGCACTGGCGTCAAGGCCGACCTCGACCGCGTCTATGCGCTTTTCCCCAGGCTCGCCGAGAAGCGGCGAACCCGGTCCGGCCTCACCTCCGGCGGCGAGCAGCAGATGACGGCGATCGGCCGCGGTCTGATGTCGCGGCCGAAACTGTTCGTGCTGGACGAGCCTTCGATGGGGCTGGCGCCGCTGATCGTCGACGAGATTTTTAGCGCTTTGAAGCGGCTCAATCGGGACGAAGATCTTTCGATCCTTGTCGCCGAGCAGAATTCGGCAGTGGCGCTGAAATATGCCGACCGCGCCACCGTGCTCGAAAACGGAAAGAGCGTGCTGGAAGGGTCGGCCGCCGACCTGCGCCAGCGCGACGACATCAAGACCTACTATCTCGGCGGCACGCCGCTTCCATCGCAACATTTTCCCCAGGAGACCGCAGCATGACCATCCAATCGAAGCAGCCGTCCGATACTCGCAGCGCCGTCCCTCCGGTCGAGCGTCCGTCGGCCAGAGCGCATGTCATCAAGACCGATGCCGAGGCGATCGCTGTGGCGGAAAAACTGGCCGCAGACTTCGCCAAGGACGCCTCCAGGCGGGACCGCGAGCGCATCTGGCCGAAGGAAGAGCTCGATGCGTTTTCGCAGAGCGGCCTGTGGTCGATCAACGTGCCGAAGGCCTATGGCGGACCGGAACTCTCCTATGTGACGCTGTCGAAGGTGATCACCATCATCTCGGCGGCCGATCCGTCGCTCGGCCAGATTCCGCAGAACCATCTCGGCGTCGTCGCCGCCATCCGCACCGTCTCTGACGAGGCCCAGAAGCAGTTGCTCTTCGCCGAAGTTCTGTCCGGCACGCGGTTCGGCAACGCGTTCTCGGAATTCGGCTCCAAGCGGGCGGCCGATTTTGAGACCAAATTCGTCGACGCTGGCGACCACGTCGTGGTCAATGGCCAGAAATTCTATTCAAGCGGCGCGCTGCTCGCCCATCTGGTGCCGATCGTGGCGCTCGATGACGAGGGCCGGGCCTGGTATGCCATCGCCGATCGCGGCGCGCCCGGACTGACGGTCATCGACGACTGGTCGAGCTTCGGCCAGAAGACGACGCTGTCCGGCACAGTCCTGCTCGACAATGTGAAAGTGCCGAAGACGCATCTCGTCCCCGGCTACAAGGGCTATGACCGGGCGACGGCCGACGGCGCCATCTTCCAGATCATCCAGGCTGCTGTCGATCTCGGCATCGCCAACGCGGCGATCGACGAAACCGTCAGCTTCGTGCGCACCAAGTCGCGCGCGTGGATCGACAGCGGCGTCGATCATGCCTGGCAGGATCCCTACACTATCCAGGCCGTCGGTGACCTTCGCCTGCGGGCCAATGCGGCGCAGGCCGTTCTGGACAAGGCAGGGCTGGCGGTCGACCGCGCCGTGGCCGATCCGAACGATAAGACCGTCGCGGAAGCGCAGATCGCGGTTGCCGAATCCAAGATCCTCACCACCGAGATCGCCATCAACGCCACCAACAAACTGTTCGAACTCGCCGGCACGCGATCCACACTGGCCGAGCACAATCTCGACCGGCACTGGCGCAACGCCCGAACCCACACGCTGCACGATCCGGTGCGCTGGAAATACGCGATCCTCGGCAACTATTACCTGAACGACGTCAATCCGCCGCTCCACGCCTGGAGCTGAGCGAGAACGCCGTAAAGTCACAAAGGACTGTTCATGAGCACTGCCATCCCCGACAGGATCAAGGTCCTGTGGTTTCTCCCGACCCATGGCGACAGCCGCTATCTCGGCACCTCCGAGGGGGGCAGGGCGGTCGACCTGCCCTATCTGACCCAGGTCGCCAAGGCCGCCGACGCCATCGGCTATTACGGCGCGCTGCTGCCGACCGGCCGAAGCTGCGAGGACAGCTGGGTCGTGGCGTCGGCGCTGGCGCCGTTGACGCAGCGGCTCCGCTTCCTCGTTGCGGTGCGGCCGGGCCTGCAATCGCCGACGCTTGCCGCGCGGATGACCTCGACGCTCGACCGCATTTCCGGCGGGCGCCTGCTTATCAACGTGGTCACCGGCGGTGACCCGGTCGAGAACAAGGGCGACGGCATCTTCCTCAGCCATGATGAGCGCTATGAGGTGACGCGGGAGTTTCTCGATATCTACAAGGCCGTGCTCAGCGGCGAGACCATTGCCTTCGAAGGCAAGCACTTCCGCATCGAGGACGGAAGGCTGCTGTTCCCGCCTGTGCAGACCCCGCATCCGCCGCTGTATTTCGGTGGCTCGTCGGAGGCGGCCAATGCGGTCGCCGCCGAGCAGATCGACAAATACCTCACCTGGGGCGAACCGCCGGCTGACGTCGCCGCCAAGGTCGACCATGTGCGCGGCCTTGCCGAGAAGGCCGGACGCCAGGTGAGTTTCGGCATCAGGCTGCATGTCATCGTTCGCGAAACCAATGACGAAGCCTGGGCCGATGCCGACCGCCTGATCAGCCGCCTGGACGACAAGACGATCGCCGAGGCGCAGAAGGTTTTCGCGCGCATGGATTCCGTCGGCCAGTCGCGCATGAGCCGGCTGCATGGCGGCCGTCGCGACAAACTCGAAATCAGTCCGAATCTGTGGGCCGGTGTCGGCCTGGTGCGCGGCGGCGCCGGCACCGCTCTGGTCGGCGATGCGGCGACGGTGGCGGAGCGCATCGACGAATACCGGCGCATCGGCATCGATACCTTCATCCTGTCCGGCTATCCGCATCTGGAGGAAGCCTATCGCTTCGGCGAACTGGTGCTGCCGCTGTTGCCGCTCGATCACGAAATCTCGACGCGGCCGACGGCGGTTAACATGGGCCCCTTCGGCGAAACGGTGGCCGGCGACCATCGCCCGTCGTCGCTGCGCGCGAGCCAGTCTTGAGCGCCAGCGAACCGATCATAGCGATTGTCGGCGGCGGCTTTTCAGGTGCGGCGACTGCGTTTCATCTGGCGCGGCTGCTGCCGGCCAGTGCATCCGATATCGTGGTCGTCGAGCCGCGCGAAAGGCTCGGCTATGGTCTGGCCTATTCGACCACCGATCCTTCACACCGCATCAATGTGCCGGCCTCGAGGATGACGCTGATCTCCGGCCAGGATAGCCACTTCGCCGACTGGCTGCAGCAGAGCAGCGCTATTGTGGGGGATGTCGAGGCTATTGCGGCCAACGGCGCGATCTACCCGCAGCGCCGTGTTTTCGGCGGCTATGTCGAATCCCATCTCCAGCCCTTTCTGCTCAGCAAAACGATCCGCCATGTCAGGTCCGCCGTCGCATCGGTCGAGCGCACCGGCGAGGGCTACCGTCTGATCCTCGCTGATGGCGGGACGCTCGCTGCCGACGCCGTGGTGATTGCGACGACGCATCCGCCGCCGGCCTTGCCGATGCCCCTGAAGTCCGTGGCTGGCACAGCCGGGCTGGTGGCCAATCCCTATGATCTCGAGAGGCTGGAAGCGATCGGCCGCGACGACCGTGTCCTGGTCGTTGGCACCGGACTGACGTCGGCGGACGTGATTGCGACCCTCGACCGCAAGGGGCATCGTGGCCACATTGTCGCGCTGTCACGTCATGGCTATCGCTCGCGCAGCCACGCCTCGACACCGGCCGATCCAGTCGGTGATTTCACGACCCTTCCTTCACGCAGCGCAACGGCACTGTTCAAGCGCATCCGGGCCACGATTCTTGATGCCAAGCGTCAGGGCGAAGACTGGCACCCGGTGCTCGATGCCGTCCGGCGTCAGGGACAGGCCATCTGGCAGGCCTTGCCGCTAGCCGAGCAGCGCTAGGTTGTGCGTCATCTTCGCGCGCTGTGGGATGTGCATCGCTTCCGCGTTGCGCCACAGATCGCGGCCGTGCTCGATCGCCGCGCTGCCGAGGGCAGGCTTTCCTATCGCGCCGCATCGATTGTCGGCGCCGAACAGGTAGACGGATGCATTCGCGTCAGGCAGCGGCTGCGTGGCCAACGCAGCCTCGTTGTCGATGCTTTCGACAGTGTGATCGTGACGACCGGACCGGCGCACGCCGATATCTTGCGGACCAACACGGCGATTGCGGCGCTCGCGCGGATGGGATTGGTCCGGCTCGATCCGATTGGTCTTGGTTTGGATACCGACAGCCAAGGCCGTGCGGTCGGCACATCCGGGCGCCCGACCGATAGCATTTTCGTCAGCGGGCCACTGGCGCGAGGCAGCGTCGGCGAACTGATGGGAATTCCCGAAGTCACCGCACATGCCGAGCGCATCGCCGCCGAAATTCACCAATGGTTGGGATACCAAACGGCGTTGCGTCGCAAGGCGTCGTGAAGCTGCAAACACGATGAGGCTATCCAGATGACACTGACCGAACGCGTTCCCCTATTGGAAACCTTAGTGGAAACCCGGGTTCCCCTGAAATTTGCGATGCGACACCTGGCCGGAGCTGTCTCCGTGGTCACCGCCGGTGTTGGCGACGAACGGACGGGCGCAACCATTACCACCGCCCATTCCCTATCGGTCGAACCAGAGGTGATGGTTGTCAGCATCAATCTGAACTCGTCTACCTGGGCAGCCATCAGCCGGCATCGGCATTTCTGCGTGAATGTGCTGCGTGCCGACCAGATCGCGATTGCCGACCGCTTTGCCGGGCGCGGTGGCCTGAAGGGGTCGGCGCGCTACGAGGGCGCTCGCTGGTCCAGCCTTGCAAGCGGCGCACTGGCACTCGACGAGGCGCTTGCCGCGGTCGACTGCGCGGTTGAGGATACTATTATTCGCCACAGCCACGCGCTGATCCTCGGCAGCGTCCGGCATGTGGTGAGCGGAGAGCCCGGCCCGGCGCTGATCTATCATCACGGCGCATACGGATCGTCGTAAACGTATTTCGGTTCCTGGTGCTTGGCGGCGCGGTGAAGGTCCAGGCATTCAAATTAGGGCTTGATCTAGAATGCCTTGGAGAGAAAACAGTAAAGGGGAGGCGGGTCTTTTGGCGTCCAGCCAGAACCGCAGGCTAGAAGTGATTCCCAGCCATTTTGTCGCCCGTCACAATGTTACAAAACTCATCGTAAGTAGTTGATTTTATTATAGATACCTAGAGTTCAATCCTCTCTCGCAGCACCATCGAATTCAGCATGCACCTGTTAGCGTCAACTGGTCGCCGACTGTCTGCAACAGGTGGAGAGCGGAAGTATCATCCCGGGAGATGTCGCCTCAATCGAGGCTGGCCGGCGACGAGAACGGCTGATTGGCGTCGACCACGAAGATGGCCAGCTCATCGAGATCGGTTGTGCCGGCGCTGAACACCTCCATCGGCGTGTTGGCCCCGTGTCCGATCATTGCCGTGCCAGCTTCAGCATAGGTCACTCCGTGGGGCGTTCTCTGGCCGAGCTTGCCGGCCAGCACATAGAAGGCCTCCGGTCCCGGATGCGTATGGATCTTCGTCTTGACGCCGGGCGCTCCACCGGCGCGGTTGACACGCAGCGAATACTCGCTTGCGCTGATCGGAGGGATCGGTCCGATCTCGACGACCTTGGTTCCGCCGGTCGTAGAGCCGTCCTTCGGTCCAAGCGTGAACAGCCAGACCTTGCCTGCGATCTCTGCCGCAAGCGAGGTCGGGCCTGCCGCGCTTTGGGCCTGCGCCAGCGTTGGCAGATTATCCAGCCGCCAGTACAACGGTCCGGAGGGCAGTTCCTTCACCTTTTTCTCAACCACCGGCTCGACGGCGAATTTGCTGTCTGCGGGCATTGCGGCTGACCTCATCAGCCCGAAAGCACGCATCGAGAATATAAGCACGCCAATACGACGGGCGCTGAGGGAATGCGGCTTCATGATTGGTCCTCCCTTTCATGGTCGTCCCCTCGCCCCAATATTAGCTATAGCATATGTACCGCCTTACGGAACGGACCTAGTTTCGGGCCAGCTAGAGCGCCTGCCGCCAAAGAAAATGATGCCAAATCGCCTAGGGAGAGTTCTCAGGTATTGGAACTAGGTCGTCGCGGTGGCATTGGCTGCGATGACGAGTGCCAGCAGCGCAAGGCGTGGCTCCTCCGTTGTCAAATGGGTAGCCGACGACCCCGTTTAGAGTTCGAAGCAGTCTTGCCCGCTGGCTACTGTGTCTGACGTGAATCCAACGGTCCAGCCGTCCAAAATCGATCCGCGCATGGCAGCCAGAGCCGTTCGGGCGGGCGCTCGAAAATGCCTGAGGTGCCAAGCATCTCGCCATGTTAGGAAAATGCCAAGGTCGAGGCTCGCATGCGCCATGATGCGCGTGGGGAATGCATTCTGGTCTGCCCCTGCTGCAGGCGGCTTAACAAGGCTTGCAGCCGGGAACAATCGCTCAATGACTCGCGTTTCTTGCGAAGACCCGCTTCTTTTGCACGGGCAGCGGCCTCGAAGGCTCGCAAATGTCGCGCCGGCGTTTCAATCGCACTCGCCTCAGCCCTCACGATTTGGCTATTTGTGAACGCGTGTTTGATCAGGTTTGCGCAGATGAGCACATTGACCCTCTAAGCCTGGATGCCGAAGCCTTGGCGGTGATGATTGTCGCAATCTTCCGAAACGTGACTACCAATGAGCGCGAACTGCTGGAGGAAGTTAGGTCTCTTCGTCGCTCAAAAGGCGCAGAGAAGGAGCACTAGCTAGGCGGTGTTCCGAGGCGAATTGTTCTAGTCCCGCATTGGCACAATCGGATTGGCATCTGAATTGCCCATTGATGATCGCCAGAGTGTAGCCACCGAGCTTGCGAAGGGGATGGAGATGGGTTTGGCCGAAGACTTATCTGATGTCGCGCTCACATTCGAATGTCCGGATTGCTCACACCCGGCGGTAAGAAAGGGCTCTGCACTAAGAACAATCGCGCACTTCAGATGCGACGGGTGCAACGCCAAGGTGCGGATGACCTATCCGCAGAAGCTCGCGATCTTCGAAAAGCACAAGCTATTGGCCGCAAGCAGCCGGCAAAGCCGCGGGAAGCGATTGTACGCCCCCTACCGGGGCTGATTGCCGCCGACAACAACACGACACAGAAGGAAAATGCCCAAGGTCAGGGGCACAGATGCGGCCGAAGTGGCTTCGCGACCTCTGCCGCGTGCAGCGACGCCTGCTAAGCCTTCCTCATCCGCGCGGCCTTCTCCCCTTTTGACGCATGTTGACCATGACAATGCGCCCAATCGGAATAATTCGGGCGAACGGCTCGTTAGTTCGTTAGACGGTGCTAAACTACGGCAAAGTGTCCGAACGTCATTTCATGAAGCCCGCCAGACAGGCTGCGGCTCGCTCTGGCCTAACCGCGAAGGGAACCAGGAATGAAAACGGCTGTTTCGACCTCTTTGACAAGACGAAGTGTTGTCGCCGCGCTGGCGCTGACCGCGGCATCGACGGCGGTATTGCCTGCCGACAACGCGCTCGCCCAGGCCAAGAAAACCACAGCTGAGAAAAGTCTGTATGAGCGGCTGGGCGGCGTGTTCGCCATCGCAGCGGTGATCGATCATTTCAGCGACGCCGTCGTGAAGAACCCGATCGTCGGCCAAAAGTCCAAGAATCCGCAGCTGCGCAAATGGCACACCAAGAACCTGGAAAGGTTGCCCGGCCTTAAGTTCATGCGCACGCTGTGGGTCTGCGACGTTTCTGGCGGGCCCTTCAAGTTCGTCGCCACCAAGCCCGGCACGACGCCGCTCGATCTCGAGGAGGCGCATCGCGACCTGCGGATTTCCCCCGCGGAATTCGATGAGGTCGCAGCCGAACTCGGGCGGACGTTGGATCATTTCAAAATTCCGAAGCCTGAGAAAACCGAAGTCCTGGAAGCTTTCGCCGCCCACAAAGACGAGGTCACCGCCGGCTACGTCAAGCCGGGCTGAAGCGCTTATATCGCGCGGGCATTCGTTCTGAGCATGGCGCGCATCGCCGTGACGATGCGGCGCGGCCGTAGCTCAGCGCGCGCAGTCTTCCGGTGGATCCTACTCGGAACCTGCGCGAACTGTTTCCGCGCTGAGCGACCCTTCCGGCAGTGGCAGCATGAGTTCAGCCTCGGACTTCGTCAGATGGATCCACGCCGCCCAGTCCGATGGCCGCAGCACAACCACTTGCCGATTGTGATATGGCGCGACATCCGGCCCCGGATCGGTCGTCAGCATCGTGAACGTCGGCGGCTTGTTGCCGACACCCTCGCGCCACAGCCCGGCAATCGCCATGAACGAATGGCCATTCAGCGTGAACCTGTGCTTGGTTTTTGGATATTTCGTTCCCGTGAATTCGAAGAATGCCGACGCCGGAACGAGACAGCGCTTGCTGTTGCCGAACTGCCGGCCCTCCGAGCGAAAGTTGAATACAGGTCCGCCTTTTGGCCCGGCCGGGGGAAAGCCGAACGTCATCGACGCCAGTTCGATTGCGTCGCCGGCAGCCCGCATTACAGGCGCGGGGTCGTTGATGTGGATGTCATCCGCCTGCGGCAGATCCAATTCGGTTTGATGGCTGGGGATTTTGAGCGCCAGCGATTCCATCGTCCGGCAGTATTCGGCCCAGGCGATGTGCTGCTCGTAGTCATTGCACATGGAAAGGCTCCGTACGCTCGACCGAGATCAGTTCAACATAGCGTTTATCGGTTGGCGCCGATTGCTGGCGGATTTGATATAAGCCTATTTGGGCCGGCGTGCGGCAGCGATGGCCTGCAACAGATTGATGCTGTTCACGTCGGGTTCGCTGGATGCGGCAACGGCAAGTGCGGCGGCCTCGGCTATTTTGGCGACGTCGTCGCTGCTGATCGTTCCGCGCTTTTCCAGCAGATTTACGAGTTCGACAACGAGAAGAAAGGCGTTCACACCATATCGTTCGGCTCTGAGCTCGAACTCGCCTCGAGCCAATTTCTCCGCGTCTCCTTCAGCCCGTTTGTCCACGTTGGCGTCCTCTCCTATGGCTACAAGCTATTAACGCTTAGCACGAATGGTTTAATCCTTCGAACTGGCCACAACCTTCGCCAATTGCCGGGCATAGTGTCGCCGGTGGCAAGGGCATGGGTTCAGCCAAGGATGAGACCAACCAACAGAACGGTAAGAATAAAGGACAACACGACGGCAAGTAGCCCGCATGCTTCCAAAGTGTTGGTTTGCCAAGCTTTCGTCGGGCGCCTCCGGTTTGAATTCCCGTTTCGCGAAACAAACTTCATCGGGCACCAGATCGGACGCGGAGCCGGCTTGAATTTGGCAAAGCGCTCCTCTTCATCGGCCCGGAAGGCATCTCCGCGAAACTCCGGAGCACCGTATGCGCGGCGCCTGCCTGCCTTTCATCGACGCGGGCCATCACCAGTACGACACCTTCTGCGATCTTCGGCTTGCGCGGCTTCTGGGCGAAATTGGCGAAAGTTCCGAGAAGCACGCCGGCAAAGCCGCCCCAAGCCGCACCGACCAGGGCCATGCCGGTCATCCCCGCAGGATCAACGCCTTGAGCTCCAAAAGCGCTGAAGCCGGCCAACAGACCAGCCGTCGCGCCAAGTGCGGCACCAGCGACGGCACCCCGCCAGAGAGCGCTCATCTCATCGTCGTAATATCCAGCAACGCTGATCGGTTCATCATTGTCGTTGTAAGATCCGACCACGCTGATCTGGCGGCGGCGAATCCCGGCAGCCTGAAGTCTGGCCACGGCACGTGCTGCCTGGGCATGGGAATTGAACAGCCTGCTGATCGTTTGCATTTACGCCCAGGCCCAACGCCCGTTCGGAGCGTCGGGCCTCTCCTCCCTGGCTTGAACTCTTCCGCCCGGACGCATCTTCGTCGCGCCAAAGCTCACCACAACGTGAGCCAGCCGTCTACGTTCCTCAGCCGGGGCTTCGGTCCAACCCCAGAGCGTCTTGCTTGGGACCTAAGTCTGACCAGCTTGGGCGTGCTGAGGCCATGCCGAGCGGGGACGGTCGCCGGCTCGAAGAGAGGGTTCAGATGCTATCGCAGACCCAAAAAGCTCAAAATGACTATTACGATCGCGATCGCGCCGACCAGCCAGATAATGTTGTTCATGATTACGCTCCTTCGCCTACGGGCTGGGCACGCCGAGGCGAAGCCCGCCACGCAAGTAGAACATCAGATATGGCTCAAGCATCCTCGCGGGCCTCGCTGTCGAAAGAGCCCACCGCACCAGTCGGCACGGGCGACGCAGAGTTTCACCCCGGTGGTGGGCAGCAAACGGCATTGCATCCAAAGGCTCAGCTGATGCTTCTGGACCAGTTATCAACCTGGCGCTCCGCCTCTTCCTTGGCAATGCCATATCGCTCCTGGATGCGTCCCAAGAGCTGGTCTCGGTTGCCCTCGATACGATCAAGATCGTCGTCGGTGAGGTCACCCCACTGCTCCTTCGCCTTGCCCTTGAACTGCGTCCATTTTCCCTTGATTTGATCCCAGTTCATATGTTCCTCCTTGCTTCCTGGGCCCGCACTGAAGCGGAGCGCGGACCGATCAGCATTCGATGTCGGTAATGAATGAAGATTAGCAGCCGCTAAAGGTTCCGGTGCCGGCGCAAAAAGCCCGCCGTGCCCGTGCCTGACTGTGAGCTGATGTTGATGATGTCCGGAGCTTGATGCTCTTTCGCGGCACTATCTTATGCCGTTGAAGGCGCTGACCTTCTTGCTGGTTGGCCTTGGCTGGCAAGCCTCGAAAGGCTACCCGGCAGCATTGTTCTGTCCTTGCCGATCATCAGCACGCCGCTGTCGGGCGCCAACAGTGCCGAGAACGGCAGCATCGCCGCGCCGATCGGCGAAGCCTCGGGGCCGAATTGTCCCGACACGATTTCCGGCGCCACGATGCCGATGGCGCTGATCCTGTTGAACTGGGTCTGCACCTTTGCCAGCAGCTCGAGATGAATCGGCCGCGGCAGGATGCTGTCGAGGACGATCGCCTCGATGTCGATGACGGAAGTGATGGCGATGATCGCCTCGACCAGCGCATTGGCGCAATCGTCGATCCATTCGGACAGCGGTTCGCGCGCCCCTGGCGGCAAGGGGTCGAGTTCGCGCACGCGGTTGATCTCGATGCCGCGCGATTTGAGATGATTGACCAGCACATAGATCGAAGCGCGATGCAGCAGGCTCTGGTAGCGCGCCGGCTTGGCCGCCACCGAATCGAGGCTTGAAGGCGAGACCGGCAAAGGACCGAGCGCGGCGCTGTTGCCGTGCGGCCCGGTATGGACCTTGCCGCCTTGCACCAGTCCACCGCCGACAAAGGTGTCGATCGAGATATGCATGAAGTCGCGGAACCGCGCGCCGGTCCCCTGGATGAGTTCGGCGAGTGCGGCCGATGATGCGTCGTTTTCCACGAAGACCGGGGTCTTCGGCTTTGTGGCGAAGAACGTCGTCAGATCGATTGCTTCCCAGCGGCTGCCGAGATCGTCGGGAAAGCCGAGCTCTTCGCTCCAGCCGCCGAGGAAATATGGCGAGGCGATGCCGACGCCGACGATGCTGGCATCGCCAAGCCCCTCGACCAGCTTGTCGAAATTGGCCAGCGACATGTTGCCGGCCTTGAGCACCATGTCGGGATCCGGAAAGCGATATTCGTGCGACTCGCGCGAGCGGACCTCGCCGGCAAAGTCGACGAGCACGGCTTCCAGCGCGCGCCGGCCGATCTTGATGCCGACGCTGTAGATACGCTCAGGTGCAAGTCGGTAGAGAGTGGATGGCGATCCGCGTTGCCCGAACCTTTTCCCCACTTGCTTTACGAATCCGGACGACTCCAGCCCGTCGACAATGGTGGCGACCGCGGCCGGCGTCAGATTTGCGGCGCGCGCCAGATCGGACTTGGATGCCTCCTTCAGGCGGCGAATGGCGTCAAGCACGAAGCGCTCGTTATAATGCCGAACCTTGACCGAATTGCTGCCTTTTCCGGACAAAACCGGCGCCTCCCCATTCATTCCCGCAGAGCCACTCCAGCCGCTTGCAGCTTTGAGGCTGCCGCGGGGTCGAGCACTCCAATCGCACCCGTGCGCGACGCGACAGTGCCCTTCGCGGCCATGGAAGTCAATTTTCCAGTTGCGGCATTCGGCCATTTAATATAGCAAATTGAAAAAACAGGACCAGGGAGGAAAGGTGCTGCACTTGGGCGCATTAGGCGAAGCCGACGCCATGGTGAAGAGCGACGCGGCTGTCCCGGTTGCCCTGGTTCAGGCGACAAAAGCCTTCGGCGGCACGATTGCCCTCAAGGACGCGTCCTTCGAATTGCGCTCAGGCGAGGTGCTGGCTCTGCTTGGCGAAAACGGCGCCGGCAAGAGCACCTGCGTAAAGCTGCTGGCCGGCGTGTATCTCCCGACCGGCGGCCATGTCGAAGTCGATGGCAAGCCTGTGGTCTTCTATTCGCCGCACGACGCCCAGGCTGCCGGCATCTCGGTCATGCACCAGCACCCCGGTCTTTTCCCTGATCTTTCGGTGGCGGAGAACATCTATCTCGGCCATATGCCGCGCGACCGCTTCGGCGGCATCGACAACGCCGCCATGCTTGCCGGCGCGCGCAGGGTGCTGGCGACAGTCGGCCTCGACGTGCTGGCCGAAACCCGGCTCGGAACGTTGCGCACCTCCGAACAGCAACTGGTCGAGATCGCCCGCGCCCTGTCGCTCGACGCGCGGGTGCTGATCATGGACGAGCCGACGGCCGCCCTCTCGCAGCGCGAGGTCGAGCGGCTGTTCACTGTCGTCGCCGACCTGCGGCTGCACGGTGTGGCGATGATGTTCGTCGGCCACCGCATGGACGAGATCTTCCGCATCGCCGACCGCATCGCGGTGCTGCGCGACGGGCGCCTCATTGGCGTCAAGCCGAGGGCCGAGCTTGGCCGCGCCGCCGCCATCGGCATGATGGTCGGCCGCGAGGTCACCGACCTCTATCCGCAACGAAGCCACGCGACCGGCGCACTGGTGCTGGAGGCGAGGGGGCTTTCGCACGCCGGTGGCTTTTCCAATATCGACCTCAAGCTCCATGCCGGCGAGGTGCTCGGGCTCGGCGGCCTGGTCGGCAGCGGGCGGACCGAGATCGCGCGCGTGCTGTTCGGAATCGACCAGCCCGATGCCGGCGAAATCCTGATCGACGGCGAAGCTGTGCGCTTCGCGTCGGCACGCGACGCCATGGATGCGCGTATCGCCTATGTCTCTGAAGACCGCATGGGCCAGAGCCTGGTGATGGATTTTTCCATCCTCGACAACGCGGTGCTGCCAGTCCTCGACAAGACAGCCCGCTCCGGCTTCTACGGCACGAACCGCGCGATCAATCTGGTTTCGGACTGGCTGAAGCGCATGAAGCTTCGCTTTTCCGGCTACGCGCAGCCGGTAAAGGAACTGTCCGGCGGCAACCAGCAGAAGGTGGTGTTGGCCAAATGGCTGCGCACCGAACCGCGCGTCCTCATCCTCGACGAGCCGACGCAAGGCATCGATATCGGCACCAAGGCGGAAGTGCATGCGATGATCGCCGACCTTGCCGCCCAGGGCATGGCAATCATCTTGATCTCCTCCGAAATGCCCGAGCTCATCGGCATGTGCGACCGCATCATCGTCCTGCGCGAAGGCCATCGGACGGCCGAATTTGCCAGGGGCGAAGCCACTCAGGAAAAGGTGCTGGAAGCAGCGACCAAGGCCGGCGAAAGCGCCGATGCGGCGGCACAGGCCGCCGGCGAGGAGAAGAGAAAAGGACCGCTCGACATACTGAAGCGGCGGGAGTTCGGTCTGCTCGCCGCGATGCTGGCGGTCGCCATCCCGGTCACCATCATCAACCCGCGCATGGTGAGCGCTGCAAACCTGACCGCCGTGTCGATGGATGCCGCCCTGCTCGTCGTTGCTGCACTCGCGCAGATGCTGGTGCTGATCACCCGCAACATCGACCTTTCGATCGCTGCGGTGATCGGCCTGTCGGCTTACATGGCGGCCAGCATGGTCCAGGCCTATCCAGGGCTCGACATCGGCATTGGCCTGATAACCGCATGCGCCGTCGGTGGCGTCGCCGGCCTGATCAACGGCCTCGTCGTCACCAGGGGAAAGATCCCGGCGATCGTCGTCACGCTGGCCTCGATGTCGATCTTCCGTGGCTTCAACTCGATCTGGGCAGCCGGTGATCAGATCAGCGCCGACGAAGTCACGCAAGCCTGGCTCGACATGACCGGCCTGAAGATCGCCGGCGTGCCGCTGATCGTCATCATCGCGATCGTTATCCTGTGCCTGGGCTACGTGCTGCTCTATCGCACAGCGATCGGGCGCGAACTGTTCGCCGCCGGCTCCAATCCCGACGGCGCGCGTCTTATCGGCATCCCCGTCGACCGCCGCATTCTGCTGGCCTTTGGCATGGCCGGCCTGCTCGGCGGCCTGTGTGGCGCGCTGTGGGCATCGCGCTATGCGACCATCGATGCACGCGTCGCGCTCGGCTTCGAACTCACCGTGATCGCGGCGGCGGTGGTCGGCGGCGTCGCCATCCGCGGTGGTTCGGGCACGCTGCTCGGTATCATCCTCGGCGCGCTCACGCTGCTCGTCATCAAAAACGGGCTGACGCTGGTGCGCGTCGACCCGCTGTGGCTGCAGGGCGTCTACGGCCTCGTGATCCTGGTCGCCATCGGCATCGACACCTTCATCGTGCGGCGGGCCGAGCAGGCAAGACAGGCGAGGGCGCGGTGAAAAAGTTCCTCCGTTCGATCGACTTCTGGGATCTGCTGCTGGCGACCTCTTGCGTGGCCATCTTCCTCTATGCCGCGATCTTCGTGCCGAATTTCGTTTCCGGCTTCAATCTCTCGCAACTGGCCGCCAGCGCCTCGGAAAAGGCATTGCTGATCCTGCCGATGACGCTGCTCATCATCACCCGCGAGGTCGACCTGTCGATCGCCTCGGTGCTGGCGCTGACGTCCGTCGTCTTTGGCTTGCTGGTCCAGGCCGGTGTGCCGACACTTGCCGCAATCCCGCTGACGCTCTTCATCGGCGGCCTGCTCGGCGCCTTCAACGGCTATCTGGTCTCGGGCCTTGGACTGCAGTCGTTGGTTGTGACGCTCGGCACCATGGCGCTCTATCGAGGCATTGGCTACATCCTGCTCGGCACCGGCTCGGTCAACATCCTGCCGCCCGCGGTAGTCGATTTCGGCATCAACAACCTGCCTGGCACCGAGATACCGTGGACCATCGTGCCCTTCCTGGTGCTGGCGCCGGTGTTTGCGGTCGTGCTGCAGAAGACGCCGACCGGCAAGCGCATCTACGCGCTCGGCGGCAGCCCCGAAGTGGCGCGCTATTCCGGCATAAACACGCGCCGGATGGTGCTGAACCTGTTCGTCGTCTCGGGCGTCGTCGCGGCGATAGCCGGCATCGTCTATACCGCGCGCCTTTCCAACGCCCGCGCCAACAATGCGCTCGGCATGGAGCTCGACGTCATCACCATCGTGCTGCTCGGCGGCGTCAGCGTCTTTGGCGGCAAGGGCCGCCTGACCGGCGTCATGCTGGCACTGGTCCTGATCGCCATCATCCGCAACGTGCTGGCGCTGAACCAGATCGGTGGCGACGCGCAGGGCATGATCATCGGCCTGCTTCTAATCGGCTCGCTGCTGATCGGCAATTACTGGCGCTCCACACAGGAGATGCTCAGCAGATCCCGCGCAATGCGCGAGACAAAGGGGTGATCTCGGGCCCCTTCCTTCAAGCCCGAATTTTGACGGAGGAGTCACAATGAAAGCGTTTAGATTAGCCCTGCTCGCATCCGCGGTTCTGCTTGCGCCAAGCTCGCTGGCCTTCAGCCAGGAGTGCGCCAAGGAACCCGTAACGGTCGGTTTCCTGCCCAAGCTCGACACGGATCCCTACTTCAAAGTGGCCTTCGGAGGCGCGCAAGAGGCAGCCAAGGAAATTGGCGGCACCGCTACCCAGGTCGCCCCATCGCAGGCGACCGCCGAGGCGCAGATCGAATTCATCAACAGCCTCGTGTCGCAGAAGGTCGGAGTCATCGCAATTGCCGGCAACGACGCCAATGCCGTCGCGCCTGCGCTGAAGCGCGCCGTTCAGCAGGGCGTCAGGGTGATTTCGTATGACTCCGATGTGGCCGCCGATGCGCGTGCGGTGTTCGTCAATCAGGTGAAGGGCGACAGTCTCGCCGAGATGATGCTCGAAAGTGCATTCGCCCTCAGCGGCGGTGAAGGCGAATTCGCGATCCTGTCGTCGACGCCGACGGCGACCAACCAGAATGCCTGGATCGACTTCATGAAGGCGAAGATGGCGGCCGAGCCGAAGTTCTCCAAAATGAAGTTGGTGCAGGTGGCCTATGGCGAAGAAAGCGAACAGATCAACCAGCAGCAGGCATTGGCGCTGGTCCAGGCGTTTCCCGATCTCAAGGTGATCATCGTCCCGGCAGGCATCGGCCTTCCGGCGGCCGCGCGTGCACTCGAGGAAGCGGGCATGATCGGCAAGGTCAAGCTGACCGGCCTCGCGCCGGCCACTCTGATCTCGAAATACATCAAGGACGAAGCGGCTCAGGATATCTGGTGGAACGTCACCGATCTTGGCTATCTTACTTATCAGACGGCCCAGGCGTTTGCGCAATGCAAGATCACCGGCAAGGAGGGTGAGAAGTTCACGGCAGGCAGGCTCGGCGAATACACGATTGGCGCCGGCGGCGAACTGATCCTTGGTCCGGCCAAGATCGTGACTCCCGAAAATCTGGCCGAGTTCAAATTCTGATCCTACAGAGCTTGAGTTCTAGGGGGCGCCGGTCCATCCGGCGCCCTTCCTAAAAACCTCTCGAATGAAAACAGTGCGGGGCGGCAATGAAGATATTGCTTGCAGGCGAAACCTTTGCAGCGACGACCTCGGTTGCCATCGGCAGCGACGTGCTTACAAGTGCGGCCTCGACAAATGGTGCGACGGCCTTCAATGCCGCGCTGGCCACTGAAGGCATCGCGGTCACGCAGATCGGCGGCGAGCGTTGCAGCGCGGCGTTTCCCTATGACCTCGATGGGCTCGCCCAATATCAGGCGGTGGTGATCTCCGACGTCGGCGCCCTGACATTGCTGGTGACGCCGGATGCCCGCGCCGGGCGTGTCGGCGTCAACCGCCTCGATGTGCTCAAGGCCTATGTCGAAGGTGGCGGCGGGCTGATGCTGGCCGGCGGTTACATGGGCTTTCAGGGCATGTTCGGGACGGCGCGTTTCCACGACACCCCGGTCGAGGACGTTCTGCCGGTCCGTTGCCTACCCTACTGCGACGGCATGGAGGTGCCGCAAGGCCTGCAGGCCTCCGTCCTGCAGTCGTCACATCCGATTTTTTCCGGGGTGGAGGGGCCTTTGCCGCCGATCCTCGGCATGAACAAGCTGGAATTCAGGCGCGACGGTTCGTCCCGGCTTCTGGCGACTTGCCACCATCGCGGCACCGACTGGCCGCTCCTTGCCGTCGGTAGCCATGGCCGCGGCCGCACGATTGCCTGGGCAACCGATATCGGCCCGCATTGGCTCTCGCAGGATTTCCTCGGATGGCCGTTCTACGGAAGACTGATGGCGAACATGGTCCGTTGGCTCGCCGGCGATGAATGAGAAAGCTGGTTTGACCAGTGCGGCTGCCCAATCCTCCAACGAAAGACCAGGCTATCAAGCATACGTTGAATCAGGACGGCAGTGGCTCATAAACCGAAACCCCGATGTATCGATCGTATGAGCCACGATCTTTCTCAGGAAGCTTGTCTCGGGTTACACGCAATGTGAATCCCCCCTGCAAGTGCCCCGCGTCGAGAACCATCCAATCGAAAATATCATCGCCTTCAAACGAAAGTCGCTGTCCGACTTGATGCCATTTCTGAAGCTCGGGTGGCACCTCGAAAAACGTACCTGAAAATAGCCGCTCCTCAGCATGATAATGCACATCGGCAAGCCAAAGGAAAACAAAGTGGTCCTCCCGAAGACGTACGGACTCGTCGGGATCGCGAAACCGAAGCTTCGCGGAACAGAAGGCATCTGCATTTCCCTCGATATGTTCGACAAATGTCGGCACACTCGCAAGCGCGCGATCGTAAGCTGCTAGGAAGGCGGGGTCTGTCTGCGAGATAGCCGTGAAGAGTGGCTCATTCCGCGGTTCGTCGAATTCACCGTTCGATTGAGATTTTTCGCTCATAAAAGACCTCTTGGACTAACCTTGCGAAGTCCGCGCGCTTCTTCCTGGTGTGGGAGACGGCGCTCGCGAAGCGGTATCGCACTACCAGCCAAAGAGCCTATCACGCTACCGACCAACCGCCATCCACCTATATATTCGCGCCAGTGATCAGTGACGCCGCCAACACCACGGTGCCCGCGACGTCGATCGGGTCGCCGATGCGGCCGAGCGGAATGTGGCCAGCACATGCAGGCGAGTGCGCAGGCGCGGCCGCTGCCGCGCGAGGCGCCGGGGACCAGCACCACCTTGCCGGCCAGGTCGAATTTCGGCGTGAACTCATTTGCCATGCGATTCCACCTTGTTCTTCAAATCGGACCGGCTGCCGTGTCGAACCGAATAGGCTCGCGTGAATTCGGCGCCCAGCAGAAATATCTCGGCCGAATAATAGACCCATAACAGCACGACGAGCAGGGCGCCGGCCGCGCCGTATGACGATGAGATGGCGCTGGTTCCGATATACCAGCCAATCAGCGACTTGCCGATGGTGAACAGAAACCCGGTGACCACGGCGCCGATGCCGACATCGCGCCATTGCAGGCTGCGGTCCGGCAGCACCTTGTAGATTGCGGCAAACAGCAGCGTGATCAGGGCAAACGAGACGGTCCCGTTGATGGCGCTCAGGATGATGGTGCCGAACGGCAGGTAGGCGTTGATGACGTCTCCGAGCGCCGAAATTGCAGCGCTTACGACCAGCGACACCAGGAGCAGAAAACCGAGGGCGGCGACCAGGCCCAGGCTTGCAATGCGTGCCCGAACCATTCGTGAAATCGTTGCCCCGCTCGGTTTGACTTTCCAGATTTCGTTCAACCCCAGCTGCATCTCGCCGAACACGCCGGATGCGGCGACGAACAGCGTGACCAGCCCCAGAATGCTGGCGAGGGTTCCGGCTTCCTTCTGCGAGGCGTTTTCGATCGTAGCTCGCAGCAGCTCGGCACTTTGCGGCCCCATCAGGCCAGCGATCTGTGCCGAAAGGGCGAGTTGCGCCGCCTCGTGCCCGAAGGCCATGCCGGCAATAGCCACAACGATGAGTAGGATCGGCGCAAGCGAGGTTGTGGCATAAAACGCTATCGCCGCCCCATGGCTCAGCGCATTGTCGTCGATGAAGCCGATGACGCTCTGCTTGAGGAGCCTCCAGCCCTCTGCTGCCAAATTCCACATATCCGCCTCGCATGCCTGTCAGCAAACAAGTAGCGGCGCCGCGGCGCTGGACGAGGGGTGGGGGCTCGGCCGGAACAAAGCCGGCAACGGCGCGCTGTACAAGGCGATCGCCTATAAAGGCGGCGTGCAGCGAACATCCTGCGAAAGGTGCCGCTCGACTGGCCGGGACGTGCTCACGATGCAATCAGGGGAACTGTGACAGTTGTCTGATAATTTATCGGATATCGGTTGAAATACGGGAACTCGATCACGAACGCATATTGGGCGGTCAGATGTGCCATGCGAAAGCCGCCGCTGGGGGCGTCGATTGCTATTGTTACATCGACGTCTTTCAATCCCAAATCCAGTAATTTTTCCGTGGCAATGGCTTGGATCTGGGCCTGCGTCAGCGAGTTCTTCATTTGCAGCGCACGTGACGACGTTTCCAGCGTGTACCGAACACTCGACATAGCATTCAGAGCCCAGCCGAATGCAAAGATGCCGATCAAAAGCATTATCAGAAAAGGCGCGATCAGCGCGAACTCTAATGCAGCTCCGCCTGATGCATCCCCCGTGAAAG